>QIAN01000204.1 GCA_003225005.1 Acidobacteriota bacterium | reverse complement strand
CGGCTGGCTGATTGGATCCGCGCTGACTTGGGGCACCACCATTTATCTTCACCGGCAGAATTTGCCCAACGTAAAAATATCCTACGTTCCCTGGTGGCTGGCGCTAAGCGCCATCGGATTCGCAATCATCGTCAGCCTTGTCGCAGGACTCTACCCCGCGTCCCGCGCCGCCCGCCTCAATCCCGTCGAAGCCCTCCGCTACGAATGATTCCCGCCAACCACTGTTGGTCGTAGGCCACTTCCCGATTACGGCGTTAATCAGGCACGTGGGGAATGTTCTGTCTGTCCCACAATTTTCGATGTCGCTTTCTCCCTTCACATCCCGTTAGCGGCGCGCCTATTTCTTGTGTTTCTCCTCAAAAGAACTTCGATAGTACTTGGCTACATACTGTTTGCCTTTCTCCTCATCGAGAAGATCAAGGTCGGTCCCGCCCATGGTAAGGTTCTGGCGCAGGTAGTAGGTTTTCCCTTTTTCGATTACCAAACTAAGCAGGCCGGGTTTGTCTAAACCTGCTTTCACACAGAAGTAATGAGGGCCGGGGTCAACCTCGACATAAAAATAATTAGCCATGCCGTTTACTCCCACCCATTTCCCATCCATCGCCAGCTTCGCTTGGACAGTCGCGCCCTCCAGGCCCTTTGTACGGAGAACATAGATGAGCCCTTTATCAGGAGGCTGCTTCGGAAGAGCTTGTGATCCCTTTTCGCTGTGATGTGAAAAGTGAACGCCGGAAGGGCCGCAAGCAAGCTGTTCCAAACGCTTTCTAGTTTCGTCCTCGCTCCTCTGCTTCCCCTCTCCTTCGGGCGCTGTAGAACTCCGCGGAGGAGTGGCGGTGGTCTTCTGCGCCCGCACACAGTGCGTCACCGTCAGGACCATCAGCGGAACGATGCATATTCTTTGAACAACTGTCATTTGGGCGCGCTTTTCTCCTGAGGAACCATGGCAGCATCCTGAAATTTCGATGGATCCAGCGCGAAGTCGCCCACTATGTAGGCTGTGATTTCAGCTCCAGCAGGAATCGTTCCGTTCTTTCCCTTAGCGTAGATGAGGAAGCCGAGGGGCGAAGCGGGCCAGAACGCAAACCCTGCCGCCATTCCTGCTTCCCCCGTAAGTGCGACCGCTCGGTTTCCCCCTCCCTTCACGTCTTTCACGGCCCGCACTGGCACAAGCTCACCATTAGCCAGGCGAATGTTTTCGATCTTGAACTGCAAGTTGCCGCCGCGTCCCATGCTTCGGCCTGCCTGGGCCATCGTCACGATTGCCTCCTCGGCACTGTGCTGAGGTATTGCGACCAACTTGCCTACGAGCACGGGTTCAACGACTTCGAGCGGCACCTTTTCCCCGGCAATAACCTGCGAAGATACAACAGCTCGAACAAACTTCAGGCGAACTAGGGTGCCGTCGGTAAGCACGGGCTTGGGAGCGTTTGCGGGTGACGTGCCTCGTTCAGATTGCTGGGACTGGCCGACAACTGAATCCGATCCTTGCCTCTGCTCGGGTTCAAGCGGATTCCGCAACGCGAAGCCTACCTGCGACGTGCTCACGCGCGCATTAAATCCGAGACTAAAGGCAAGAAAAAGAACCGACGCAGGGGCTCCGTGGACGAGACCTTCAACAATTCGGGAGCTGCGTGAGGTCGGCGACATCAGTCATTCACCAGCACAAGTGTACCGCGAGGTGACGGTGTTCGAGATAAAACTTGCACCGGTAACTGAATCCTTGAACAGCGGCCATTTCCCTAACTCTGATAAGTCGCAAAACCGGACAAGTCCCCGGCTCGCTTTCCTCTGGATTCCACTTCGACGATTAGCGCGTTTACCAGGAGTCGCACAGGAACGTGTTCGGAATCTAATCGTAAATCCAGCCGAGGATCCCGTATCGATGGTAGAGGCGAAGCAACTTTTCACGTGCTGCGCCCTCTTCGTCTGAACACGCCCGAGCCTTCTCGAAGTCGTGATTACTGATGGCCTCCTCCAGGCTCGCCCTGATTGACTTGACGCGACTCTGCAACTCGACAACATCCGCGGGTAGCGGGCCGTGCTCCCTTTCAAATTCCTCGATTTTGGAATC
>QIAN01000202.1 GCA_003225005.1 Acidobacteriota bacterium | reverse complement strand
GTCACATCGTGTGGAAAACCTGCAACCACACCCTGCAATACAACCTCAAGTCTTGCTGGCTCGGTCGAAGTCTTATCAAGGTGCGGCACATGCAAGAACTGATCAACCGGTGTCGAGGACACGAATGAACCGAAAAAGTTGTCACCGTTCGGCGTCAGTAATGCCGCAAAGTAGACGCTCCGCTGCTCGAGCTCAACCGCAAACCGGAAGCTTTCCGGGGGCTGGTTCGATCCCGCGGTTGCCGCTATCCGTCGAATGCGGGTACCGCTTCCCTCGCCCGCCACTAACCAGTAGACTCGTGTGCCCGAGTACAGCGTATCGATGCCAGTTCCATAGAAGTTGATGGCCGCCTGTGGTCCGAAGCCGCCCGGGCCGGCGGTTGCACCCGTGATCTGAATTGGCTGTTCAACAGCTTCCGCGAACAAACCTAGCGACCGAGGATCCACGTTAGGGTCAAGTCCAGCTTTCACCAGGTCGGGCTGGGCGACCCGGTACCATCCCTCGTGCCTGACCAGGATCTTGACCGCAGGATGGGCAGCCAGTTCAAACTGCATTTGAACTTGATTGCTGGTCGGCCCAGATGTTTGCGGAACGTTCTCGACGGGATGGCTGTCAGACGCTGCGGGAGGTTGCGCCTGGCTCAGTTGGCTGAACATCGGCGCCGGAGATACGGCCGAGATGCCGGCTGCCTCGACGCTCGGTGCAGTATTCGCAAAGACCGGCCCGTGCATTGTGCGGGTGCCGTTGACGTCCACATCTTCGAGCCAGTATCCGCCACCGGCTGTTCCCGTGGACCGATCAATCCAGGCAAAGGTTCTGCCAGAGTGCTGGGGCAATGCTCCGCGCATTAGCAACGCCGAACCCGCAATCAGCGATGGATTCACGCGGATACGCCCCGCACCGCTATCCCGATAAATATTGAAGCCGAGGTTGTCAGCTTGTTGCCCAACCTGCCATCTCAGCAGGATTCCGGAACTGGTGGAATAGGCTTCAAAGCGGCGCAACTCGACCGCGGTCACGATCGACGATCGTATAGAAACCGCGCCGATGGCCCACGTCCCGGGCCCCGTGTGTGTCCAAGTCATGGTAGCCGTGGGGGAAGATCCTGCTTTGACGCTGCCTGCTCCGTCGGTATCTACCGAGGCGACGCCAGAGCTGGTTTGCCATTCTTGTGTTTGTCCGGTTGCCGGCGTGAGAGTAACCGGTGAGGCAATAGCAACCGTATCGATCACAACCTCGCCAGCTGCGCTAGCGACCGTCACGGTGGGGGACGATGCATTTCCGGAGCCAACGGCGGAGTTGAAGGTTTCAAACGGAGTTGTTTGGTCCACCTCCGCAAAATCGGCAGAGGCAGCGACTACTCCTACGGTTGGCGCGGTCACGGGAATCGTAATGATGATCGTGTTGAGCCCGGAGGGAGGAGATTTCAGTGCCCAGATTTCGACGCGGGACTTGGTCGGGGTGCTGCTCCCGGTTCCGACGGTAAAGATGCCAACGGCCGACCCATTGTCCGTGATGGAGGTGACCGTAGAGGTCACAGACTGCTGATTATTCATCGAGACGCAGATAACCAGTAGCCCATTGGACTGGGAAGGAATCGTTTGCGACAACGTCACAGTATTTGTGGCGGTTGTCAGCGCGGCCGCGACCGGTGAACTAGTCCCATTGAAGATCACTTGCGCGAAAGCGCACGAAGCGACTGCCACAAAAACAAACAGCATCATTAGGTCGGTTGCGGGGGGAATACGAAATAAATGCATATTTTCGCGCGCACACCTTGGCGGCTGGGAAGTAATGCCGTGGTGGCTCTCCCGGTTCGATTTCATTTCCTCGAAGACCTCGTGCGGGGTAATCATCCCCATGCGAAGGGGCTCGCCTAGTGCACTTCGTGAAATTGTTCATCACAACCGCGTACCGACTACGACCTTCCTCAGGGCAGCCTGTCCTCGTGCCAGAGTCCGCAGCAATTTTCCGCGAGAGCCCTTGAACCGTGCGGTTACTGCCGCTCTGCCAACCTGCACGTCTTTGTGCTACGGCAACGCCCAGAATCTGCGCGGCCGTACCGCAGGATCATCTTGCAGTCCGCTGTCCCCGCGCGTGATGAACACATCCCGGCGAACGTCGGCCTGGATTAGGCGGTGCAGGCGGAAACCGCTGTTGCCCTTCACCAGAACAATGTCTCCTCTGTGCAAGCTCTCCCAGGCGATGGCTTCACATAAGCCATCTCTCCATCACGAATCGCAGGGGACATACTAGCTCCGCGCGCTTGAAAGCGAACGCGGAGTCCGGCCCGCAGGCATAGCCAGGCTGAAGGATTCGAACTGCTTTGACTGCGGACGGTCTTTAATCGTGCAATCCGTACTCGTACGATCAGTCACGTAATTTAAGAATCCTCTCCACGCACCGTTGATCGGGCTCGAAGGCATAGCGATAGCAAGGAACTGTGTCCGCAACTTGCTGCAAAACATCGAGCGCGGAGCTTACATACTCGTGCCGGTAAAATGGAACAAAACTGCGGGCCAAGAGCTCAGACACCGCCTGGCTGCGGGAAAGGCGAGTGATCGCGTTGCCCAGCCCATGCTCCAAAACAAAGATTCCCGACAGGGGCGAGCTGGCGGAAGATGCGTACGCGGCCTCGCCGTGCCAAGGCGTGCCGTACATCAACATCCCTCCCGCATGCTCGCGCAGAATGATCCGGTCGTCGCTCAAGATCTCTACACCCTGCTCGGACGACCATAAGCGGGCAGTCGTGCTCTTACCCGCGCCCGAGTGCCCGACAAACAAGTAAGCCGCTCCCCTTTGTCTGGCGACGATTCCGCAGGCGTGCAACTCGATCGCCTTCACGCGGGTCAAGTGCTGCGTGATTAGCACCTCGTCCAGCGGATACTCCAAGGGAGCTGCAGCACTGTGGTTCCTGAAACACTCGTCGCTCATGAGCAACGACGCCCGGCAGAACTGATCGTCGACCAGCAGCCGCTTGTATGGAGCGTCGCCCAGGATGGGTGTGCTGAAATCGAACTGGAATCCCCCCTCTGCCTCGTACAAGCGCCAAACCGATCCCGAGTCGAAAAGCTGACGTCCTGAGGCCGCAGGAAGCTTTGCAACCCACTCGACTTGAATATTAATCTCGGAAAGGCCAGCATCGATCCGAAAGGGCATCAGCGAAGAAACTAAAGTAGCGTCACCGCGGCGATGACCCGCGATTTCGACCGAGACGCCACCTACTCGGAAGTGGCTGCAATACGGGGCGCCGAAGCTTCCATCCGGACTCGAACGTTCCCGTAAAACATGGGTTTTCACTCCCGTATGGCTCCTTGAATGCCGCCTATGATCCGAGGCTCACGCAAAATGTAGCCGCGCAGGATGACATGCTAACCGGCCCTCCCGTACCTGCAATCTTGCAATGCCCCAGAACCGCCTCCTCGGGGCGAAGGCTGATCGTTGTCAGGCGCGGTGGCTCATACGGCTTCTTTTCATCGTTTTGTTCCAACTCGAGATTCATTCAGCACCCACCCTTGCAGTACATACCCCTCTGCAACACCGCAGTTCTGTAGACGCGGGCCCGCACTCTAATGATTGCCGCAGCTTCCACACCCTCCCGTAGTCACGCCCGAATTGTTCAGGATGGGAAGGATCTGTTGCGGACCCACCCAGCTCTCTACATCAATCTCCTTGCTTCGAATTTGGCGCGCCGCCTCCAGAACTTCCTCATGCTGAGTGCCGCCAGCACAGAACTCACACTCCCCATGCGTCGGAACATCAACTCCGATCGTCGCCGCCCGCAGGTGTGCCACATGGCAAAGAAACTCCACCGGACTTTCTCTGTCGCCATTCTCCATTTCGCCATTGGCCGGACACATCCCGCAGAGCGACTGAATCCGGCACTGAATACACTTCGTTACTCGCGTGCGTTTACGCATGCGCAGTTCGCGAAGAGAGTGCTCCCATGCCGGTTTGAGACCCGCCTGTCGGATGTCAAATGTCTCCTGTTGCGAAATCACACATATTCCCATCTCCCCGTAAGCGTTAATCGCGAATCCGTTCATTCCGCCGCCGCAGAAATACACGCTGTCGTTCTGTGCAAGATTCGGCGGATTCTCCAGGTCGTGCTTCGCCAGCCTGCGATACTCGCTCACACCCTTGGGCGCGTGCATATCCAGCGCTACCACTTCCTCCGGCGTCAGCCTCACTGCCAGTGGACTTTGTGAGCAGTCGATGCGCGGGTTGATTTGCCCGTCCATCTTGAACTCGACGCCAATCTCTTCTTCCGCAAATTGCCGCATCGCGGAAATTTCATGCTTGTTGATGCTAGTGGCCACGGTCTTCAACTTCAGCGGCAAGCCCCGCTCGCGCAGCAACTTGATTCCTCGCAGGCATCTCTCATAAGAACCCGGTATCTGGGTCAACGCCTCATAAGTCTCTTTGGTTCGACCGTACAACGTAATCTCGATGGCAAAAGGCGGCCATTCCAGCAGATAATCGGCAATCTTTTCCGTGATAAGGGTGCCGTTGGTGAAGAGGGTAATCAGAAATCCCTTCTTCTTGGCGTAGGTATAAATTTCCAGAAAATCCTTGCGGGCGAAGATTTCCCCGCCGGTGTAGAGCAACCAGAAGCAGCCCATCTCCACCAATTCGTCCAACACGCGAAAATGCTCTTCGGTGGTCATTTCGCGCTGGCGAGCGTCCCGATCTCCCATCGGAAGGTTGTTGTAGCAGTGCTGGCATTCCAGAGGACAGCGTCGCGTCACTTCAATCGAGACTTGCATAGGCGACCGCTGGCCAGCCTGACGCTGATGCAGATCCGCGCTGAATGCTCCGTAAGTTATTTGATCCATCACCCTCAATTCGTATGCTGTGAACAGCGTCCCAATCTCATCTTGCGCCGGCCGCAGCCAGATCGTCCCGCCCCACTGGCCATTCAGCCTCGGTTGCATGCATCGCGTCCCGAACCTCGACCAGGCCAGCTGACAGCATGTCATTCAGGAATTTCGAGACATCTTGTTGCGCCTGCTGAGGATCAACGTCGTATTCGCGCTCAACCGCCGACACCAGGTCAGACACGTCCCTCGGCATCTCCAGCCACTGCCATATAAGAGAAGCGACTTCATTAAAGCTGTAAATGGAAGCGAGATCGCCCACCTTGCCGCGCACTGGAACAATTAGCGTTTCTCCGGACACTCGGCGCGAAACAACTGACTGTGAGCGCACAAAAATCCGCCCATCCTCGGTTTCGGATCGGCTATCAAAGTTGTTGTTCGGATTTTGTAACATCGTAATTCTCCATGGAATTTCAACAACTTAGAAGAACGCACTTGATTACCGCAGAACTTCAGCCGCAGGTCAATCAGGCTTTTCCAAACAGGTATTGCGTTGGTTAACGTCGTTGTCGGTTTCCTGCTCGAGAGGCGCAGAAATCGTGGGTCACATTACGGCGTAGTTGAACGTCATTCTTGCGCTGGGACCAGCGCGAGGATACTGAAGAAGCGGCTCGCAGAGGAGATTCAATCTCAAATCCCAGAACGTCGCGCTCACGTTCGCGGGCGCATGCGGCTCATCTTGAAACTCAAGGGTCAGGATGAACGCGGCCGATCTTTGAACAAGTCACTACGACCGAGAACCTTAGCACCGGGGGATTTCTGTGTAACGTTCCGGTCGCTCGGAAAGGAAGCCATATTTGACGTCTTCCTTTCTGCGTCGGGACAGGATCGACTTGTTGGCCGGGTCCGCCCAGTCCGAATCGAGTCGCCGGATACTCTATGGCAGCGCTACGGCTTCCAGTTCGTCGAACGGTCGGGGGAATGGATTCCCCCGGACCAAACTACTTGAACCAGTCGCCGCCCGCTGAAATCAATCATTCGTTCGCTACCCGCCGACCCCCAAAGATATGGTCCCCGACCTGAGATTTCGCCGCGCGCTCTGGACGGACGAGCAAATCAACGATTCGTTTTGTCCAGGCAATGTAGGGATATGTTTCGAGGACCCGCTCTTCGCCCGTCGGCGGAGATCTCATGCAGACGTGGACGTAGCGGCTTTCGCTCGCGGGGAAGAGATACTAGCCGCACGGTTGTCACGCAAGAGCTGCTCGATTGCCTCGGCAGCGACAGGCCTGGAATACAGGTATCCTTGAGCCAGTTCGCAGCCAATATCTTTGAGCATGTCCGCCTGCGCTTGTGTTTCTACGCCTTCCGCAACGACCTTCAGGCGTAGACCGTGGGCGAGCATGACAATGATACGAACGATTTCATGAGTTTCGGGGTCCGCGTCCATGCGCGAGACGAAAGCACGGTCGATCTTGAGGGTGTCTACGGGAAAACGCTGCAGGCGGCTGAGGGAGGAATAGCCGGTGCCGAAGTCGTCGATGTCCAAATGAACCCCCAGAGCCTTTAACTCAGACAGGACGACGGCCGACCTCTCGGCATCGCTCATGGCAATCGTCTCCGTGATCTCCAGGTTGACCCAGGAAGGATCCACTCCGGTTTCCCGCAAGGTATTGCCAATCTGAGAGGCCAGTTCAGGCTGCGCAAACTGTTTGGGCGTGATGTTCACGTTGATGGTAAGTGGCGGATCAGAGGGAAACAGCGCCTGCCAGGAACGGAGTTGCCGGCAAGCGTCGTAAAGCAGTTGGCGGTTGATGGGCAAAATGATGCCCGTCTCATCTGCAACCGCGATGAATTCCCCTGGCATGACCAGACCCTCGGGTCGCTGCCAGCGGCTGAGCGTCTCGAAGCCCACGATCTGGCCGTTGCCCAAGGACACGATAGGCTGGTAGTAAACGCGGAACTGGTTCAATTCGAGGGCTTTGCGCAGATCAGTTTCGAGCTGCAAACGTTTGATAGCGCCCGCATGCGTGGCATGGTCGAACACCTCGCACCGGGCCTTGCCGGTGCTCTTGGCGCGATACATGGCAATCTCGGCGTCGCGGAGGACGTCCTGCGCCTCGGCCCCAGCGTTGGTGCTGAATGCTATGCCGACGCTTACGCTCAACACGATCTCTTGACCATTCAAATCGAAAGGAAGGGCCAGTGTCTGCTGAATGCGCTCGGCGACGCGAATGGCGTCGCTGGGGTTATGAAGTTCCTCGATGAGCACGGTGAACTCGTCGCCTCCTGGCCGGGCTAGCGTACTCTCGCCCACCAGGGGTTCGCGGTTATCGCCCAGGCGCGGACGTGAAACCGTGTCGGCGCCCCGGAGGCTCGCCGTTAAACGCTGTGCGACCTGAATGAGCAGGCCGTCACCGGCGGCATGCCCCAGACTGTCGTTGAAGACTTTAAACTCGTCAATGTCGATGAACAAGACCGCGAACTTGAGGTCCGAGTGCCGCCGCGAGAGGGTGACGGTCCTTTGCAAACGATCGAGAAAAAGAGCGCGGTTAGGTAGATCGGTTAAGCCGTCGTGGAAGGACTGGTGGGCCAGCTTTTCCTCTGCCCGTTTCCTCTGGGTAATGTCACGGTTCACAATCACTAGTCCATCGGTCTTCCCTTCCGCGCTCCGAATGGCGCTGGCGGTGGACTCAAGAAAGCGCCAGGAACCGTCTTTATGTCGAATGCGGTATTCCAGCCGTTCTCCCTGGCCAGTGTCGCGAGCTTTCTCCGAAGCCTGCAGTACACGCGTGCGATCGTCAGGATGAATCTGGTCCAGGGAAGAAGTTGCTGCCAGTTCTTCTGCGCTGTATCCGAGGATTCTCTGATATGCGGGACTGTTATAAAGGCGCTGCCCGTTGCGGTCGACCACGGCAATCATGTCCGCGGCATTTTCCGTGATCAATTGAAAGAGCTGTTCGCGCTCCGCCAGTTGGCGACGGACTCGCTGCAGTTGCCAATGCTGGTAGACGGTGTAGATATCGAATAACAGGACGAGAGCGGCCAGCCCGCGAACCCACTCCTTCAGGTTCAGCGAGTAGGCAGCGTCGGTAGGCAGGTGAAAGCCAGGAAAGGTTAAAGAAAGGATACCGACAGTCAGGACCAGAGTGACGACTACGGCGGAACCCCAAAGCCACCACTCCCGACCCTCGACTTGGCGCATGCCGAGAGCGGTGGGCTTCGTGCCCTCGGACGGAGATTGTGTGCTCACAGCGATGGCCGCCTGTTCACTTTGTCGGACGATTGAAATTCTGGGGACAGATTAAATTCTAGACGAGGAAAAATCGATGGAAAGTTACCAAAGTCTGAACAACGCCGAAGAGCAAGTGGCAAGGAGAGAAGAGAGGCCGTGAGGGATTATTCGCGCAAGTTTGTTTGGAGAATGCATGGTGAGATATAGGTACTTCGATCGGCACTCAGGTGAAATCACAGTGATTCGTTGAAAGAGCTGGCCTCTATTTTGTTCGCGTTCTTTTAGGGCATTGGATGTGGTCTGAGTCTACGCGGTACAGCTTCTCAGGCGGGATTGAATATCCGCACTTCGGGCAGAGAGTGTCGAGCGATGCCTTCATTTTTTCGAGATTGATTTTCTGCTTGCTGGGCATTGGCGCGTGTTGAATGCAATTCTGACACAACCTTTCCGAATGCTGCTTTTTAAACAGTGCTGCCGAGAGATGAAAAACCCAGCGCATTTGCGCGCTGGGTTCTCAGACTGAAGGGCGATGCTCAGTGGCAGGGCGGGCCTGCATCCGTCAAGAAGGTGCCATTGTCGGAAAACCAGCGGTTGACTCCAATTGAATCCGAGCTGAAGAACCACGAAAAGAAGACCAACTCTTGCAGGTGGTAAGTGAATCCATTCGGCATCGCGATCCGGGGAGCTTCAGTACCGGTCAACGGGTCACCCACTTCGAGGTTACCCTGGCAGCCCGGCTGCTGTCCGATATGTCCCCAGGGCGGCGTTGGATTGTCGCCGAATGGGTCGTTCATCCATTCCCCCACCTCATGGGACGCAACGGCAGTATCCAGAATCCCAGAACCGAAGAGCCCCGTGGAGTCAAAATCCACAGGCGAGTAGGTCTGTATGGGCACCGTGCTGTTGGTGCCGTGGTAGCCGAGAACACAGCAATTGTTGAGGTTAGTTGGGGAACCAATCGACATCACCACGTTGGAGAGGAAAAAAATCGGGAAGGTGCTGGGGTTGACGCCTTGCGCCGCCAGCGCCGGAAGGATCTGGTTTGTCACAATACTGTCGAACAAGAAGATGTCCATAATCCCCATGGGAGCGCAAAAGGCAGGCGGACCGAGGGCGGTAGTAGCCAGGGCGAGACCGCTGGCCGCAGGGATATTTATGGTGATCGGGGCGAGAGTTTGAACCGGACTGAGCCTCACATGGTAGCTAGCCCGATCTATCACCCTCCAGAAGTTCGCCCGCTGGAAGGCATCGATAGCCTGTGTGCGGCCCACATCGGTGCCGCCATAGTTGAAGTCCGCTGGCTTAATAATCGGCGATTGCTGAAACAGCGTAACTGGAACGTCGTTAGGCGCGGCTAAGCAGGCCGTGTTAGGCACTGTCGGGTCAAAAGTTGTAACGCCAGGCTTTGTGGAAATTATGTTGTTCGTGCCAACGCGCACCCCAACTTTGTGAGTTCTGATAATAAGCGGAACAACCTGGGTCTTGATGTTAGACTGTCCGGCTCCTCCATTAAAGGGGTCGGTCCCCACCATCACGCCCGTATAGTCGTTAAAATCTCGGTTAGACTGGACGTTGAAAAGCCACAAGGGGAGCGAGTTACTCGTCGAAGCACTCGCTGAACGCGAGACCATCGAGTTGATCATCTCCTTAGTCAAACCCCGCCCCGGCTTGACCGTGTGCAATGCTCTCAATCTCGGCTTCGGGGCATTGGCTTGCTCTTGCCCGAATGCTAGTGGTGCAGCAGCGCACAGTACAACCGTCGCACAGAACAAAAGCACCAACACTTTACGTGTCATCTGAACACCTCCGGTGAATTTGTGTATCCAGGATCTTCGCGAGAGTCTTGACACGAATCTCCCTTTTGCCCCCAAAAATGGGCATAATTCTACACCCATCTCGCCCGCTCGCAACACGGTGAAAAGATTTTCATCTGGAGTGCGCTGAATCGGTATGCGATCTGTACCAGCATTGCCGAAATTGCCCTATTTGTGGCCTGCTTTTGCAACACCTCTCCTTACCCTAACCCGCTGTAGACGGATTTTCGCTGCCGACCTGACCACCATTATCTAACCCGTCAGTACCGGCAGTAGCGCGATCCGGCCCAGCATCGCTGCGAACAGCCGCCGGTTCAGATGTCCTTCCGCCAGGAGCAACCACTAATAACGTGCATGTTTTACCAGCCGTCCTCCGGTCTTCACCAGCCGTTGACACTGAGTCAAGCAGCTTTGCTTGCTGGGCAGCGCCGACATTTCAGTAGTTTGCCGACGTTTCAGCAGCCAGATCCAGAAAGATGTGGTTATAGGGAATTTACCAACATTAAAATGCTGGCCTCAGCAGATTGCGGTCAAACGGGCGGCTCAACCCGATCAGTCGCTCACCTTCTCCACGTAAGTTGTAACTTCGGTAATTAGCTCTTGCCCTTCTTCGATGCCACACTTACACCGCACAGGCCAAAGAAGTCGTGAAAAATGTTGCAGCAGTCAGATCCGCCCATCACCGGAACCATTCTAGTTGCCGATGATCAAGGCGCAAATCGTGAGTTGTTAGAGGAACTCCTCACCGCAGAGGGAAACGAGGTAATTACTGTGTCGGACGGTGCAGCTGCCGTTGAAGAACTCAGCAAAACTCAAGTCGACCTGGTACTTCTTGACGTCATGATGCCTCGCCTGAACGGATTTGAGGCATGCGAGAAAATTAAGAACAACCCGGCAACGTATTTAATACCCGTCGTCCTGGTTACGGCACTCTCCGACAAGCAGGACCGAATCGAAGGCATCAAAGCGGGAGCCGATGATTTTCTGACGCGCCCGTTGGATCACATTGAACTGCTCACCCGCGTACGATCCCTCTTGACCCTCAAATACCGCACCGACGAACTGGAGCGGGCCGAGTCAGTCCTTTTCACCCTGGGGCGCAGCATTGAAGGCAAAGATTCTTATACTCATGGTCATTGTGAACGCCTATCAGACTATTCGGCGCGTCTCGGGGAGCACCTCGGACTTACCGTGGATGAAATTACGGCCCTTCGACGTGCCGGCGTGGTGCACGATGTTGGAAAGATTGCCGTGCCCGATGCGATTCTCCTAAAGCCGGGTAGCCTGACCGCGGAGGAATGGAAAGTCATTCGAGAACATCCCGTGGTAGGCGAGCGGATCTGCGCGCCATTAAAATCGTTCCGCCTCGTGCTCCCGATCATCCGCCACCATCACGAAAAACTCGACGGTTCTGGGTATCCGGATGGACTTCGAGGAGATGCAATCCCGATTACCGCCAGAGTTCTGCAAATTGTGGATGTTTACGATGCGCTCACTACGGAGCGGCCGTACAAGAAGGCCTTTCCCGTTACCGATGCGCTTCAGATGATGAAGCGAGAGGTAGCTAAAGGTTGGTGGGATCCGCATATCTTCGACCAGTTCGAGCGCCAGGTGAGGAGCGGCACCGCTGATTTTCTTTCTCGGGGCGCGGCGGCAGGGGAGGCAAGGGGATCAGGGTAGCATTCCCGAATTCGGTTCCTCGCACCGGTTCAAATGGTTACGTAATTCGCCCCCAGTCCTTGGCCCGTACATTGAGGATTGACATGGATTGGTCAATGGAAAAGAAGACCGCCATTGGCTTGGATGTGGCAGGCCTGATTCTCCTACCGGTTGCTTGACCGGGCGCAGCTTTATCGAAGACAGCCAATGGGTGTCGCACACTCACACCTCGGGTCATGTCGAGTGTTGAGCGCTACGGTAACAGGTCATTTGCGTGAAGCTGCTGTACGCTGCAAGCAGGATTCGCGCCATGCGTGCGCGGAAGAGAGTCAGAGCTGAATGAGAAATAATGATGCGAACGGCCATGAGGGTTCCGCCGATGTGATGCATATCATACATTGCCCTTGTTTTGAAATCGAGGACGAGAGTGTGCCGGTCCGCTCCCATGTGGCCCGCCTGGTGTTTCTCCTATTCCTATTTGTTTTCTCGGCGGCACAGTCTAACCCTCTCGCAGCCCAGACGACGTCCACACTCCGGGGAACCGTCACAGACCAGCAACATTTGGTAATCGTGGGTGCCATGATGACATTGAGCGCTCCGATTCTGACCAGCGAAATCGAGGCCACGAGTGACTCCATCGGGGCGTATCGCATCTCGGGGTTGCAGCCGGGAACCTACAGCCTGCGGGTGGCGCAGCCTGGTTTTGCCGTCAAGTTCTACGCGGACCTGACGGTGACGGTGAATCGCCTGCTGATTCTGGACGTGGTATTGGCAGTCAGCACCGCACAAGAGGTGATCACCGTTTCGGCCAATCCGTCACTCCTAGAGACCACCATCTCCTCCTCGGGCGAGACCATCCTGCCACAGCAGATCGAGCAGATGCCGATCAACGGACGGAACTACCTTGACCTGATGCAATTGGTTCCGGGAGTTACGATCAATCGGCAAGCGGATGAAGGAACCGACGCCGCGACGCCCATCCTCGGAGAACGAGGCGGGAACGCGGTCTTCCTGCTTGACGGCATGCCAAACAGTGACGCGGTCGATGGTGGGCCAGCAGCTCCTTTCGATCAGGATTCGATTCTGGAGTTTCAAGTTCTCACCTCGGGTTACAGTGCGGAGTTCGGACATGGATCCGGCGGAGTCGTGAACGTGGTAAGCAAGGGCGGGACCAGCCACTGGCACGGACTCCTCTCTGCTTTCCATCGCAACAGTGTCTTCGACTCCTCCGATGTCTCGGGAACGCGCGCACCGTTTCTGTTGCGCTGGGACCCCAGCGCGAACGTGGGAGGGCCAATCCTCCGCGACCGCGTCTTTTTTTTCGGGTCGGTGGAGCGCATCCACGAGAGCCGCCAACTCAACTTCGTTTTTCCCCCGAACACTCCGGGGTTTTTGCAAACGCGGGAGGAGACGTTTGACCAGCACAACCAGAGCTTCGAAACCCGCACCTTTCTCAAGCTCGACGAGCAATTGGGCCGGCACCGCGTCACCGAACAGATGAACCTGATCAACGGTCACGTAACCAATTTTCTGCCCTTGTCGGAGGCGGTAAACCTGCCTTCCACCAGGACTGATTCCGATTCGCGGTATCTGATGTTGGGATTCCACGACACGGCCACCTTGGGAAAACTGAGCGGCCCGTGGTTGCTCAGCGCCTATGCGCAGTATCGTGGGGAACCGTTCGCCGAGCGACCGGCGCACCCGGAGGCCAGCCCGGCCACCACGTTGTTCAACATGTTCAGTGGATTCACCACCGGCGGCCTGTTCGGTGATCTGGGGCAAGTAAAGTTCGGGGCGGGATTCACGCCACTGCTGATCCAGCCACAATACTCTTCCACCGGCGCACACCTCGACAAAATAGTGCAGAGGCACGAGATCAAGTTCGGTTGGGACTTCCAACACGCGCACGTGGACGGAGTGGAATCCGCTAATCTTCTCAATCAACTCTTTGCAACCACTCCCGACTTTCGGCAATTTGGCCCCGTCAACTCAGGAGTCTATGTGCTGACCGCGGTGGCGGGACCGACGCCGCAGGATGACCGAATCCGTCTGCGCAACAACTACCAGGGTCTGTTCGTCCAGGATGATTGGAAGATCGCCACGACTTTGACGCTAAATCTCGGGGTGCGCTGGGATTATGATTCGCGCTTTCCCAACTCCACCAATTTTTCCCCTCGCCTGGGATTCGCCTGGTCGCCTACCCCCAAAACCGTCCTGCGTGCCAGCTGGGGAGTGTTCTACGACAATTTCCGTATTGGGTTGGCGCGCGACATACCGGCCTTTGGCGGGGCAAACCTTTTCAGCGACGAAACAGTCTCCTTTCCGCGATTGTTCTACGGCGATCCATCCATCCTTCCGCAACTGTTCGGATTATGCGCCTCGCCGGTGCTGACCGATGCGCAGATCGCGTCGACGGGCGCTTCGTGCCCTACGCCGGGCCTGCCTTTTTTCGGAATCGATCATTTGAACAGCGTTGGCCCCACGGAAATCCCGCTCAACTCCGTCGTGAGCCAGAGCAACGTGCAAGCCTTGAGCGGCCTGACCGCACAGCAATTCGCGAACGCTGCCAGCGCCGCAGTAGGCCAACAGCCTGGATACTTCTTCTGGGGCGGGTTTGGCAACCTCACCATGAACTTCCCGGTTCCGGCAAACTTCTTGGTTCCGGTCACGGTAGATACAAGGTTCAAGACGCCCTACACGCGCAGTTTTCACTTCGGGGTACAAAGGGAAATCGGCAACAAGACCGTGGTGCAAGCGGACTATAACCATCGCGATATACGGAACATGCTGGGAGTCAGAACCACGAATCTGGCTTTTGCAGCCCGCATGCCGGGCCATACTGGCGAACTTCAGCCCGGCACCGGCACCAAGCCCACCGAGAGTTATGGTCCGTGGTACCAGGGCCGCTACGACGGGTTGAGCGTCGGACTGCGCAAGGCCATGAGCACACGCTTCACGATCGAGGTCTTCTACACCTGGGCCAATGCTGTCGATGACGCCCTGCACTCCAGTTTCGTGAGCGAAGTACAGACCGGCCTGGGGGCAGGGGTTCTTGCTGCCCAAGGGCCAACCGACAGTTTTGTTGGAGTCCCCACGCTGGTCACGGACCCGGTGAGCGCGAAGACCAACGCAAACGGGGCGTTTATCGCGAGCAATGGCAACCCGGTGCCGCAAGCAGGGAAATTCTACAACGGACCCAGTCTGGATCGTGGCCCGTCGGACTTGGCTCTGACTCAGGCCTTGCTCCTGGACGGGACGGTCGAACTCCCCTTGAAATTTGAAGTCAGCGGCATCTTCCGGGCGCAGAGTGGCTTTCACTTCAGCGACGTTCCTCTGCTGCTAACCGACGCCGATGGCGGCGGTCTGTACAACGGAGTGGACTTTCGTGCAGGCCGCAACCACTTCCAGGCGCCGCCCTACGCCAATGTGGACGCGCGCTTCTCCAGGCGATTTGCGATCGGCGAAAGAGTACGCCTGCAGGCTGTCTTCGAGTTTTTCAATCTGTTGAATCGAGCCAATCCGGCCGCGGTAGAACAGTACCAGAAGGTATCCTCTGCGCCTCTGGGCAAGCCGTTGCAGTACCTGCCTGGGCGGGAAGGGCAAGTGGGGCTGCGAATTGAATTCTAGTGAAGACACGAGCGGAAGGAAACGGGCTCGATTCAAGCCCATCGTGATCCTGGCGGCGCTGTTCTGCTCGGCTGTCTTGGGCTACATGGCCGGGATTCGCCAGTCGAGACCAGACGCCGCAGTACCGGTGAAGACCTACGTGCTCGACTTGGGCTCGATCCATCTGAATCTAACGGTAGGGGCGATGGGCGTGTTGGTGATCTCCCTGCTGACTCTTTTGTTCGCGTCAGCATTGCTTCTGGCCGCAGTCGCGAGTCGCCGGAGAAGGCATGCCGACGTGCTTCGGAGAGACATCACGGCGCAAAAGCGGATCGAGGACAACTTGGCTACTTCCAATCAGGAGCTCGAGCTTCGCAACCGCGAGGTTGAACGCGCCACAAAGCTAAAGAGCAGTTTCCTCGCCAGTATGAGCCATGAGTTACGGACCCCACTGAATGCCATTGTGGGTTTCTCGGATCTTCTAGCCGAGCAGACTGCAGGCCCGCTTAACGACAAGCAGAAACGCTTTGTGAATCACATCAAACAGGGTTCAGCGCACCTGTTGCAGTTAATCAATGACATCCTGGATTTGTCGAAAATCGAGGCCGGGCAACTCGAACTGCGATGTGAAGATTTCCAGGTCAAAGATGCTTTACCGGAGGTTCTCTCCACCATTCGGCCGCTGGCAATGGCGAAGAATATCCAGATCGAGCAAAAGATCGAGATGGATCAGTACGTCTACGCCGATCGGGTCCGTTTCAAGCAGGTCCTGTACAATCTGTTGAGCAATGCCGTGAAGTTCACACCGAAGGCTGGCCGAATTGACATCGATTGCCGCGAAGATGGAAATTCGGTTCGCATCTCGGTAACGGATACGGGCGTCGGCATCCGAGCCGAGGATCAGGCGGTTATCTTCGAGGAGTTCCGGCAGGTCGAGGGGCCAGCTGGGACCACCCAGGAGGGCACCGGCCTGGGGCTAGCGATCACCAAGCGCCTGGTGGCGCAGCAAGGGGGCAGAATTTCGTTGGAAAGCGAGTTTGGGAAAGGCAGCCGATTTACCTTTACTCTCCCTGCGGGGTCCAGGGGATCCGAGACCCCACCGCTGAACGAACCATCAAGGCCGTTGATCGTGGTAGGTGAAGGTTGCGGGAAACCACTTATCCTGGTTGTGGACGACGAAACCACCGCCCGTGAGCTTCTCGCCAGTTATTTATGTCCCGAATATCGGATTGCCATGGCTCAGTCGGGAGAAGAGGCTGTTAAGCAGGCTCGACACCTCCGGCCAGACGCAATCACCTTGGATGTATTGATGTCCGGTGGCAATGGCTTCGAAACACTCGCCGCCCTGAAAAAGGCCCCCGAAACGGCGAACATCCCGATCATTATTGTTTCCATAGTGGACCAAAAACAGGTGGGTTTCGCTTTGGGCGCGGTGGACTATCTTATTAAGCCCATTCGTAAACCCGTGCTGCTTGAAACGATTCGAAAATATGTACTGCCTCAGTCCGACGACGACGAAGCGATTCTGCTAGTGGACGATGACCCCAGAGC
>QIAN01000201.1 GCA_003225005.1 Acidobacteriota bacterium | reverse complement strand
AGCTCTTGAAATCCCAACTTCTCCAGCATCGTGGCCACCCGAAGCAGGCCGCCATAGGGAGTTAGATTTTTGCCGGAGAAGTCGAATTGCGTGGAAGCCCCAATTTTATTGGCCTCCGTCTTATCTCGCTCCGTCTCTTGTGGGGCGCGGGTTTCCTCGCTATGCTGTGGACTACGCTTAACCATTTGGGTGGCTCCTGGAAATCGGCTCACGAAGGTGCAAACTTCGCGGCCTCTCTGTTTTACGACAGGATTTCCAGGGTCTCCAAATGGTTCTTCCCTTCAGTCGTTTCTGATCAACTCAGAATCTGTGCATAGGTCAGGTTACAGTGTTGGAATTTATGGAGCCATCGGCCAAGTTTATCGGGGAACTTCCGTTGCACCTCCGGTATTTCAGCGGACTGGGGTTGCACTCGTCACCCCTCATTACGCCAACGATATTAAGAAGTCTCAAGCTGGGGGAAAAACTTGGTATCTCATGGCTCTTTACGTCGAGGAAGCTACATTTGGCACAGTTCCATCTCCTTCATTCTCCTATAGCCTCTCAAATGATGGGGTCACGTTCAGAACGGAACACTCTTTGTTCGGAGGTGTATCTCCGCAAGATCACTTCGTAATGACGCCAGCTTTCCTGACCAGCGGCAGCAGTATTCTCGGGGTGCTTTACGGGGCCAATTCCGTTGACCTTCTTAGCTCAAATCAGATCTATGCACGTTGGTTACAGAAGAAAGTGGTGATCACCGATTCTTCGGGCGTTCCGCATGCGCTCCAGGGCGGCTACGGCCCAGATCGCCAGCGGTTCCAGGCGCCGCCAACAGGGTCTTTGCAAGGCACGATCACTGTCTATGCAGAAGATGGAGTCACGCCGCTCGGCCTCGGTTCGGTGACCCTCACTGGGGGCAAGGCATACAGTCTGGTGTTGAATTGAGGTGGGGATGGTTTCCAATGGCCGGCGACCTACGAGGTCAGCGTCCGGATGACGGGCTCTACGACCGAGATTCGAAAAGGTGTAGCGGTCGCCATCGAGCAAACGTGACACTGGATTTTCAGGTGAAAGTTTCGGAGGCGGCTACCGCCATCGAAGTCGCGGATGTACCACGAGACCGAGATGAAACTGGATCTGTTAACGCCAAGCTTGGTGATTCTTGGTATTCCGTAACGGCCTTTTCAATCCCTAGAGTGTCGGTTGCGGGGCAGTATGAAACGCCTCCGTTTCCTAATTGACCAAGCTGCGGACAGATTCCGCTGGAGTGGTGTAAGGGCGACGGTCCAATGATTATCCGTGCAAGAAATCGAGTCACGGCACTTCTGATTGTATCTAGCTCTAGTCAGAGTATCGGACTATGACAACCTTGCGATCAGCAGCCTTCTTGGCGGCCCTAGTCTTTCTGTGGACCTCTTGCGTTAACGCCTCTTCTCAGAAGGTCGGCATGCCCCCGGCGAGTATCGAGCAACGGGTACTGTCCCTTAATTTTGCGAACAATGGACAACATCTGACCGCCACGCTAGATCAACAGATAGAAATAACCCTCGGGACAGTCGGACCAAGTCAATATGGCACGCCGCAGATATCCTCCCCGGTCGTCCGGCTCGAGAGCGTCTCGCTGGTAGTGCCACCGAATCCGGGTGGCCCGACGCATGTCTACATTTTCCGGGCGGCTTCCGAAGGAGAGGCAGAGGTCACAATTCCTATTATCAATTCAGAAAATCCAGGTGCGGCGAAACGGCGTACTTTCACGGTGACGATTCATGTCGAATCAGGTCCCGGCAACCCGCTCGCTTCGCACACATCCATGACGCTGGACCAAGCAAACACCGCGCCTTGGAAGAACGCATGGACGAACCTTCTCAACGACGTGCGGCAGACCTTTACGCCGTCGCTGCCGAGGCTGACCCGTGTCGAAGTGGAACTCGTGGTGGCAAACCCGGGCCCATCCGATGGTGAGGTCACGATGTTCTTAGGAAATGCACGGGGAGAAGTGCTGGCGGATGTGTCAAAAACCGTGCCGGTCGCGGACTGCGGGCACGTTCAGTTCGTTTTTCCCAACGGCGGTTTGCGAGTTTCGCCCGGGCAGGTTTACAGCATCCGGCTGAGCGGTGGCAGCGTCTTTGGATGGATACGTCTTTCAATGGCAGACCTCTTTTGCCGAATTCCCGGACTACGTTATTGTTCCGGACATTTGGGTCGAAGTAGCGTCCCGCTGGCATCCTCGAATGCTTCTTCGCCACCTCGGCGATGCTTCCGGCAGACGAAAAATAGCCCAACGACGTTACTTTGCTGCAACTCTTAGTTTCTTGTTCCAGGTCTATTACGACTCGCTGATCCCTCACTCGTGCTTGGAAGCAAATATTCGAGGCGTTCCACTGCAAGAAGGAAACAAGACTGTTGGTTCCCAGGTTTGTTAGAGCTTCTTAGATCGTCGGCGGTGAAGCGTACAGGCAATTCTGCCTTTCGCGTCCCCTTCGGCAGCTTTCGCCGTCCGACTTTCTTAGCTGACCTCTCTGTCTCAAGGGTTCCTAAAGTCGGGAATGATGAGTGCGTCTACAGCGTCTTGCGCTGACTCGATGGGATGTAAATGCAACATGGTTATGTGGCGGAGAGGATTGCTCGGGTCATCCGTGTGCTGCGTCCAGGCATACGCTCTGAATGCTGCCGGATGACCTATAAGATCAAAGACCTCAACGACGCCTTCCCATACCGTTTTGCCGTGAAATGTCTTTTTTACCGGCACGCTTTCAACGTGTGTAGCATCCGCGCCATGCACCTGGCTGATCATGTCTCTCAGGTCTTCGAGATAAGCCACAATGCCCCTCGATGGTCATACTTCTGATCAAACACTCACTATTGACTGCCTGACTGCCTCAACAGCCGCCGCGAGCCGGTTCGTCACCCCCAGCTTTTGCATCAGGTGAGACACATGGGCTTTCACCGTGCGTACTTCTATTCCCAAGGGAGTGGCAATTTCTTTGTTCGAGCTTCCAGTCACTAATATCTGCAAGACTTCCTTTTCCCGGCTTGTGAGAGCCACTCGATCCGTGGAGCGAGCACCGGG
>QIAN01000200.1 GCA_003225005.1 Acidobacteriota bacterium | reverse complement strand
ATGAAGGTGTCGGCTCTGTCAAGGACTTCTTGGGCGCACTACTGCCTGCACTCCAAAGAGCGCGCCATTTCGCTCTAGCTGGAAAAACATTGTCATCGCCGACCAAGGCTCGCTGCTAATTCCCCTCAATGAACAGGGGGAGACCATTTGACTATTTCTATCGCTTCGGCGCGCAATTCGAGTTGGAAGAAGCTGTTGCCGGCTGGTTGCGCGGCCAGATCGCACAGATTGAACAGCAACTTGCGAGCTCGACGGATCCGTTGTTGGAGCAACGCGTCGAATTCTCAAAGCTGGCAGAGACTTAGAGAAGGCGCTAACGTGCGGGTTCGGGGTGACAGGCCGACACATGACCCTTAGGAGTTCAACATTTTCTCCAGGGTAGGCTTGTTGCGAATGACCAGGGTAGATCCCTTCGTTTCCAGCAACTGCTTCCTCCTGAAATCAGAGAACAAGCGGCTGACCGTCTCGCGCGTCGTGCCGATCATTTCCGCAATTTCTTCATGTGTCAGCGTCATCTTCACATGCACAGGCTCATTCGCGTTACCTTTATCTGGCGACCAGGAGAGCAGAAGCTTTGCAAACTTCTCTGAAGGCGAACTCGTCAAACCTAAAGTGCGGATTTCCTCGTATGCAATGTAGTAGTTGCGGCTGAGTTGCTCTGCAACTCGCAACGCCACCTCTCCGTATTCGCGCAGGAATTGCAGAAGCGCGTCGCGGGCGATGAAATTCGCTTGGCCGGGCTCCATCATCTCGGCCGTTACCTCATAGGGCCGATCGGAGATGGTCGCGTTCAGACCCAAGACATCGCCAGCCTCCGAAACCTTGGTGATAATGGTTTTACCATCGCTCGAAGATGTGAAGAGTTTCGCCTTTCCCGCACAGAGCACGAACACTCCACGCGGCTGTTGGCCCTCGATAAATAGCATCGTCGATTTGGGATACACCGCAGTGGACTTGATTTCATTCAGTTTCTGTACTGCAGGCAAAGGTAAATTACAGAATAAATGCTCCTCACGCACCGGACAGATGAGGCAGTTATCGATGATATTTAAGCCGTAAGGAGCGTGCATTCAGCACCTTCCAAGTGAGCGTATTGTAGCACCCAGTGTGTGATTGGCATCACGAACAACGGTGATCTCGGCCACCGCTTTACTCGGGTCCGCTGGCACAGAATCATCAGGAACAGTGGCCGTGGTAACCGTGATATTCCCCTTCTCGGAATCGGTTGGTATTGTAGCACCCAGTGTGTGATTGGCATCACGAACAACGGTGATCTCGGCCACCGCTTTACTCGGGTCCGCTGGCACAGAATCATCAGGAACAGTGGCCGTGGTAACCGTGATATTCCCCTTCTCGGAATCGGTTGACGAAGTAGCACCCACGAGTTTCCGGACGACCAAATCAGGACCCGGAGTACTGCATGGACAATGAACATAAATACCGCGTTGTAGCTTGGTGGACGTCCGGACAGACCGGCATCGCCAAGTCTGATTCGGCACCTAACGCAATTCATTTCACCGCGCCACCGCAGTTCGGCGGTCTCGAAGGCAGGTGGACACCTGAGGACCTGTTGATGACTGCACTCGCGAGTTGCTTTACGACGACGTTCCACGCAATCGCAGGGCGCTCAAGATTCGAATACACGGACTTGGCAGTGGAAGCGGAGGGAACCGTCAGGAAAACGGACACTGGCTACGGCTTCAGCGAGATTGTTATCCGTCCGAGCCTGACGATTCCTAATGAAGAGCAACGGGAGCGGGCGATTAGTCTCTTGCATAAGGCCAAGGCGCTATGCCTGGTCTCGCGTTCACTAGGAACAACACAGAAGTTCGAAGCCCGGGTCGAGATCAGCAAACCTTCACACCAGTCGGATGATCGCGTGCTGCATGTCCACTGATATCCTTGGCCGGGAGAGTTTTGTGAGCCGCACGCAAGGAAGTCTACCTGAGCAAACGCAGACCGCCGTGGAGAAGTCCGCGAACGCTGGGGCGAGGTCTGGCTTAGACGCCTTGTTCGTCCCTGACTCCGTGGCAGTAATCGGCGCAACTGAGCGGCCCGGTACTGTGGGCAGAACGGTTCTATCGAATCTGATGGAAAGCCGTTTTCGGTCGAAAGTGTACGCCGTTAATCCCAGCCATTCAGAGGTTCTCGGACTTAAGACCTACAAAGGCATCGGCGACATTCCTGAGCAAGTGGACCTGGCCGTAGTGGTCACCCCCGCACTCACCGTTGCGCATGTGATCGGCGAGTGTGTCGATGCAGGAGTAAAGGGCGCCGTCGTGATCTCAGCGGGATTTCGAGAGCGAGGTCCGGAAGGCGCGGCATTGGAGCAACAGATCCAACAACAATTGCGCCGCGGCACAATGCGACTGATCGGCCCCAACTGCCTCGGCATCATGAATCCCGCGATTGGCCTGAATGCCACGTTCGCGAAAGGCACCCCCAAGGCTGGCAACGTTGCGTTCCTAAGCCAGAGCGGTGCACTACTGACCGCAATCCTAGACTGGAGTCAGCGCGAGGAGGTGGGCTTCAGCGCAATCGTCTCGACTGGCTCAATGTTGGATGTGGACTGGGGCGACTTGATCGATTATTTTGGCGATGATCCGCACACGCATAGCATCCTGGTTTACATGGAGTCGGTGGGCGATGCCCGTTCGTTTCTTTCGGCCGCCCGAGAGGTATCTCTCAGCAAACCCATTATCGTGATTAAGGCTGGCCGCTCTGAGGCCGCCTCTCGCGCCGCGGCATCGCACACGGGCGCCCTCACAGGAAGTGACGCAGTTCTGGATGCAGCCTTTCGACGCTGCGGCGTCTTGCGAGTGCACAACATTGCCGACCTTTTCTACATGGCTGAAACTCTCAGCAAGCAGCCTAGACCTAGAGGGCCGCGGCTCACGATCGTAACCAATGCCGGCGGGCCCGCCGTTCTTGCGACGGACGCGCTTGTAGCCAATGGCGGTCAGCTAGCCACACCCTCCGAAGAGAGCTTGCGGCGTTTGGACAAATTTCTGCCGCGCCATTGGAGCCACAACAATCCAATTGACATTCTGGGTGACGCCGATTCCGAGCGTTATGCGAAAGCAATAGAAATCGCGTCAAAAGATCCCAACAGCGACGGTCTGCTGGTGATCCTCGCGCCGCAAGGAATGACGGACCCGTCTGAAGTCGCTAAACGTCTGCAACCTCACGCCCAAAGCTCTGGAAAACCTCTGCTCGCAAGTTGGATGGGAGGGGTCAGCGTCACCATGGGAGAAAAGGTCCTCAATACCGCAGGCATTCCGACATTCTCTTATCCCGACACTGCTGCCCGCGCATTCACCTACATGTGGCGCTACAGCTACAACCTGCGAGGCCTCTATGAAACCCCAATTCTAGTGGAATCTCTGGAGCCTGAGGGCGGCTCTCGGAGCCGCGCGGCAGACGTCATCGACAAAGCTCGGAACCAAGGGCGGCGGCTGCTCACAGAAATCGAATCGAAGCAAATTCTGTCGTTTTACGGAATTCCTACTGTCGAAACCCGAGCGGCCAAGAACGAAGACGAAGCCGTGAAACATGCATCGGAGATTGGTTATCCCGTCGTCCTGAAGGTTTTCTCCGAGACAATCACCCACAAGACCGATGTCGGCGGCGTGAAGTTGAACTTGCAAGATGAGCAGTCGGTGCGATCCGCCTTTCGCGCGATAAGGTCTTCAGTCACAGAGAAAGCCAGTACTGACGAGTTTCTGGGCGTTACCGTGCAACCCATGATACGCGTAGAAGGCTACGAGTTGATCCTCGGGAGCAGCGTTGATCCCCAGTTTGGACCGGTGATCCTGTTTGGTTCCGGCGGCCAATTCGTCGAGGTCTATCGAGACCATGCGGTGGCTCTTCCACCGCTCAACAGCACTCTTGCCCAGAGATTGATGGAGCAAACCCTCATTTTCAAAGCACTCAAGGGCGTTCGCGGACGTCTACCGGTCGACTTGGTTGCTCTGGAAAACCTTATGGTCCGTTTCAGCCAACTGGTAGTGGAGCAGCCTTGGATAGCAGAAATTGACCTTAATCCTCTGCTCGCCTCGTCGGAAGGCCTGTTGGCTCTCGATGCGCGGGTGCTCTTGCACGATCTAAGCTTGCGTCCAGACCAACTCCCAAAGGCGGCCATCCGTCCCTATCCGTCGCAGTACGTTTCACAATTCACCATGAAGGACGGCACGGAGGTCACGCTCCGGCCGATCCGCCCCGAAGACGAACCGCTGATGGGCAAATTCCATGAGACGCTTTCTGACCGCAGTGTCTACATGCGTTACTTTTCCTCACCCAGCCTAAGCTCACGGGTGGCACACGAGCGTCTAGCTCGCATCTGTTTCGTAGACTACGATCGCGTGATGGCTCTGGTGGTGGATTACAAAGACCGAGCAACCGGGCAGCATCGCATCCTGGGAGTGGGCAGACTGATCAAATTACACATGAAGCATGAGGCCGAAGTGGCTGTTCTCGTCTCAGATCAGTATCAGAAGCAAGGCCTGGGGATCGAGTTGCTGCGCCGCACGGTTCAGGTCGCACGCGACGAGAAACTAAGCGGCGTCCACGCTGAGATGTTGCGGGACAACCTGGGTGTGCAGAATATTTTCAAGAAACTTGGGTTTCGTCTGTGCCTGCAGGCCGACTCCTCTTCCATATCGGCTGTGCTTGACCTCTGAATCCCGCGGTGGGTCAGTATGATTTGCACAGTCTGGAAACACCACCCGGATGCCAATTTATCACTTGACAAGCGGATGAGAAGACCAATCAGACAGTATCGGACGTAACACCGCACTGTGATTGGAATCACAGTGCTCGTTCTCCTAAGGCGTCAGAATCGAAGTGTTTCTATTGAAAGGAAAAGAAGGGACGGTAACCATATGGAAAAGTCAAACCGGGAATCTTATCAGCCCACATGTCTCTTCGCGCATCATCTAATTAACAAACTGTCGACCATTGTTGGCTCTTGTGACCTGGCGAGCGAACAGGTGGAGCCGGGCACAGAGTACGCAAAGCACTTGGCCTTCATTCGCAATACGGCCAAACAGATAGCTAGGGAGCTAATCGTACATCAACGCCAACTGACCGAGGCCTCCGGAAAGGAAGTGCAGAAACATCTTGTTGCTTAGACCAATTTCCAGATGCTCCTACTAAGCGAGAAAATCGTAGCGGAAGTAATCTAAGTCGTGACTCTTTGACAGCAAAAAACGTTTCAGGTCGAAGACTTGGCGGGAGCGACGGGACTCGAACCCGCGGCCTCCTGCGTGACAGGCAGGCATTCTAACCAGCCGAACTAAGCTCCCCGCTTTGTAACCGCTCTTTACTCGTAATTCCCTTCCGTGCCCTCCTGTTCCAATTAATTGCCGAAACTTCTCGAAAGCGCCCTGACAGGGCAGCGTTCTGAGTTTGTTCTTGGAAGGGGCACAGCGTCGACTGGAAACAGGAGGACCCACGGTGACGTAGGGTGTTCGAAACAACGTGGAGGAGTTGGAGCTAAGAGTGTTGACAACGTTTTGACATGGTCAAGACAGTATTTGCGGGGCGGCACCGAGCACTTCGAGCAACATGGAACCCTTAATTGAATGGCCAACTTCCACACTCGAAGCTCTACTGAGCCATTGGTCGACGCCGATGTAGTCAACGGCACTCAAATCAAGACGGTAGAGTATCAATGCCATATCCTCGGCGGAGTCGAACTGCCATGGGCCGAACACGGTGAGAGGGTCATCAGCAGATGTAGCAAACAGTTCGTATACGGAGTGATTCTTAGAAACCCTCAGTCCGTACAGGAGGTCAGGCTGAATCATCACAACCCAAGTATAACTGAACCATTCTGTTTTGCCTCCTTGTGCTCGATGGGCCGTGGGCAACCGTCGTCTATCGAAAAATGACCCGATAATCACTAACACGGTGCTCACGAGCAGCGAGGGCATGAAGGTCGCAGACAGAGCCGCAAATTCGCAGTCCTGCGTGTCCATTCGCCTTGCCGGAGAATAATCTTGTAAGGATTGTTCACGAGGCGTTGGTCGGGAAACATTTTGAAAAATGCGATCGCCTCCTGTTCGTGGGCTTCTATGCCGTGGGTTGGCGGTTGATTCGGCCAGCGCACGATGCAATCCTTCGAGTGGTATCGCCTAACGTTTCGAGATCCTGTGCATTCCACGAATCGTCGAGCTTCTTCATGTTCTGCAGATTCTTGCTAGCATCCATAATCCACCTCACGAAATGTTTATTTAACAGCTAAGTTATCCGGTATCCGACGATTCGAATGCGAATCGCCTTCATATGACCTCCAGACGAGGAACGGTGGTGAGAACCAGTGTGGTTTGCTGTTGCGCGAGGACAAAATTAAGCACGGGATCTCTGCTTTGCCGTTGCCCAGCATCACCTATACATCCGGTGGTTTGTCACGGACAAAGACTCGAACAGCTCTGCCCGCAGAACTTGTGCATGAGCGAGGCACAATGGCGTATTCTGGCTCGATGACAAACGCCTCCGGGGCCAAGGACAAACCCTCTGCCGGCGACCCGATTCCTCCCAAGTGCGCTGTCATCGAGGTGCATGTAGGCGAATTGAAGCAGTTGTTCAACGCCATCGATCCGTCTCCGTTTCGCGACAAGGACCTAGACCCCAAAGCTGAAGAGTTTATCGTGGGTTGGGCCAAGGCCTTGCCCAGCGACGCAACTCTTGCTCTAGTGGTTGATCTCGACCGCGAGGCCGGTTTACCGGATGAGGCTGCTGTCTTACGCGACGCGATCCACGAGTTTTTCAGTCAACGCGCTCAAGCATACCGGCGGCGGCTGCGTGAATTGTTTCGTGTGGGCCGGACCAGTCTTGCGATTGGCCTCGTTGCCTTAGCATCGGCGATTGCCTTGGGCGATTTTCTAGCTGCTTTGATGAAGGGCAGCCGCATTGGCGAGATCGTTCGCGAAAGCCTCACGATCGGCGGCTGGGTCTCCATGTGGCGCCCTCTTGAGATCTTCTTATACGACTGGTGGCCGATTCGCAATGAGGCGCGGCTTTCCGACCGGCTTGCGGCCATGCCAGTACGCATCAGCTACATGAACGCCACAGCCCCTGATGCATGGAGAGGAGACTGGCCGGCAGTGTCGCCAAGAGGTGAGCGGGCGACCAGTGAGGCTCAACCGCGATTAAATCAGGCAAGTTGACGGCGTAAGTGGCATGGGAGTTCATCGACGTGGTGAAATAAACAGGAACGCACATTCGAGAGCGCGGATCGCTGCTCTCATAGCTGTTGTCGGTCTCGTGTGTCCCCTGCTCCGACTTGTGGCCCAGGTTGTGTCGCTTGATCCTGCAAGGATGCCTGCCATTGGTACGGTCGATGAGCGGTTTCAGTCGCACAACATCGAAGTGGTGGGGATTATCGGCGGTTGATTCTTTAAACCGTACAGCGACCTGGTGTTAGTAAAGCACACGCACCAGCACAGGCAAGCTCCACGCCGGTTGGCTTGGACCCGAACCTTATCAATACCGACCACCGATAGATCTGTCGAACCCAAAATCCGTTCCGCTTATTGGTGTGCTGCTCACTTGGGAACAACGATCATCAGATTCTTTATCGATCACGGGGCGGACAGGATCAAAGATTCGCCATTCGCTGGCTCCGGGGCGTGAAAGCGCGATTCACGCGGCAGGCAGCCGCTCGGCAAAGCCTACGGGTTTACTCGCACCGCAGGGCCACATTAGGATCGACGCGAGTGGCGCGGTGGGCTGGAATCCAGCTGGCGACAAACGTGGCGGTCAGAAGAATCAGGGCGACGGCCACAAAGGTGAGAGGATCCCGCGGGCTCACACCGTTCAGCAAACTGCGCATGAGAGGTGCAGCAGCCAGGGCCACGACCATCCCGATCACGACGCCCACTGTGGCCAGTGAAATGCCGTTGGCCAGAATCATTCGCAGGACATTGCTCCGCTGCGCTCCCAGGGCCATGCGAATCCCAATTTCCTGGGTCCGGCGGCCCACCACGAACGAGACCACGCCGTATAGTCCGACGATGGCCAACGATAGGGCAATCAGTCCGAAAGCTCCGCCCAACATCGCGACGATGCGAAACGGAAAAAGGCCGTTGCTGGAAAACGCGTCCGCCATGGTGAGCACCGAAAGGGGAGTGACTTCCGAGTCGAGTGCGCTGATCTGCTGGCGGACGAGGGAGGTAAGGGCAGTTTCGCAAGTCCGCTCTGCTTCTCAGATGTATCAGTAAACTACCGCTAATTCCAGTTGGATGAATCTTGTCGAGAGATGGTTCGGCCACTTGGACAGCAAGGCCATCCGCCGCGGCGTCTTCCTGAGCGTCGCCGACTTGCAGGCCGCTATCGAAGCATTTCTCCAAGCTCGGAACCAGAATCCCCAACCCTTCCTGTGGACCGCAACCATCGAATCCATCCAGGAAAAGATCACCCGCTGCCGCCGAACTTTGGAGCAGATCCAGCCCGGCTGCACCAGCCCCAAATCCAGAAAGCGGAAGCAATGACTGCCTAGTTATTTCGCAGTCACTACACCAGCCAGTAAAAGGATTTCAGTGGTCCGCTGGCCGTGGCGATGATGCGCTGGACCTCATCCAGCGTGAAGAAGCTTGGGGCAGGCTACAAAGCTCGGGTGAAATTGAGGTCAGGCTGACCCGCACTTAGAGGTAAGCTCAATAGGGTCATCTGGAGAGAACATCAATGGGTTCCGAGCAATGGCAGAGCGCAGCCTTTTCAGAGTGAGGATTTTTGAATGATTGCAATGATTGCAATGATTCGCGTGAAAGGCACTTTGGCCAAGCTGATTGCTTGCCGGTTCACCTGCCTGTTGGTACTTTGCGGAGCTTTTCCGCTCCGCGCATTAGCCAGCGAACCGCCCTCGCCGCCCGCTTATGGAGTTCGCATGGAGCAGACGTGGATTCCCATGAAGGACGGTATTCGCCTCGCGGCCACGCTCTACATGCCGGACGGCGCGAAGCCGGGAGAGAAGTTCCCTGCCCTCCTCGAATACTTGCCGTACCGTAAGGATGACGGAACCGCCGCAGGCGACTATCCGAAGCACACCTATTTCGCAAAACGAGGATACGTGAGCGTGCGCGTCGATATTCGTGGCTTTGGCACGAGTGAAGGCGTTCCACCGGAGCGCGAGTACTCCGAACAGGAGCAGATGGACGGAGAACAAGTTATCGCCTGGCTCGCGCAGCAGCCGTGGTCGAATGGCAGCGTCGGCATGTTCGGGATTTCCTGGGGTGGATTCAACTCGCTGCAAGCGGCGATGCGGCATCCATCGGCCCTGAAGGCAATTCTCGCCGTGGACGCGACGGCGGAACTGTTCCACGACGACGTCCACTTCATTGATGGCATCGCACACATCGATGAATTCGAACTGAACATGGACATGGCGGAGGGCTGGACAGGCGCTCCAGACTACACGCTCGATGAGAAAGTTCTGGGACCACGTTTTGACACGCCGCCGTGGTCGCTGCTTTATCTCAAGCACCAGCGCGACGGACCGTTCTGGCGGGAGCGCGTGCGTCCGCTAAGCGAGATCACGATACCAAGTTTTCTGATCGGCGGTCTCCAGGACGGATATCGTGACAACGTACCCGACATGCTCATGCAAGCGAAGGGTCAAGTGCGAGCGATCGTGGGTCCGTGGAACCATACTTTTCCCCACGATGCAGATTTCGGCCCACAGATCGAATGGCGCAATCAAGCTGTGCGCTGGTTTGATCATTGGCTGAAAGGCCGGGATACTGGCGTCGAGCAGGATCCCAGGCTTGTGATCTACGTACAGCACTGGCACCCACCGGATCCAAATCTGAAAGAGGTTCCTGGCGAGTGGCGGCGCGAAGACATGTGGCCACCAAAAGATACGAAGCCATCCGCATTGTTTCTGCAGCCCAATCACACGCTCTCGGATTCCATAGTGAAGCGAGAGACCCACAAGCTTAAGTACGTTCCTTCGATCGGCGTCGAAGCCGGATCTTGGTGGGGAGAGTTGCTGAGCGATCCGAGACCGGTAGATGCTTTTTGTCTGGTTTACGACTCTGCACCTCTGCAAGAAGAGGTGGCGATTCTAGGCCGTCCGCACGCGCTGCTGCGGGTTTCGGCGACTGCGCCCCTAGCTGACTGGTTCGCACGGCTCTCTGATGTGGCTCCGGATGGCACGGTCACGCAGATCACCGGGGCAGGAATCAACGGGGCACAACGCGAGTCGATGACAGAACCGCGCGATCTGGAACCAGGCAAGGTCTATCCTCTCGACATTCAAATGCACCTGACCTCGTGGGTCTTCCCCAAAGGCCATCGTATTCGTGTTGCGATCTCAAACGCCCTCTGGCCGATGATGCTGCCTACTCCGTACGCCATGACTACTTCGCTCGAACTTGGCGGAAATGAGGGATCGCGTTTAGTACTTCCCATTGTCCCGGTGCACGGCCAAACCGCTCCTCCTTTTTCCCCGGCACAGCCTTCTGATGAGCGGACCGATATCAAGAATGAAGGATTCCCATTTCCCGGCGAGTGGACGATGGAGCGCGACGAGATCCGCCACAAAGCCACCGTACACTGGAAGGGCAAAGATACATACGAGTTCCCTTGGGGCAACGAGGAGGACTACGAGTACCTCACGTACCAGGCTGACGATGTCCATCCGGAGACCTGCTCGGTTGGGGGTGAGGCGGAAAGCATCTTCAAGCTGAACGGCCGCACGCTGATCTGGCGCGGGCATCTCCTGGTCACGACCGACCAAAAGAATTTCTACTATAAGTACACGCGAGAACTGCTGAAAGACAGTCAGCTGGTCAAGTCGAAGACCTGGGAGGAAGCGATTCCGCGCGACCATCAATAGAGGTGACCGCCGGAGCACCGTCACGATCTGCAAGCACAGATCGCAATGGAAGGCGTGTTTGGTGCAAAACAAAGCACTACAATTGTCCGTCACGTAAATCTGGGTTCGTCACCGGGTTCATCGCCACGCCCCCGGGATCGTTTTCAAGCCGATGGAGAAAGGCAAGTACGAGAGTCTTGCAGGCGACGTTGATGCTATCCGTCGGCCTACTTCTTTCTTGATCGATCGTAGCGTCAGCCTTGTCTTTGATATGCTCCTCGAATATCTTGCGAATCGGGTGGTGAATGTCGAGGAATCCTGCTGTTTTGCCTTTCATTCCATCCATGAAAAGCTCGTGCCGGAACGCGGGGCAAATGGTATGGAGATTCCTTTGCGAATGTTTGAAGGGACTCGGCCGCACTCAACGGATACAATGCGTCCACCTGAAACATCTCGACAAGCGACTTTGCCAGGCGACGATCTTCCTCCGAGGTTCCGACCGGAATAACAGGATTGAAACGGTCTCCCCAAAAGGCATGGGTTAGCTGCAATGCGCGCCGTGGTTCGTCCATGTTTCCCTTTTGGACGCAAAAACCGATACGAAGTGGACGATAGCGCACGCGAATACTGAGAGTGTTCATTGGTGTGTGCATCATAGCTCAGCGGGTAGTTCTTTCAAGGACGGTTCGGCGGTTGTAAGTTGTAAGTTCAGCTGTGCGTAGTGTTCCAAGTATGGAACAACAAAGAAGGCACAAGCGTTGCTATGTTTACTTGCGCGTCAGCAGCATTGGCCAGATCGAAGGTGATGGCTTTGAGCGCCAGCTGATTGCGGTGCGCAAATACGCGCGAACGCAAGTCTTAGGAGATTTGGTCAGTATTTTTATGGGTCATCTCGCTAGGGGAGCGGTAGGTGTCACAATCGCTTCTGCGCTGCTGCTTTTTCTTTGCCACCAAACGTGAGGGCTGATTGTGCCATTCGGTAATCTGTTCTCGAAGCGAATCCCTTTCGTGTGGCAACGCGTGCTGGTTTGGGGTGGCTTGCGAGGAGCTTTGTCGCTGGCCCTGGCGTTGAGTCTCGATAGCAGGTTTCCTTATCGGGACCAGATTCTCAATCTAACGTTGGGTGTCGTGGTCTTGTCAATCTTGGTGCAGGGGCGATCATTAAGCCCTCGCTCCGAGAGCTGCGGCTCGCCCCTGGAGGCACTTCATGAGTAAAGACGTAACGTCTCGTCGGCACTTTCTCAAGGGGGCAGGAACGGCTGCAGGTGCTGGGTTGTTCGGTTCAGGACTTTCGCTCGACGCGGTGGCGACGCTCGCGCCACGAAGCGTCGGATCAATTTCGACACAATCCGAAACAAATCCACCGGACTATACCCTGCGAATCGGCGCAGCACCGGTCGAGATCGCACCTAAACAAATCGTCTCGGCGATCACTTACAACGGTCAATTCCCAGGCCCTCTGTTGCGCTTCAAAGAAGGCCAGTCGGTGACGGTGGAAGTACAAAACGATACTGACACCCCGGAACAGCTGCATTGGCACGGACAGCTGGTTTCGCCGAATGTGGATGGCGCGGCGGAGGAAGGAACGCCGTTCATCCCGGCGCGCGGAATGCGCCGCATCGTGTTCACCCCGCGTCCTGCCGGTTTCCGTTTCTACCACACGCATAATCGGGCGGGTGCGGATCTCTACTCAGGACAGTACAGTGGCCAGGTCGGGCCCGTTTACATAGAGCCCAGGCATGAGCCGGGGAGCTACGACCGGGAGGTGTTTCTCGTACTCAAGGAGTTCGAACCGTCTTTCAGTCAAGGCGGCGACATGGCAATGGATGTTCTGGCTCCCGCCACGCGAGTCAAAGAATTGGAAACGGCAGGCGAGTCCGCAATGAAAGCGTCGCTCGCGAAAGGCATGCCGCACGGCTACGAAGTGGGTTATCGCTACTTCACCATCAATGGTCGCACGCTGGGGCACGGGGAACCGGTGCGGGTGAAACAGGGCGAGCGGGTGCTCTTTCATGTCCTCAACGGCAGTGCGACCGAGATTCGCAGCCTGGCGTTACCGGGACATTCCTTCAAGGTCGTAGCGTTAGACGGCAATGCGACGCCCACGTCTGCAGAAGTGCCGCTGCTCTGGCTTGGAACGGCGGAACGCATTTCGGCCATCGTCGAGATGAACCATCCTGGAGTGTGGATCATGGGTGATCTTGCGGATGATGATCGCGGTCAGGGCATGGGCATTGTCGTTGAGTACGCGAGACACAAGGGAAAGCCGGTGTGGACACGGCCAAGACCGTTCCATTGGAACTATGCGCGCTTCGCCAAGGGGAACGGATGCGCCGCAGAGCCAGACGACGTGATTGACATGGCCTTTACAAAGCGGAACGCAGCTGACCACGGATTCAACCTGTGGGCTATTAATGACGCGCTGTTTTCGAGCGATTCGATGACACCTGCTTACCATCTCCGGCAAGGCAAGCGTTACCGCTTGCGGATGCACAATGCGAGCGACGACATCCATCCGATCCATCTTCACCGGCACAGTTTCGAACTCACTAAGCTCGCGGGGATACCGACGGCAGGTGTGATGAAGGATGTCGTCATGGTCGGCGGATATCAAGAAGTCGAAGTGGACTTTACAGCTGACAATCCCGGTCTGACCCTGTTCCACTGCCATCAGCAACTGCACATGGATTTTGGCTTCATGGCCCTATTTGATTACGTCTGAACGGAACTCCGTTGAGTTCGCGCCTATGCCCCTGCATCTCGTGAGGAGACAATTCGATGGCACTGAACACTAACCTAATCTGGGCGAACCATGCCGCGAAGGCGATCTTGCTAATCCGCGTTCTCGTAGGCTGGATATTCCTGTCCGAAGGCATCCAGAAGTTTCTGTTCCCGGATTCCTTGGGTGAGGGACGTTTTGTGAAAATCGGCATTCCGTGGTCACAGGTCATGGCTCCATTCGTGGGCATAGTCGAGATTGTGTGCGGCACCCTGCTGTTGGTCGGTTTTCTTACGCGGCTTGCAACGGTGCCGCTCCTCATCGATATTGCCGTTGCCCTGTACTCGACCAAGATCGTTACGTTCGCCCAGAACGAGTTTTGGGGCACCCTGCATGAGGCTCGCACCGATGTGAGCATGCCGCTTGGGTTGATCTTTCTGTTGCTTGTTGGTGGCGGATCACTCGCTCTCGATGCGCGGCTCGCTTCAAGAAGGCATGAAGGCAATGCCTGAGCAGACCGTGCCCGAAATCTTCGAGTCTGCCTCTCTATCAGGGAACGGTTCAATGCGTGAACTTGCTTTGTTCCTTCTGCGTCTGGGAACAACGGCTTTCGGTGGCCCAGCGGCACATATCGCCCTCATGGAAGATGAGCTTGTGCTTCCGTATCGAGGTAACGCTCTAGGCTTGACTCCTCGTACGCTGACCGGAATTCCTTGACGAAAACAGGTAGAGCGAGCTCAGTTCGCCGCTAATCCAGATTGATCGGTACCGAGTTCTGCGCGATTGTTGAAGATCCGCCACTCTCTGGAAGAAACGATCTTCTGGAAGAAGCTTGAAAACTCCCGGTGCACCTACTGTTTGTGTTGCGGTTTTGTGTTTCATCTGTAACCCTTCCTTATTTTCAGTCTTCTGACAAAAACTGGCTGAACTCTACTCGTGGTTCACGGGCCTGCACGCGTGGTTCAAGTTTCGGCTCGACCGCGAGCGCGCGCGAGACTAGGCACGCTGTTTTTGCTTTCTGCAGCAAGCGGAGTGCACGCGTCTTCTCCCCATCGCTGGAAATGGTTAGGTTCGGACGAATTACGATTTCGCTGAAGGAGTAGCCAGAATCAGTTTTGCTAATTACTCCCTCAACCTCTACCTCCAAGTCGGCATATTCAAGTTTTGAGTACTCTGCGACGGCGCGGAAGGTAGTCGTATAGCAACTTGCAACCGCTGAAAGCAGCAAATCCTCGGGCGTCCACCTGCCGTCGAGACCACCAAACTGAGGTGGCGCGGTGAAGTGGATCGCATTGGGAGCAGAGTTGGATTTTGCTAGGCCGGTCCTTCCAGAACTCCACCAAGCAACAACACGATATTTTTGTGCGCTTTCCATCATGGCCTTCCTTTGCCCAAAGACCGAACAATCACTGCGCGCCGCCCACATACGCCATGCGGCACTACCTAGGTAAGTTGAAACGTGACTGTCACGGTCGTTTCTACCTCTGTTGGTTCACCATTCAACAAGTACGGCCGGTAATGCCACTGTGAGACCGCCTCAATGGCAGCTGGCACCAACATGGGATGTCCACTCACGAGCTGAAGTTCTTTGGTTTCACCCTCTTTGGTGATAATCGCTTTCAGCACCACTTGGCCCCATATTCGGGCTGCCAGGGCCAAAGGTGGATACTTAGGTTCGATCTTCTGAATTAACAATCCCTTGGTGACTCCCTGCGAAATGCGAATTCGTTTGGGCTGTAGGACGGCGAGCTTCGGCACTGCCGCCAGAGTCGAGGTTTGGCTGACAATGCCGCCAATGACCCCTCCGAGTTGCCCCCCCGGAACACCTCCCACTACGCCTCCCACTACCCCGCCCATTGAGGGCGACGCTGGAGGTATTTCCTCTTCGTGGATTATTTGCACTGTCTGAGGTATCCGACTGGGAGTACGTAGTTGGCCACTGGTCATCAGATCGCTCTGGATCTGCCGGACCACTTTGGCCATCGCCTCGGCCGCAGGCAGGGGTGGAGGAGGTGGTGGTGGCGCCACCAGGAACGTCAGCAACTGCTGCCTAGGGAGCTCCTCAGTGAACATCAACGGCACGATTAGCAGGGTGCCGATGAGCAAGCACTGAAACATGAAAGAGAGCACGGCGGCACACTTGCGCCGATTTATTTCCTGTTTGTCTAAGTCCAACAAGCTGTCGGCAAATAGCGGACGTGGCGGCAGCAGATGAAGGACGTGTGCAGTCGCCTGTCTCTGCTGAACCCTGACCGGCTTCCAAATCTCGAGAAGGCTCTCAACTCGCGGTTGTCCGACTTCGGTTACCGTTGGCATGATGCCCTCCAGATGGCACCTTACTTTCGGCTACATTCTCCATCCTGGGCACCAGATGCGCGGTGCGTGAGGTCACCGCTTTTCGTGACCGTAATCACAATGCCAGTGCTACAATTTCCGCGGGAGGAAGTGTTTCATGCGCGCCCCTTACGGCCTCGCTGTTCTCGACAACTGTGTCACCTGTCCAATCCGTGAGGAACATCTTTTCTGCAATTTGCCGCTGAACGCCGTACAGAAGCTAAACGAGATCAAGTCCACAGCGATCTATCCGAACTCGACAATGTTGTTCATTGAAGGACAACAGCCTCGCGGAGTGTTTATTCTCTGCACGGGCAAAGCGAAGCTTTCCACGTCCTCCGGCGAGGGCAAAACGATCATTACCAAGATTTCGGAGCCCGGCGATGTTCTCGGCTTGAACGCCGCCATTTCCAACCGCCCTTATGAGGTCACGGCGGAAATGATCGAGCCTGGCCAGGCGAATTTCATTACCCGCGACGCCTTACTTCAATTTCTGCGTGAATATGGAGAGGTGGCTCTGCGAGTCGCTGAGCAACTGAGCCGCAATTACTACGCGGCGTATGAAGAAATCCGCACACTAGGGCTTACAAGCTCCCCCTCGGAAAAATTCGCCAAATTGCTGCTTGGGTGGTCCAATGCGACCGGCAACGGTGGTTCTCTGCAGGTGAAGCTAACATTTACGCATGAGGAAATTGCCGAAATGATTGGCACAACTCGTGAAACCGTCAGCCGCTTATTCTCGCAGTTTAAGAAGAAACAACTCGTGCAATTAAAGGGCGCGACCCTGATCATCCGCAACAAACCGGCGCTGGAGAAAATGGTTAACTCTTAACAACCGGGACTTGCGGCTCGGTGTGCGCTGCTCCAGAAAGTAACAGCGTGCGCTCGCTATCTTCCCTGTGTTCCTCCGTTTCGAGCCGGACGATTTCCCGCTTTAGCCAGTCGCGAAGGGCTTCTTCTACCTCTATTTGTGTGCCGTGTCGGTAGAGTGAGTCAACCGTCTGACCCTCGTCGTTGAGCGGGATGAATCGGCACGGCACTTCTTGCTTGCGGAGTTCAGGGGGGACAAGCTGCGTCAGCAGGCATTCGCTGCAGGGATGCGGCCGCGCCGAATCGTTAAAATTCAGGCAGCTCGGAGAATCTTCAAAAACGTTCGGGGCTCGCCATGGCGCATGTGGCGAGCGACCATACCCGCCGTCTTCCAGGAATTTCAACTCGAACCGCAGGATTTCAAGAATGTCGCGATTTTTGTGTGGCATGGACTCTAACCTCAAGACACAGCATCGCTGAACCCGAGCGGAACCCATAGGACTGAAGTCACGAAGCTATGTGATCAGAATCACTCGTCACGCGACAAGACGCAGTGAAATTATGGATTACAGGAGGTGAACAACGGTTCAGGGTGTAGGTGACTCTGCCCTCGAATAGAACGATGACGGTCATAACTGTGTGCTATGTGCCGACAGGTCAGCTTTGGTCAGCTTCATTCCGTACGAAACTGGCGAGGTGAGCGACAAAGCTCATCGACTTCGGTTTTCCATACCCTCATTGCCTGACCGTCAAAACTGGACACTTGGCGTGGCATATAACCTCATGGGTAAGAGCCCAGGTTTATATGCGCGGCCACCCGTGGGTACGCAGTTCGGTTCGCCCCCATGACGATCAAGTCAATTCTGTGTGCGGTCGCCGTGTCCAGGATCCCTTCTGGCAGAAAATCCATCCCGACTACACATTCTGGCTCCGCGGCCAGTTTCGTGTTGGGCGGAATCAATTTCCTCAACGTTCTCGCGCTCCCGTCTCGCATCGTCCACTGCCACTTCGTTAGTGACTCAGCACCGTAAACCGCCGGTCCGTAAGCTGCCGGGCCGAGATCAGGAAACGGCATCAGTGGCATCATGTGCAGAAGTACAAGCTTCGCCCGATAGTCTTCTGCCAGGGACAGAGCATACGGGAAGGCTTTGGCGGAAGCGGGCCCGAAATCGGTTGCGAAAAGGATCTGCCTGAACTCGGCCCGCCTCGATTCTGCGGGGAAGACATTCGGACCAACGGTTAGAACTGGGCACGTGGCCAAACGCACGACCTCTTCCGCAACCGAGCCAAGTGCCATTTTCTTCAGTCCACCTCGTCCACGGGTACCCACAACCAGAAGGTCAATGTGCTGATGTTCAATCACCGAAGAAAGCACGTCCCAAACTGGACCTTGATCTAGCAGCAAGTGATTCTCGATATCGTTAATCTGTGCTTTCTGGCCGAGGTGCTTCATCTGTTCTTCTGCCTCAAGCTGGCGCCGGTCCAGTTCTCGGGGAAGCGGGTCTAGCGGGATTGGCTCACCCTGCTCCGGCGGAATTGCGTGTACCACAGAAAGCGCGGAACCATACCGGCGTGCGATAGCAAGGCCATAGGCGAGCGCTCGCTCTGAAGCAGGCGAGAAGTCTGTGGCAATCAAAACCTGCTTAAATCCCACACTCTGCTTCTCATCGCGTACCTGTGCAACCGCCGACATAAGGGCCTCCTTCGTGCTCAATAAGTATGCGTGGCGATGAACAACTCATTCCTCAGTCCCACCGCATTACTCCGATTCCGCGATTGCCTTTGCTGTTCCGATAGGTCTCGCAGGGGGACGACCAAGACTCCGGCTGGGCGAGAAACGAGGGTCATCTCTCTCGAGCATGCCTCACAAAGCCAAAAGCGTTCGAGTGGTGGTATCCCGTGGATGGTTGTCTTTTCTTGCGTGGTCGACCCGATTGCCACGTGGAAAACCATTCCTTCATGCAGATACCGGAATGTGGCCGAGCAAGCGGAATTCGCACACTTCGACACCATAGCCGCCTCCGATATTGCATGTCAGGAGTAATCGCCTCGGACGATGCAATTGGCCCCACGTGCCTGGTAACTCTAATCACATGGAAACGCTCCCATCCCAGCGGTCCAGCCCACGCTTGTGATTTAGGTCACCGAACCACGTGACGACAGTCATTGCAGCCCAAGCGGCGTTTTGCGAGGCTACCTCACATCGAGAGGTGACGTATGGCGCACGATGGGCATGACCTGCTGGATCTGCTCAAATTCGAACTGAAATTTCTGGAGGATGGAGGCTATGGACGCTCTCCACACACCTCGTGGCGTCGCGAGCTTGTGTTCGAGGACTCGCCTACCTGTCTCAATTTCAGCGATCCCGTCCGGTCACATCCATGTACCGAGTGTCTGCTGATGAGGCTTGTTCCCAGCGAGCTTAGGAACCAGGTTTCACCGTGCCGGCTCATTCCGCTCACCGACAAAGGTGAGACGATCGATTATTTCTACCGCTGTGGCACACAGCTGGAACTGGAAGAAGCCCTCGCCAGCTGGCTGCGCAAGCAAATCAGATGTATCGAAGAACAGCACGAGTCTGCCCGCGAGGCTAAGCAGTCGAGCAGTACCTCGAACGGGCTAGACCGACTTCGTCAGCAACAATGGTTAGCGTTTGCGGGAAATTTGTACTCCCTCGCCACCCTCCATTGTGAGAGCCACAACTACGCTGTGGCGCACGCACTGTACGAACATGCTTTCGCAGCGGCAACGAGGGTCGCAGCGCTCGGCGATAACGGGCGCTCTCTTGTCACACGAATCCGGAAAGACCAGAAGGCGGTGTCCGAGATACTGTACGGCGGAGAGAGGGGCTTGGAGCAAGCTCCGTCGGAAGAGTTAGAGAAGGTAGGTCAATAGCTTCATGACCCCACAGAAGACGACTTCGCTGCCAATGGACGACGGCTCGAAGTCGGCACATTTTTCAAAGATGGTCGCACTTCTTCAGAACCAGGACGCTGTCGAAGGCAGGATGTGCCGTATGAAAGTAAACGCTGATCGCGCCTCTGTTGCAAAATCATCGCAGAAAAGCCAAAGAGAGCACCGAAGACAGAATTACACAAGTGACCTTAATTGCTCAGTAGAAGTCTATGTTCGAATGGCACACTTACCGTAGATACTCCGATAGAGCATTTTGGGATGCCAACAAAGATTGTCACTACCATCACGAGTCCAGGCAAATTGCGGTTAGCGGCACTTTTTAAATCCACATCGGAGCCCCAGCAGGCCCAGTCTTCGACTATGTTGCAGGGAAGGAGTCTTGGGCGGAAGTTCTCACCGGCTACGGCCTAGTCGCGGAAGTCGTCTGGACCTCAGGAAACACAAGGCCGAGAGACAAACCGGGTCGAGGCCGGCGCCCACCACGTAGAGCGGGCGGCGTACCTCTACTAAAGAGGCAGCGAGATACAACGAGGTAGGAGCACGACAATGCTGCGCACCACGAATAAAAAGTCGAGTATAGGGTCGTACGCACTCGGAGTCCTTTTCCTCTTGGAGCTGTCGGTATCCGGGTATGCGCAAGTTGTGACTCCAGTGGAGGGAGAAAGCTGGCTGGAGCATCGCCACCGGGCGTTTGGCGCAACCAGCATGGGCAAGTCGTCCGGCGTTTACGGCCCCGCGGCCTCGATGCCCGGCGAAGGGCAGCCCCCGCACCCTGCGTTGCAGCTTTCCAACAAGTTCACCGGGCAAACCTCTCGACTGTACGGTTCCGACCTGTACCGCCTGAAGTGCCAAGCCTGCCACGGCGCGTCTGGCGCCGGTGCCCCGCCCGAGATAAACTCTGTCATCGACCCCGTGCGGGCCACATCAGCAAGGATGTACATGGATCGCATGAAGAAGGTCGGGATGGACGTGTCTTCGAAGGATGCCGCGGCCCTCGCCAAACAGGCCAGGGGCACGCTGCTCGCCCGGCTGCACAAGGGCGGGACGGACATGCCTTCCCCTAACCCCGACCTCACCGATGTGGAAGTCCGCTCGCTGTTCGCATACCTGCAGCAGCTTGCGGGCATCCCCGGCGCGGAGAAGCAGCAAGTTCCGGTGGTCGAGCCGCCACTGCGCGTCGGCGAGCATATCGTGAAGTCCACTTGCCATATCTGCCATGCATCGGTCGGCCATAACCCCAGCCCCCGGGAGCTCTTGGAGGGGCAAATCCCGCCGCTCAGCAGTCTCACCTCGCGGCTGGGCCTCAACGAATTCGTCACCAAGGTCACGGTCGGTGCGTCGGCGCTGGAAGGGTCGCCCGCGGCAGGCGTCCGTGGTCACATGCCCGTCTTTACGTACCTGACGCCGGATGAGGCGGCCGATGCGTATTTGTACCTGTCGCTGTACCCACCGCGTAAGTAGGCGGTGGCATCTTGAAATGAGAGTGTTTATGAAACTCACTTAAGGTAAGCAGTACAAAGTGGGAAACTTAGGAGCGCGAGATGCCCATTCGTCATTACCCCACAGCAATCTGCTTCTCACTGGTGATGCTGATTCTCCTTGCCAGCAGCAGCAGCTACGCAATTCCTGCATTCTCACGCCAGTACGGCACTTCCTGCAGTACCTGCCACGTTGATTTTCCCAAGCTCAACGATTTCGGCAAGGCCTTCAAGGACGCCGGATTCAAGTTTCCCAAAGACGACGAGACTTTCCTGAAGGTTCCTCCGATCATGCTGGGGGCGCCGGCCCAGAAAGATATATGGCCGCACACGATCTTTCCGGGCACGATCCCCGGCCTTCCCCCAATCGGTATTCGCTTCAACACTTTCTTCCAGGTGGTGAGCAAGAACCGGAACGACATTAATGCCGCCGGACTTGCCAACCCGGGGACGTTCATCCCGCGCACCGACTTCCAGCCGGGGCTGTTCAGCATCTTCATGGCAGGGAACTTCGGTAGCGGCATCGCCTTCTGGGTGGACGACGACCTCAGTGTTGGTGGATCCGGTGCCAATGGGGGCTTGGGCGATGGCTATTTGAAATTTGTGAACCTGGGCCGACTCTTCAAGTTTCCCACCGACTCGCTTAGCGTGCGTATCGGGCAGTTTGAGCTTGACCTTCCATTCAGCCCGGCGCGCAGTCACAACTTAAGCGGATGGGATATCTTTGATGAGGCCAATGTCGGCGCCATGAATTCTCTGGTCCCGCAGCAGAACGTGAATAACGCGTTCGCCTTATCAAGCGCAGCCCAGGGGGTTGAGTTCAGCGGCGGTCACTCCTATCGCGGTTATCACTATTCCCTGGCGATCGTCAACCAGAACACCGGCGGAACGCCCTCGGCGGGCGACACGGTTCAGCCAGTGGTGGGTTTCGTTTCGGACTCGAACTTCAAGGACCTCTACGGACGATTCTCATACCGATTCAACCTGGAGCGCGATCCGGTCAGCCGGAACGAAGTTCAGGCCGCCGGTGCAACCGGCCCACGCGATCACACCTATCTGAACCTGGGCACGTTCTATTTCTACGGACGGTCAGTTCAGCGCTTCAACGGATTCGCAAGCGATGGGGCAACGCCCGTGGTTTTGACTGCGCGTGAACCCTTTTACAGATTGGGAGGTGATTTCAGCTTTAACTACCACGCATTCAATCTTTACGGGCTATACCTGTACGGTCACGACAAGAATCTCCTGCCTTTCACCAGCGCCGGTGAAGGCCCCAACGGCTTCCTCAGCGGGGTGCCCGCGACCTTCAGCGGGGGGTTCCTGCAGGCTGACTACATGCTACTCCCATGGATGATGGGAATTATGCGCTACGACGTGGTCAAATCGAGTGCTGACCGGATCAACGCCTTCGGAACCGGACTGTCGCCGCTGTACGCGACTCGCAACCGCATCACTCCAGGTATCCAATTTCTCATCCACGCTAACATCAAGGCCGCATTCGAATATCAGATCCGGCCACAACAGACAGTTTTCGACACCACCGGGACCCAAATCGCCAAACCATTCCGCACCAACTCAGCCATTGCCGATTTGGAGTTTGTCTACTAAAAACGGGGAGGCGCTACCTCCTCAACACCTCGAGTTTAAGGAGAGATCATGAAACGCAGTCTTATGGTTGTCGCAGTACTGCTAGGGGCACTAAGTGCGGCGGCCAGCGCAGGAACTATCAGTGGAAAAGTTTCGGGCGTCAACGGTGACTCGGTGGTTTACGTCGAGGCCATCGCAGGCAAGACCTTCCCGGCTCCGACCGAGAAGCCGGTCATCGATCAGAAAGGCTTGAAGTTTCAGCCCAATCTGGTTGCCGTTCAACAAGGCACAACGGTCGAATTCCTGAACAGTGACACGGTCGCGCACAACGCTTTCTGGATCTCGGTCGGCGGCAACAAGAAGCTGGGGCACAACCTCGGTACCTGGCCGCAGGGTGAGAAGAAGGCTTTCAAGTTCGACAATCCCGGCGCCGTGCCGTTGCTGTGCAATGTCCATCCCGAGATGTCGGCTTACATCGTAGTAGCCCCCACACCATACTTTGCCGTCACTGACCAATCCGGAAGTTACAAGATTGAAAATGTTCCTGACGGAAGCTATACCGTGGCCGCGTGGCACGAGGGCGCCAAGAAGCAGTCCAAGCCCGTGGCTGTGTCCGGCGAGGGCAAGGCGGATTTCACGCTGAGCAAATAACGAACTGGAGAAAAACCGGGGATCTGTGGCCGCGGCCTTAGCCCCCCACATTTCTGTTCAGCGGCAAGCGTAAATTGCCAGAGTGGCGTATGCGAAGAAACAGAATTCCATTTTTTCTCCCGTTATTGCTTATTTCATTTCCTGGCGTGGGCCAGGTCGTCGCGCCCGTCGAGATAAAAGACCCAGCGTTGCGCGACCTCCAGCAAAAGTACATTGACGATCTCAAAATCGTGGGGAAGGACATTGTGGCGGGTGACTATCCGTATCCTTTTTACCTGAGCCGGAAGCTCGACATTGATGAGCAACAGCAAAAACGCGGGGATCAGCGTTCCGTTCGCTTTGATTCCTTTAATGGCAAAACGGTGCTGGCCATTACCGGAAACTATTACGCTGCCTACCCGGCAGAGAAATTCAGTGGCGACCAACGGGCGCGCGAGACCTTTCTCAATGTCGCGATGCCGGTCTTGAAAGTGGCGGTACCACGCTTTCAGAACAACAAAAGCGTACAGGGGTACGCGCTGGAAATTTCGCATCACATCCTGGGCCGGGTCATGGGCGTTTCCATGGAGCACCCGGAAAATCTTGTCGTGTTCCTGCCGCAGAACGCCGCGCTCAAGCTGCTTTCCGCGAAGGACGAAACCGCGCAACAGGCCGCGCTACTAGAAGGTCAGACGCTGCTGAACGCCACACCGATTATGATCTGGATCAGCGGTAAAGACCCGCAATTAGCATCGAGTCAGAAGCCCGCGGACCCATACCCGGAGGTTGCGGCATCATCGGTGCAAGCGGGCGTGGAGATTGCTTTAAGCAGCGAGGGCGAAAGCCAGCCGAGCGCATCAGTGCCCTCTTTCCCGAAACCGCCTAAAGCGAAAGAAACGCCGCCCGTCGCGCCACTGCCTCGCGATACTTCACCCGAAGCACTGAGTGCCCTACGGGGCGTCGACAAAGAGGTCCTCGCCAGCATGTCGAGGGAACTAGATCCACAGGCGCATTTTGTCTCCTTCGCCGCACCGACCTTCGTCGCATTTCGGCAAGGAATCTATCTGGAGCTCTCACTGAACACAGCGCTTCCCGAATGGGCAGGCGGGTCTCGCTACAAACTGGCTGCTTTGGCATTCGACGGCCACATAGCTCAACTGATTCGTCCCGTCCTGGGCTATTTCAAAGAGGAATCCAAATTTGATGGGATTGGCTTCAGTACTACCCTCCACCCGACCGGCAAGGGTCCGACGGGCGGTGTCTCCGAAGCTGTCGAATTCTTCTTTCCGTTTACCGCTCTACGCTGCTACGAGCGTTACGATTGCACGGGCCAGCAATTAATCGACGCCGGCACAGTCCTGATTAATGGCGAGCGTGTCAGCCTCGATCTGCAGATCGCGGAAGGCGGTTCCGCCAATCGGTAATCTCCCTCAACGTACAAGTAATTATGATCCGTGTGCTTTTCCCCCAACGTAAGGCGGTTTTTATTGCAAGTTGACGGATGGAAAGGTCTTGTGAGATGTCACAGCATTCTTGGTGCTTCTTCCATTCGCCTTCTTCACCCCTCACTAGCGCAATTCTCAGACTTCCTCCGGCACTTTTCTTTTAGAACGGATGTTTCGTCCGGGAATCAACCACACAAAAGGAGTCGCACCGTGAACACAAGCTTGGCAAAGGCATTGTTTTTGGTCTGTTTGAGCTCGCCCATGTTGTTCGCTCAGGCCCCGCCTGAGGGAATCTGGCAGGGGTACGACGGAGAATGGAGACACGTTTCCCGGCAGTTGATCGCGCTGGCCGAAGCCACACCGTCCGACAAATTCGCTTGGCGACCTGCGGTGGGAGTGCGCTCCACCAGCGAAGTGTACATGCATCTCACAATGGCGAACTTCTATCTGCTGAGTGTTACAGGACCCAAGATGCCTGCTGACCTCAAACAGGACATGGAAAAAACGGTTACGTCCAAGGCGGACGTGATCAACTGGCTGAAACGCTCGTTGGACGCCGTCAAAGAAGCTCATTTAGCTGAGAACCCGAAAGACCTTGAGCGTAAGGTCCGAATTGCGGACCGAGAGGCGACGGTTGATGGCGTGTATCTCCGCATCATTGTTCATGCTAACGAACATATGGGGCAGCTGATTGCGTACGCACGCATGACTGGGGTCGTGCCGCCTTGGACAACGAAATGAACTGTTGAGTAAAAAGAGGTGTTTTAAGGATTGATTCGGCGGCGCCGGGTTTCCCGCCTCATTGTATGGTCGGCAACTCGGAGATTGAGCGAAAATCGTTGCCTTACGCACATCTACCAGCCTGATCCGTTACAATTCCTATGATTGCGGAGTTAGGCACGCTTGCGACAAAGGATGGAGAGCGAAAATGGCAAAGACAACGCCTAAAGCAAAGAACAGCGCTTTTATGAAACCAATGCGCCCCTCAGAGCACCTGGCCAAAATCGTCGGCACGGAACCACTGCCTCGAACTGCAGTCACAAAGAAAATTTGGGCGCACATTAAGAAGCACAAACTTCAGAATCCAAAGAATAAACGAGAAATCCTGGCGGACGATAAGTTGCTTCCGATCTTTGGCAGTAAGAAATTGGACATGTTTCAGATGACCAAGGCGGTCAACAAGCACTTGAAATAACCGGCAGGGGAGTCACAGCTTTGACGAACCGTTGCGCTGAAGCTGTTTCCCAGCGACTCACACTGCTTTGAATTCGCGGTTGCCTTTCTTGAGAGCGACCTGTGCCAGGGTCGATTTCTCTTCATGCTTATCATGGAGTGAAGTGCCTCAACAATCTCTGGCGCAATCCTCTTACGCGACGCTTATAACAAGGAGAATTTTTATCGAGGAATACGGATCCTTCTGGAGCGAAGATGACAAGAAAAACGCAATTCTGGGCAATTATGACGTTGCTCTTGATAAGTGTCTTTTGCACTGGAGCATATGCGCAAAGACAAACGGATAAAAAACCGTCCAGGTAACGTGGCTCGGCTGCCATGCCGCGTTCGGGATCATATCGCCCGGGCAGCACGCGTAGATTTGATCCTTGTCGGGCAAGTACAGGATGCGGTAATTCTTGATGAGCGTAATCGCCTTTCGTCAGTTATGTTGGAGTATTTCGTTCGGGTATGCTTCTTCCATGAGGGTCATCTCAAAAGCAGTTCCTGTCTTCCTCGTGCTAAATCTCAGCCTGGCCCTCTGCACGAAGGCGTTACAGGTCCAAGGCCGTTGCTGTCGACCATCGCCTTCAGGCTGAAGGCCACGCGAATCTCAACGCCGCCGCCGTATTCGATGAACCACACCTTTGTGTCGTGGGTGGAAATGAGCGGTTCTCGTCAGCTGCCTTCCGAGGAAAGCGGAACAGGACGCCCAGCACCTTGCCATTGCCCGACCGCGCGAATTCGACACGCCACGGCGCAATCTTGCACCGGGAACTAGCCCACAGGTAGCACTTAGACCTCAGAGCTGGTTCCCGCACGCCGTCGAATCCTGACATGTCGGGTCCGGCGATGGCGACTTCGAATTCCTCGAGAACCTTGGGCGGACTTGTCTTCACTGCGTTCGGGGGAACTTGTCTGAGCAGGGCCAGCCTGCGAGCCGATGCCTCGCGCAGCGTGCGCGAGGAAACCCAGCGAATGTAGAACTCCGTAGTTTCAGCCCCGTCTTCCTTGGACTCCTTGGCATGGTAGCCGCGCAGTTCATGCCCTGGGTGCCGATCTGGCAGATCTACAATCCCACGCTGTCGCCCAACGGCAAATGGCTGGCACAAGCATTGACCGACGGGTTTACCACCAACCTCTGGGCGCTCTCGACAGCGAGTGGCGAATGGCGTCAGATTCCGATTTCGGCGAACGCGTGACTTTCATCGCACGCCGCGTGTCCTGGTCCTCCGACGGGCGCTCTATCCTGGCTGCGGTCGCCGAGGGCGATTCCAACATCGTTCTGCTGGAAGGACTGACGAATGTCGGCCGCCAGTGAGACGCCAGGTTTCAACCGCGATGACCGCGATGACATGACCGCGATGACATGACATGTTGTTAGCAAGTTAAAATGTCCGGTTTTCCTAGCACGTGACATGTCCGGTTTGAGTTAATGAACCAGCAGCAGTCGGGGCTGTGGGAAAGTGGGAATCCCGCGGTTTTTGCGGGATTTCCAAGCGCGGTGGGAAAGTCGGTTTTTGGACTTTTCCAGCGCGCGTCTTTTCCACAGCCCGTCGCGCCGGCTTTTTATCTGCAGCCCAGGTCTCACCTTGTGCGCTGTATCGGCCCAGCCGATGCGGTCCGTGCGTCAGGCTGATCGATCCATCCAAATGCTGATGCAGGGTTACCGTGCAGCCCGCCAGGCTGGCTCGCCAACGCACCGCTTCGATCTGCAAGCTGAGGTTCTGAAAGCTGACCGTGTGGTCCCGGTTCACCGTGCGCTCGAACTGCAGCGAGAAGATGAGATCCAGATCTCGGCTGCGCCGGGCTACCAACGCGCTGCCTG
>QIAN01000019.1 GCA_003225005.1 Acidobacteriota bacterium | reverse complement strand
GCACTCCGCCATCAGGTGAATTTCCTGGGGATGACCTCGAATATCTATCGGCTGATTCAGCAGATAGCGGACTCGTCCCGGGCCCGCATTCCAATAGATATGCGGCGTTCTCCGCGGCACGAAAACCGATCGGCCTATAACCGGCCTCGATCTCATCCTTTCGAACTTGAACGCGCAGGACCCCCCTCAAGCACATACCACGCTTCATCGTCACTGTGATGGAGGTGGCGGGCGCAACTAAGCGAAGAGCTCCAGCCAGACCGCCCGCATCCTGCCATTCTGCAATCACAAAAGCATCGCCGGTGGAACCGATGACGGGCCCGGCAAGGGGGAGCAATGATCGGAGCGCTCCTGTTCGAACAGAATGCATCGCGGGTGGCATGTCTACGGACAGCCGCCGCAGTTGCTGATCGAGTATCTACTTCGAGGCTGCCTGCGCCCACTTCGCCAGCGCAGTCAGAAAGGTGGTGGCCGCTGCCGGCGGATCAACCTCCCCCTTCAGCGATGTCTTGAACGGAACCATGCGGCCGTAAAAGTCCCGAGTGCTTTCCTTGTCCTGATTGATTACCGCCCCCTCCAGGCTTACTCCCGCAAAGATTCCGCGCGCGCGCGAATATGTCAGCACCTGCGCCCTCATCTTCCAGTCGGTGTTGCCCTCGGCGTGCCGGCCTACCGGCCCCGCCGCTACCGACGCATCCGCTCCCAGGGAGAATCGGCTCGACAGCAGGTGCTGCATCCCGTCATTGTTCATGATCAGCATGACCAGATCGACGGCCTGACCTCCAATCTGGAATCCAACGCTGCCGCCTTTCACGGCGAAGAACGCTGGGGCGCTCCAGCCTTTGGGTGTGCGGCAACTCGCCAACCCCCGTCCGAAACGTCCGCCCACAATGAAGCCGCCTTTCAACAGCGACGGCACCACCGCCACGCATTCCGCCGACCCTAAAACCTCCTGAGGAATGCCTTTATCCGGCGCGCCCTGAATCTCGTCCAGCACATCGGCCGCCGCCTGCGCCCGGAGGGCAGCCTTGGAGGTTTGTGATTGTTCGTCAGCAGCGAAAGAAGCAACGTTGAGACCGAGCAGCAAAACAACGAGCAGGGACTTGTTCATGATTCCTCACCACGCTAATAATTCTCTGGGAGTAGCGTCGTTGGGATTGTAAATGATATCTGTTTGCTTCGATGCCTCACGGGTTTACTGCGTTGGCTCAGCAGGCATCACAATTCCTCGGAAAAACCCGCCTTCACATCCCGCAGAGAAATGTATGGGGCGCAACATAAGATGGAAAGGGCAAAGGCCGTGATCGTACGGCAACAGCCCACCACCGATTTCATCTCTTGAGGACGGCTTTCCGCGGAACCAGGCAGCCACAGGTTTGAGTGAGGAACGAAATGCCAGGATGGCTTTCGATGATGTCAAACTTCGCAGCAGGACCAGAACAAGGGCGGCTCACAAAAAAATCGGGGTCAAAAGTGGTGACCCTAATCGCCACTGTCAACCCCGTCTCCCAGGTTCTGTGGTAGGTGAGCCGAGTATGCTGGAGGCGGCTTTACGCAGCAAGATTACGAAGGTAAGTGTCCCCAAGTAACGCCGCGGCGGGAGCCCAGAACCGCGTTTAGTTTTCTTAGCTAGAAGCCAGCCGCTAGCAGCGATCTTTTGCTTTACTTGGCAGTTGCAACCAGTGAATGCGTAATGGCGTGAACCGACAGCGCAATCCGGTTCTGCACGCCCACTTTGCGCATCAGCTTCGCTACGTGCGCCTTCACCGTGCGTTCCTCAATACCCAGGGAAGCGCCAATTTCCTTATTCGAGCGTCCCGCCACCAGCATTTCCAAGACTTCCTTCTCGCGGTCGGTAAAGGTCACGCGGCCCGCTGGAAAGATTCGTCCCGGAGCCGAGGACACTCGCTCGATAAACATCGACAACACCCGCCGCGGCGCCCACACCGACCCTTGATTGACAATGCGGATGGCCTGCGCGAACTCCGCCGGCGAAGCAGCTTCGTCCACATAGCCCTTTGCCCCTGAAGCGATGGCTTTCAGGATGGTCTCTTCATCAATGCCCGAGCCGGTCACGATAATCCGCAGATCGGGGCGCTGAGCTTTTAAGCTGGCCATCACGTCAAACAGGTTCTGTCCGGACCGGTTTCCCAGCAGGATGAGATCAATGTTTTGCAGCGTGCTGATCTCTGCCAACGTTGCGGAAACCAGTTCGAACTCCGGATCGGAATCGAACAATGCACGGAAGCCGACAAAACGCAGCGGATCACTCTCCACCACCGCAATCCGGATAATGGGCTTTCTGGCGACAGCAGCTTTCATAGTTTTCCCTGTTAGGATAGGTCCTTGGCTAGAGAATAGACATATTTGCCAACGATGCAAAGAACAGTCACGAAAGTGAAATTACGGGAGTAACATGCAGAATCGGGACTCAGACAGGCCTTTGGGCAGGAAATTGGCGTCTTTCACCTTGAATGAATCATGGCTCCGCCCGCGCTTGCTTGTAATCGGAGTCATTGCCACCGCGGCGCTTGCGGCGGCGCAGACCGCTGCTCCCGCTTCTGCCCCCGCGCAGTCTTCGCCAGCCGCCTCAGACACGTACAAACCAAAGTTTCCCGGCGACCCCGCGCGTTCAAACTCAGAAGCCGCCGCCCTGGGCTACATGCGTACTTTTCTGCGCGCCCAGCGCGAGTTCAACAAGAAGAATGACCACTTCGCCACGTCGCTCGCGGAACTTGTCCACACCGGCTCCTTCACCAAGCGTATGGTCAACACCGATCGCGGCGATTACACCGTCGGCTTCCAGGGCAAGAAAGATAGCTTCGCTCTCACCATGACGCCCAAACAACTCGACGCGCAGCACCGCTCCTTCTACGCCGAGGACGACGGAAAGATCCACGCCGACGAAGAAAAGCCCGCTGACGCCGAGTCGCCAGTGGTGAAGTAAGTGGTCGCAGATTTTGAGTGGCGTGCCGCTTCAGCGCGGCCGTGCTTAGTTCGAATTTAGTTCGAATAATGTCCGCCGACCGTCGCCGCCAGCCGCGCAGCGGCTGAAAGAATGCAGCCCACAGCCTGCCCTGAGCCTGCCGACGCAAGCCGTGGGTGGGTAGTCGTAAGGCGGAAAAGCGCCAGCGGGCGAAACAGATTGCGCTCAGTGCTTCCGTAGCTAGCAGGAGAGATCTGCTTGCGTCCCCGAGGGCGCTCATCTTTGTTTTTTTGTTTTTTGTTTTTTTCGTTCTTCCCGGTTTGGAAAGACGGCGTCGGAACTTTGACTATGGCTTCTCCGGCTTGATCTCGACCGCCTTCCCGTCGCGATAGACCACCACCAGCGGCTTTCCACCATTCGGATAACGTACCGTTTTCTCCAGCGAGCTCCCCGAGTCCGGAGTTCCCATTCCCACGGCGAAATCCGCCTGCAACTCGTTCATGCCCGGCTTGACCTCGTGCCTCGAAATTGCATCCCAGACATCCGCTTCCCAATGCTTGTACAACTCGTGCGGATCCTCAACGAAAAACATCTCGTCCGAATAGATCTTATAAGTGCCGCTTTTCTCCACCCCAATCGGAACCGCGTAGCTCTTCCCTTCTCGATCAAACACCGCCGTTACCTGCCGCTGATCTGCCGCCCGAGGCGACACATCGCTCACCACATCTTTAATCTCCAACCGCTCAAGGGGCAGCAACAATCCCGCCTCCTGCGAGAAATCCGTGCGCCGCCGCGCATTATCAAAAGGATAGTAGGTGTAACGGTATCCTTCTTTCACCCACACCAGCTGCTGCGTCAACTGCTTCGCCGATTTCAAGTCATACGGATACAATTTCTTCGGACTGACATAGTAATCCGCATTGGCATATCCTGCGCCGTTTGCCGCCTGCTCCTTTTTTGCCGCGACATTCTCTTCGTGTCGTTCATAAATAACGTAGCCCGCCCGCACCGCCGCCACAACAATCGCCAGCGCCAGCGCAAGTTGTAGTCTTTGCTTTGCTTCTTGACTCAGCATGGAAACAAACTCTATCAGATCGTGACTCGCTCTCCGACCTGATTGCAAATCTTTATAATCGATACAGCGAAAGGAGCGCCGAGAAGACATTGTCGCCGCAGCAGTTCGAGCATTATTGGTCGTCGCAACTTTCTTTTAATGAGTCCCGTAAATCTCTTAAGTCTGTCATTCTGAGCAAAGCGAAGAACCTCTTCGAAGCCTGCACGAGCGGTGACCCACAAAGGAGGTTCCCCTACGGCTTCGGATCCACTTCGTGGCCTCGCCGGACTGGATCAGACGGTCTTAGAGTAAACTGGGAAGAGACGGTCGATGCGGCTAGTTGACCAATCCGGTGGACCACCTCCCAGCGCGTGCCGGACGCCCGTAGAGGAGCACCAATGCCAGTCACCGAACAAGACGTTCTAAGCGCGCTGAAAAGCTGCTACGACCCTGAGATTCCGGTCAACATCGTCGATCTCGGCCTCATCTACACCATCCGCTTTGAACCCGTGCCCGCTGGCACGAACCCCATCGGCACAAGTAACGACAAGCCTGAGGAAACCAAGCAGGACGTCGCCATCGACATGACTCTCACCGCCCAAGGCTGCCCCGAGCACGTCAACATTAGCGCACAGGTCAAGTCACGAATCGAGCAACTCCCCGGCATCCGCAACGTAAATGTACATGTGGTGTGGACCCCGCCCTGGACCCCTGAGCGCCTCAGTCCCGACGCAAAAAAACAACTGGGAATCGACTGAGCTGTAACCTCCGGACCGTGAGATCAGAATTCAGTTCGAGCCTCGCTATACGGTAGCATCCCGGCGACAGCTCCCCCAGGAGCGCAAGAACACAGCTCACAGCCTGCCCTGAACCTGCCCAAGCGGCGTAAGCCGTGGGTTCACTGAAGCAGAGGTTTCAAGCCCCGGCGGGCGGAAGAAAATGCAGCCGGTTGAGCTGGAATCGCCCAGCCGAATAACTCACCCAGCCCGTCTTCTCATCCACCAATTTCTTCCCACGCCTCGAACCCGTGGCCGTTCGACGAGTCCGCAATCCGCCTGCCCGCTCGCCCCGCCATCTCCAGCACACGCATGCCGCGATCAAAATAATCCGGCAACGATCGCCGAATGCTCTCAAACTTTTCCGGATACTCCGCCGCCAGCACCGCCAATCCCACTCCCGTCGCCAGCACACCCGCCGGATGCTTCCGCTTGATAAACAAAACCGCTGCCGCTCCCAACGAACCCGCCACTACTGCCCGCTTCCACACGTCCATAAATTCCCCCAAATCCGCCCGGAAAGTCTCAAGGCTGACAGTCCCAAGCCTGCTTACAAAGTTGATTCTAGCGCGGCAAAGGTTGCCCCCTTGCTCTATACTTCGTCGAGTTCTTGGATGCAATCGAGTTTTCCCCAGGTGAAAAAAACATTCATGCGAAACTCTCGCGTCGCGCGGTTCTTGGTGGCCGCCGCAGTCGCAGTGCTGGCAGTTCAATCATCCGCTCAATTCAAGCTTCGCGCCCGCGACCTCGGCGTCCCGTTCGACGGCACTCCCGGCGCCAACAATGCCATCACTGACGTCCAAGGAGTCGAGGTCGGCAACACCACGCTCCTCTCCGGCGAGGGCAAACTTGTAGTCGGCAAAGGCCCGGTGCGCACCGGAGTCACCGCCATTCTCCCTCGCGGCAAAGCCTCCACTGACGCCGTTTTCGCCGCCTGGTTTACGCTCAACGGCAACGGCGAAATGACCGGCACCACCTGGATTGACGACTCCGGATTTCTCGACGGCCCGGTCATGATCACCAACACCCATAGTGTGGGAGTCGTCCGCGATGCCGTCATCGCCTGGAAGTTCAAGCACGGCACGCCTGACATGGAAGGCTACTTCTGGTCACTGCCGGCGGTCGCCGAAACCTGGGACGGCTGGCTCAACGACATCAACGGATTTCACGTCCATCCCGAAGACGCCTTCCATGCGCTCGACACCGCCCACTCCGGCGCAGTCGAAGAGGGCAACGTAGGCGGCGGCACCGGAATGATCTGCAATGAATTTAAGGGAGGCATTGGCACGTCGTCCCGCGTGCTCACCGCCAAAGCCGGAGGCTACACCGTCGGCGTCCTCGTCCAATGCAACTACGGATCCCGCGAGCAACTGCGCATCGCCGGAGTCAACGTAGGCCGCGAAATTCCCGAACACACCCTGCGGCAGAAAGACGTCGGCTCCATCATCGTCATCGTCGCCACCGACGCTCCACTCATCCCCACACAACTCAAACGCATCGCCAGAAAAGTTTCCCTAGGCCTGGGCCGCGACGGCAGCTACTCCGGCGACGGCTCCGGAGACATCTTCCTGGCCTTTTCCACCGCCAACCCCGGCGCCGTCGGCGCCAAAGGACTGCACCAGCTCACCATGCTCCCCAACGAAAAGCTCGACCCAATTTTTCTAGCCACAGTACAAGCCACCGAAGAAGCCGTCATCAACGCCATGGTCGCCGCCGAAACCATGAAAGGCATCAACGACCGCGAGGTCATAGCCCTCCCCCACGACCGCCTACGCGAAACCCTGAAAAAATACAACCGCCTCGCCAAATGACCGCGCTGAGCGGGCGCGAGCGAAGCGGCTGCGGTCATCCTGAGCGGAGCGGAGGATCTCCAGCCCGTGTGGGGACAGCCGCCCCCGGCTGTCCATGCCGAGCAAAGCCCGGCTGCTGCCGCAAAGCTCCCCCCAAAAGAAGAACTCTCTCATCACTCACACCCGCCCATTACCTTCGCCGCCCCACTACGGTGTCTACACGCTTGCTCCGCAACAAGACTACAATTCCTTCAGTGAGATACTACACGACGAAACGAGTGCAAGGCGGCATGCGCTTCACCTGTGTGCGCTGCGAGCACAGCGTCAGCACGCTCGACTTCGACACTCGCGACGGCAACCTCCGCACCCAGGCCGCCACCGCTCTCAACCAGCACGCCTCCAAAGCCCACAACCAGCCTCTGATGTATTCCGGCCTCGACCCGCAACAGCGCATCTGGCGCGCCTGAAAATTTTCATTAAAGGTCCCGCGATTTATGCAAAACCCTCCACGTGGAGCACCGTGGAAAGCCGGAAGCGTGTCTGCCTATGTTATGGATGAAATAAAGTACGATGGATTCGGCTAAATCAGGCCGGCCGTGACGGATACGTTCGTGCACTACCAACCCCCACAAAAGTAGGAGTGACTTCGCGCTTCAGCGCTGAATCCAACGACGTGAATTACTCTCCCGCGTTGTCATCCTGAGCGCGCCGCATTTGCCCGCGAAGGACGTGAGGGAGCCACCGCGCCGCGATCCCGCTTTGGCATCGCCATAAGCGCGAGGCGACCTTCCACAGAGCACTCTGCCGCGAGCAGCGCATCTCCCGCCAATCATCCCGACGCTGCTGGTGCCACCAATGCCGCCCCGCCTACTTCAACTTCACAAACAGCAAAACAAAAATCGCCCACACCCCCACGGTCATCGGAAACTGCGCCAAGGCCGCGTCGCGCACCGGACCTCCTCTGGGAAGCGCAAACGTCAGAAAGAACATAACCAGTGCCGTGAGTATCCCAACCACCAACTTGCTTTTCCAGTTCATGGACGTTCCCCCTCGAAATGCGCCGTCGCCCTCATCGTCCCGCAGGCCCAGCCACACGTCAGCGCAAGAGTATACCCCGAAGGGCCACCTACACCGAAGAATGGCACGGGCTCGCTTGCCTGTTCCGCAGAAGCAGGGATTGGAGGGACTCGATTCATATTTCTGAACCTGCCCCTAAGCGAAGTCCAACGGTGCATGAAGCTCCATACGGTTGCAATTGGCAAAGACTTTTGAAAAAAAAGCTGGAAGCCGCGCCTTTTCAAGGGAGGCGACCACGGGCGTCCGCACTAGTCGACGACCGCTTGATCAGTGATGCGCAGGCCACGATCAATGATGGCGAAGGCTTCGCGCAATTGTTGCTCGTTGATGCACAGCGGCGGATTGGTAAAGAAAGTGTTCCAGCGCACCAGCGTGTAGAGACCTTGCTCGCGGAAGAAGCGGCCGAGTGCGGCCATCTCGTCCGAAGTGCCATTGAAGGGAGCCATGGGCTGGCGGGTCTTGCGATGGCGAATAAGTTCCACGATGCCGAAGAGGCCGATGGAGCGAACGGCCCCAACCGACGGATGCTTCGCCTGCAATTCGGCGCCCAGCTGCTTCATCACAGCGCCCATTTTTTTGGCGTTGTCGATCAGGCCGTCTTCTTCATACACGCCAATCGTCGCCAGCGCCGCCGCGCATCCCATGGGATGGCTGTTGTAGGTGAGCCCTCCGTAAAAAACTTTGTCCTGAAAATGTTGCGCGATGTGATGGCGCATGCCCACCGCTCCCAGCGGAAGATAGCTTGAAGTTAATCCCTTAGCCATCGAAATCAGATCAGGAACAACTTTCCAGTGATCGACGGCAAACCATTCGCCAGTACGTCCGAAGCCAGCCATGACTTCATCTGCAATCATCAGGATTCCATACTTGTCGCACAGCGCGCGCACGCCCTGCATATATCCATCCGGAGGAACGAGAATTCCGTTGGTGCCGACAACCGGCTCGAGGATGAACGCCGCGATCGTTTGCGCACCTTCAAGTTGGATGACTTCTTCGATCATGGTCAGCGACGTCTCCGCCGACTCCCATCCGCGCTCGATGCCATGATACGGATCGAGCACGCGCACCACGCCCGGAATGCCAGGCTCCGCCGCCCATCTGCGCGGATCACCGGTAAGACTGATCGCGCCCGCAGTCGCGCCGTGATACGAACGATAGCGTGCGATGATCTTGTGACGTCCGGTAAAGAAGCGCGCAATCTTGATCGCGTTCTCGTTGGCCTCAGCTCCGCCGTTGGTAAAGAAGAATTTGTCGATGTCTCCCGGAGTTATTTCCGCGAGCTTCGCCCCAAGCCGGGCGCGAACTTCAGTCGCCATGAACGGATTCGCGTAGGCGAGAGTCTGCGCCTGCTCGGTAATCGCCTGAATGACGCGCTCGTCGCCGTGTCCGATGTTGACCGACATTAACTGGCTGTTGAAGTCGATGAAGCGCTTCCCTTCCGGCGTGTAGAAGTAAATGCCCTTGGCGCGAGCAACCGGAATCGGATCGACCTTCGATTGCGCCGACCATTCATACAGCGTGTGCTTGCGTGCGAGATCGACGATTTCCTTGCCTGTCATGGAAGACGTCGCAGCGATCGTGGTCATGTCCATCCTTTTGGGAACCTCCGTGATCCTCTATGGTTGAATGAGTCTTAGCCACAGAGCACACACGGAGGTCACCGGTAAAGCTGACGAGCTTGCTAGAACTTGCGGCTGTGCTCTTTGGCCCAGCGTTCGACGACAACTTTCTTGTCGGTGTAGAACTCGATGGCGTCGCGGCCTTGCCCGTGGAGATCGCCGAAGAAGCTGTTCTTCCATCCACTGAAGGGGAAATACGCCATCGGCGCGGCGACTCCGATGTTGATGCCGATATTTCCTGCGGGTGCTTCATAGCGGAAGCGGCGCGCGGCCGCACCGCTCGACGTGAACAGCGAGGCCTGATTGCCGTAGGCACTGCGCTCCAGGAAGGCGAGCGCTTCGTCCATGTCGCTGGCGTGGACGAGGCTGAGCACAGGACCGAAGATTTCGGTGTCGCTCAACTCGCTGGTCTGAGGTACGTCGTCAAGGATAGTTGGGTTGACGAAGTTTCCGGATTCGTACTTCGGGACTTTGGACTTGCGTCCATCGAGCAGAACCTTTGCTCCTTGCTTCTCGCCAATGCCGATCAGCGATTCGACTCGCTCTTTGCTCTGCGGCGTGATCACCGGTCCCATTTGCACGCCTTGGTCGAGCCCGTTGCCGACTCTGAGTTTCGACGCCGCATCGGTGATCGAATCGCGGAATGTCTTCTGCGCTTCGCCGATCGTGACCGCGACCGAGACCGCAAGGCAGCGCTGTCCCGCACACCCAAAGGCACTGTCGCTGATGATCTGCGTAGCCATTGGCATGTCGGCGTCGGGGAGTACGATGACGTGATTCTTGGCTCCGCCCTGACACTGCGCGCGTTTGCCATTCGCTGCGGCGCGTGCGTAAACGTATTTCGCCACTGGCGTCGAGCCGACGAAGCTGATGGCGCGAACCTTCGGGTGGTCGAGGAGCGCATCGACAGCAGCTTTTCCTCCGTTGACCAGATTCACTACGCCTTGGGGCAGTCCAGTCTTGTCGAGCAATTCGTAGACGTAGTGCATGGTGAGCGGGACACGCTCGGACGGCTTGATGATGAACGTATTTCCGGTAGCGATGGCGTATGGCAGATACCAGAACGCGATCATGCCGGGAAAGTTGAAGGGCACGATGGCGGCGACGACGCCGAGCGGCTGGCGGATCATCATCTCGTCGATGCCGCGGGCAACATCTTCGAGGTTGTAGCCCTGCATCATCATGGGGATGCCGCAGGCTACTTCGACGTTCTCGATGGCGCGGCGCATCTCGGCTTTGGCTTCGGTGAGCGTCTTGCCGTTTTCCTGGGTGAGGATGCGGCCGATGTCATCGAGATGATCTTCGAGCAGCATCTTGAGCTTGAAGAGCGGCTGAATGCGATCTTCCGGCGGAGTGCGGCGCCATTCGGGGAAAGCGGCGGCCGCGGCTTCAACGGCGGCATTCACTTCGCCGGCGTCGGCGAGGGGGACTTGGGCCAACGCTTCGCCGGTCGCGGGATTGACGACGTCGCGCCATTCACCGGCGCGCGAGTCGGTCCATTGACCGTTGATGTAATTGGTGAGCCGTGTGATGGGAGGAGCTGCTACTGTCATGGCAATGCCTCTGTTGTCGCGAAGGATGCTTTGATCATAACTGAGTGCGTACCTGTATTTCAGTCGCCCCTTCGAAACGTGTTTTCTCTTCTTGCTGAGCCGCCACTGCAGGGGCGGGCTATTATCGAGCGCCCCTACAGGGCCAAGCCGAGGGCGACCGTCCCCATCTCGTCCGCACTAACACCGCGGTCACTAGT
>QIAN01000199.1 GCA_003225005.1 Acidobacteriota bacterium | reverse complement strand
TCAGCAAAACCTTCAATCCTGGAACGCCTAACGAAATGCGCGCACTGCAGGCGATCGACCTGACGGTGAATGATGGAGCGTTTGTAGTCATCATCGGCACGAACGGCTCGGGGAAATCCACCTTGCTCAATGCCGTAGCCGGATCGTTTTACGTCGATTCTGGTTCGATTGCCCTCGCGGGTGCGGACATCCACAAGTGGCCTGAGCACCAGCGAGCGGAACTGATCGGGCGCGTTTTTCAAAATCCGTTTAGCGGCACAGCGGCCAGCATGTCCATAGCAGAAAATCTGGCGCTGGCCGCGTACCGCGGGAAACCACGGCGGCTGGGCTGGCCACTGCGGCAATATCTGCTCCGCCAAATGCGTGATCGTGTAAGCCAGCTGAACATGGGCCTTGAAGATCGCCTGAAAAATCCAATTGGCTCACTCTCAGGGGGCCAGCGGCAGGCGCTAACTTTGCTCATGGCAACGTGGTTGCGCCCGGAGCTGCTGCTTCTCGACGAGCACACGGCTGCGCTTGACCCCAAAAGCGCCGACCAGGTGATTGCGCTCACCGACACCATTGTCCGGCGCGACAAGCTAACGACACTCATGGTGACCCACTCCATGCAGCAAGCCGCCAACCTGGGCGACCGCCTCATCATGATGCACAGAGGCCGTATCATTCAGGACTTCCACGGAGCCGAGAAGAAGCGGATTCGCGTCGATGATCTGCTGGCACGTTTCGAAGAGGTTCGGCGCGCCGAATTGCTCGACGAGAGCGCCGCCGAAATGCTGCGCCGCGTGTACGTCTGATCAGAGAAGCTCGGCAGAATATTGCCCCAGTCGAGGCGAATCGATAGGTGCTCTGTCATTGAGAATCGAACGTTCTCTACACTTCGATTGTGTCCAACTGATGTGCCAGCCGTTGGGAAATACGGTACTTGTCCGATAGCCCGCTAAGCTTGCTGATAATTTTCTGCCAGGTCGGACCCGTGAGGTTCTTCGATGGGTTTACGGCGCAACAGCTGAGAACTGCGCGACGGCATTGTCAAATTCGTGCTCTCGGACTTGGCATGCCACACTAGAAATGTCCTCAGTTTATGTTTTCACCAGTCTGCCGGGGCGATTCGGTTTGGATGGTCGGCCACCACGAAGTTATCCTGTCACTTCCTGTTCGCCCGTGATGGGGAGCACAGTTTTGACCTCGATCCCCCAGCGCGGTCGGGCGACTGTCGACTTCGCGTGAAGCGGAGACGACGAACTGTTGCCCCAACGTGCTTTTTCTTGCACCCCTGAACGCACTGACCTACTCGGCCATGTGTCTCACCTCCAGATCGAACGAAGCTTCCAGCGGTCACCCCTTACTGAAACTGCCTTTCCGCTTGAAGAAAAGAGTGCAACCCTGCAGTTTCGTGAAGCGGGGAAGATCAGGTTCGTCATAGCAATCGTGCCGTTCTGTGCGTAAGCCTCTATGGATGAGCGATCAATGATGAGTTTGAAGTCGTAGGAGCGACTTACGATCAGCGGAGCCGTTGTCCTCGCCGGAAAGTCCGGTGTAATAGCCACACCCGACCTTGTGCGATCGATGTAGAACTCTCGCTTCGGCTGATCAAACCCGATCTCTGTCCAATGCTGCTCGTCGGTGTAGATGCGTATGCCAAAGACTTGTTCAGATGTTCGGCCAAACTGCAAGTCTAACTCGAAGGGGGCCTGCATGTTACCTGAGAGACTGCCGCCCTTTGTCGTAGAGATGTCGGAATGATTTGCACGGAGAGGAGCGATAACGGGGTACTGCACTACCGCCAATCCTGCATCGTCCCTCAGTAGCGAGAGCCGTCTTGGAACACTCATCTGTCCGCGCCAGGGAGAGGTCGGCAGTCGCGAAGCGTATTGCCAGTTGTTCATCCAGCCGATGAGAATCGGCTTCGCGCCATTCGGCAGCCCGTTAAAGCTGATGGCGCAGTAGTCGTCCTTGCCATAGTTCGTCCATCCGTGCGAACCGGGCTCGCTGGACGCCGTAAACCGCTTCCCGTCGAAGTTGCCAAGGAAATATTGCTCGCCGGAACCGCCTTGCGGCGCGCCCGGATTGAGACCAATTTTCAAAGCCCACATGTCACCTGTTCCATTCTCGCCGGGGATACGCAGGAGGTCGGGGCATTCCCAGGCTCCATCGACGTCGCCAGCGGGTCCGAAGTCGCTCAGTTGCGTCCACTCCTTTAGGTTCGGGGACGTATAGAAACGAATCTTGTGCTCCATGGCCAAGGAAACCGCCATCAACCAACGGCTTTCCTTCTCATCCCACGACACGCTGGGGTCACGGAAGTCGGCCGTGTGCAGATCGATTACGGGGTTGGCTGCATATCGGGTCCAGGTTCGTCCGTCGTCTCGGCTGTACGCAATGTTCTGTGTCTGCTGTGTTCCTTGGCTGGTGCTGCGGTAACCGGTGTATACCGCAACCAGGCACTCAGTTCGGGGCGTGCAGAAGCCGCTGGTGTTCTCGCGGTCCACTACGACGCTGCCCGTGAACGCCATTTCGCCGTCCTTCTCTGGGATTGCGACCGGAAGCTCCTGCCAATTCAAGAGGTCCATGCTAACGGCATGCCCCCAACTCATGTGGCCCCATTCATCACCGAACGGATTGAACTGATAGAAGAGGTGATACTCCTTGTGAAAGTAAACCAGGCCGTTAGGATCGTTTGTCCAATGCTCGCGAGGAGAGAAGTGCACCTGAGGACGGTAAGGCTCGTCGTAGCCGATGACTTGGGCCCCCGCAATCGACGTAGAGAACGCAAGTGCGCACGCGAATAAAGTGTCGGTCAGCTTGAATGAAGGCATCCTCATTGTCACATCATCTCGCATCTATCGCGCGCAGCAACAGACGACGTTCTTTCATTTGCTTGTTTAAAGACGATGGAGACCAAGAGCGCTCAAGAGCCGAGCGCCGCGTGCTCCTGGGCAGGTCGGCTACTCTTCGATAATCCGATAATGTCCGGCCGGCCTGTGACTCGACCGCGATCGCCGACAAGCGCCGTCGGAGTCTCAATCGCCTCCCGCAAAGCCGACATAAGGCATGACAGAGCTTCACGGACTGGCCTGGGACCCAATGAACCATAGCGGTACCCGAATCGGGCATATACGAGACCCGTTCCTTACTTCCTCACACCTATCTGATGGAGCCTAGCCTCATTCCCTGGCACCGGCAATTCCAGAAGGCAGATCCGGATGAAACTTCAAACCAAATTAGGGGAGCAATTGTATAGCGTGACAGCCGAACGGCAGATTTATGGCCTAAGCTGGAGCTGACTTCGGCACAAGTCTGAAGTACGCGGCAATTTGGGGGAATTACCTAAGTAATTGCGAGAAGCGCGAATTGTGACTTATATCACATCGGGCGAGGTCACCTTGCAGGTAGTCTAGACATGCAGACAGACAAGGCTGCCCTCTCGACCGGAACCCTCTCGCGTTGCTGACCAGGAACCCATCGGGCAACTGAAAGTTAGTTCATGCCTTCACGACGCTCGATCTTTCGCCACGCTCTGATTTCTCTCTCGTTCCTGCTGCTATACCTGTTGCTGAACCGTCCTGAAGTCATTTTGCTTTCTCGCATTGGATTCGTTGCCTGGTATCCCGCCATCGGTGTGGTTATGGCGCTGCTGTTGGGAATCAGCCCCTGGTACGCTCTGCTGGCGTGTTTCGCCGATGCTTTTGCTAGCAGGGTTATTTACTCCCAGCCAGTCATATCCTTCAGCGGTACGGTCGGCAGCGTGGGAATTGCTGTTTGTTATGGCGCTGCAGCATACGTGTTGCGCGGTCCGCTGCAACTCGATCTTGGACTGCGTCACCGACGAGATGTGGTCCGCTACGTTTCGGTGAGTGCGGCGGCCGCTGTAGTTGCAACCATGATTGGTGTCGCCTGCCTGATTGCCGATCACAGCATTGCCTGGGGCGAATACAAGTCGTCCGCGCTGGGGTGGTTGTTAGCAGACACCATCGGCTTGGTAGGTATTGCACCGTTTCTTCTGGTCCATGTATTTCCGCATGTTCGTAATTGGCTCTCGCCGACGCCCTCCCGGCTACGCTCAGCTCATTCCGCTGGAACGACGTTTACTTTTGCTGCGCTAGCAGAGACCTGTGGCCAAATTCTTACGATATTAGCCGTCCTCTGGGTGATATTCGGAACCAAGGACGGGCGTTACGACCATTTTTTTCTTTGTTTCGTCCCCATCATCTGGATTGCGATGCGTCAGGGGGTCCGGCGAGTTGTCACTGGCCTGCTGGCGCTAAATTTTGGAATCGTAGTCGCGATGCATTGGTTTCCCCCCAGCGCAGCCACGTTCACCAAAGTCGCCCTGCTCATGCTGGTGCTCTCCGCAGTAGGACTCATCGTGGGATCCGAGGTCAGCGAGCGGCAGCGCCTGGCAATGGATCTGAATGAACAAACCAGCTATTTAGACTCGTTGGTACAAAATAGCCCGCTAGGGATCGTCGTTCTGGACCGGAAAGGCTCGGTGGAGCTGGCGAATTCCGCTTTCGAGAGACTCTTTCAGTACGACCGGCAGGAGTTAACCTCGATTGATATTGCGCATATGGGGATACCTGACGATGAAGCTACGGACTCCGCGCAACTGATTCCGCAGATCTTCGCCGGAAACGCCTTGCACAGGACGGTGCGAAGACGGCGCAAAGACGGACAAATTCTTGACCTGGCACTGCATGGAGTTCCGCTGACGGTAAACGGTGAGATACGCGGAGCATACTTAATCTACGAGGATGTTTCGGAACAGATCAGGGCCGGCGAAGCACAGCGGCGACATGCGGAGTTGTTGGACCGCCTGGTGAAGGAGTTGGAACTCCGCACAAAACAGATGACCTCGCTGAATGAAATGGGGTCTCTGCTGGTGTGTAGCGGAACGGTTAAGGAAGCCTGTGCTGTGGTTGCTGACTCTCTGCAGAGACTCTTCCCTGACGCTCCTTCCGGGGCGCTCTATTTATTCAGGTCGTCCCGAGACCTCATCGAGGCAGCAGTTCGGTGGGGGAAAAAAGACGTATTAGCGCCGACATTTCCTCCCGACGCATGTTGGTCTCTCCGCCGTGGCCAGCCTCACTGGACTGGGCATCCTGGAAGTGGCATCGCTTGCCAACATTTGACCCAGAGTTCAACCTCCGAGTGTCTATGCGTGCCGATGGTCGCGCAGGGGAACACGGTTGGCGTGTTGCATCTCGAATTCGAGAGTGCCGCGGAGCTTCAACGCGATTCGGGCAGGGAGAGTTTTCGTGAGTCTCGTCAGCAACTGGCCGTCAGCGCGGCCTCGCAGATCGCCCTTTCGCTGGCCAGCCTGCAGCTGCGAGAGACCCTTCGTGAACAGGCGGTGCGTGATCCATTGACCCTGCTGTTCAACCGGCGATTCCTGGAAGAATCGCTCGAAAGAGAGATACAATTAGCTGCCCGCAAGAAGCAATCCATCGCCGTTCTTTTCCTCGACCTCGACCATTTCAAGCGATTCAATGATACTTTCGGTCATGATGCAGGAGACATGGTGCTTCAGTCCCTTGCCGATCTGTTTCGCAATTTTTTTCGCGCCACCGATATATGTTGCCGCTATGGCGGCGAGGAATTCGCCGTCATCCTGCCTGAGTCATCTTCCCACAATGCGGCTATCCGTGCGGACGCGTTGCGCTCGGAAGTAAAGCGCCTTCAGCTTCAGTACAGGAAGCAGACCATTAGGCAGCTCACTCTCTCGGTAGGTGTGGCTGCATATCCGGAGCATGGCTCAACCTCCGTCGAGTTGCTCAAAATCGCGGACCAATGCCTCTATGAATCCAAATCGCGCGGGCGTGATGTGGTGACCGTGGCTTCTCCGCAAAACGCGCGACTGCCTGTCGATCCCGTCATTGATCGTCGATAGCGCTCTTTTAACACCAGATCTAGCTGATTGCATGCGGTGTGCAGAGGCTAGATACCCTGGACTTCTTCATACACGACTGAGGCGCCAACACAATCATCCAAGGAAAGTGTCGGAATTAGCGCAGTACTCGCACTGCCGAATAGCAGAACACCGAAAAGATCGAGCATGGTGTCAAAGTGGTGGCACATCGGACTGTCGCCTGCGATTGCTCCGAAGCATCGAGCGTGTGTGGCGATCGAAGACAGCTAGTGGTTCCATAAATCATGACTTGATATGACTCAAGCGATTCAGGATCGGAGAAGCTATCCCCCTGACCCGGGGAACCGACGGTCGCCACTGACGGGCGGAGTCGATTGAGATGTCGTCACACCTCTCGAATTAGCCTGGGCAGAACTCGGGGACAGTTGGAACCGTTTGGTCGGGACTATAATGGCGCGCGGATGGCCTTCACCTCTGGCAAGAAACTCGGGCCGTATGAAATCGTCTCCGCGCTGGGCGCTGGCCGGATGGGCGAGGTGTATCGGGCTCACGACACGCGGCTCGGCAGCACGGTCGTCCGCTGCCGCGTGACCAGTTTTGACGTTGCCACGGACATGGTCCGGCCCATGAGATTCACCAAAATCGAAGGCAGTACCGCTCCGCGCTGACACACCAACACCATTCTCCCGACGCGAACGCTGCCGTCCAAGTCTTGGACGGCGGGATGAACCAGACCAGGCCCAGGCAGTCAGCCAACCGGCAGGGTCTGGATTGCCTACAACGTCAGCAATGATTACCAGGAATTCATCCTACTGTGGCAAGGCCATGACTGGAGCATAGAGAACAATACTGTCCTGAGGGTCCTGCCGAAGAACTCTGTGACCGATGTTGTTTTTACATTTCGTGAAAACGGCAACGCGATCTGGAACAATATTTTTGTCGTGAGTTCAGGCAGAAAGGTTTTTTCCGATAACGGCACAAGCGCATACGGCATGGCAAACTGGGCCGGACAAACACACTACGCCAATATCTATCTCAGCGTGGATGGAAGCCAATCGGACCCCGTCGGCGTGGCGCTCGGACGCGGGGAAAAGATTGCCGATCCGAAATTTGTGGATTTTGCCGAGTCCGACTTCCATCTCACATCCGGCAGTCCGGCGGTGGATTCGGGCGAGCGAACAGACTTTGTCACTGATTTCGACGGCAATCCGGTGCCCGCAGGCAAAGCTCCCGACATTGGCGCGTATGAATTCCGTGGACGAAACTGGTGAGGAACCTGAGTAGCAACAGATAAACGCTTCTGCATCTGCCCGCGAAATTAGCTCTGCAGAGAAGCTGCCTCGACACTTTGCAATTCGGCGAACGTGAACCGGCGTTCGGCGGTATCCGCTCATGTCGCCGTTTATTTCGGTCAGAGTGGGTAGTTCCCTGCTGGACTGGACGCCCCAGCACCTCAAGCCGCATGCGAATGGTTTCGTACTTCAAGATTCGACCCCGACGTGAGCGGATGACACGGCATGGGATATGCGATGGGATATGCTCGTCCAACGTATTGAAAGCACAAGGCGAGATCGTGACATGAGGTTCAGTGATCGGCAGGTCACGACACCCTTAACGCCAGCTTGACGGCCCGAGACTGCATCTCCGGGGCTACATTTTCGGCGTTCTCGACGGTAGGCAAGGACAGGCAAGGGCGAGTCGGATGTTTAACAGAGACCAGGGGTTTCGACGACTGAAAAAGGGGTTAGACAGGGGGTCGGTTCTTAAAGGCTCAAAGGTTTTTGTTGGGCCGGTTTAGGACCTGGCGATGGCCATGGTCTCCTATCCAATTCCGACCGAAGCGGCAGAGAAGGTTCGGCGCATTCCCTTTTATCATCAGCGAGCAAGGGAATCGCGAGGTTGAGCGCCTCGATCTCCCTCTGCACCTGCATTATCTCGAGCTGTTTTCGACGCAGTCCTGCAAATAGAGTCTTCGGGTCGCATGTTTGATTCGACTTATTCAACGTTTTATCCCGAGAGGGCAGTTGTTTGAGGAACTCCACCCCGAAACAATCGTCCTTATGATTGCGAACCACGGCCATGACCCCTGAGGGATTGGAGGTGGGAAACTCAACCTGCATCAGGTCGCCTGGTTCAAGACCAAGCGTGGAGTGAAGGGCCATACCGCTCCCGCTTATTTCGGTGGCACGGCCAGCAACGGTGCTGGTTAACAGCCCATTTGGGATGACGATGCGAACCGGAAGATCGACGCGGTGTCGTGGCCAACGGCGAGTATTAAGCGATGAGGACAGCATTTGACTAAACTACTGGGAATGATCTTAATCCTCGATGTGCCGCCCCTCCAATTACAAAGGTCTAAGACCCTTGGAGCTTTCCAAGAAGCCGAAGTATAGTCGCGCCGCCAGAACGGAGGGCTCAAAGCAACACACTCTTGCCTCAGACCGTGGTTGCATTCTCTCGCCGGTTGTATCGGAGAATAGCCCTCCGCACGCGGTCCCCGGACTCGCGACTATTCGTTGCCGCACTGCGGGTCGGGGTCCCCGTCTGGCGATCTCAACTTCTTCCCCGACAACGGTTTGGGAGTCATCTTAAATCCTTCTCCCGTTGGCGCAAACGTTAATTCGGGTTCGTCCAGCGAGCCCCTTGTGGACGCGGGACTGAAACCTGCCATAGGCGTCGGGCGTGCGTTCAACCACGGAATCTTGTTCGGTGCAAGGATGGTTCTTATTTGACGGGAAAAACTGTACCTGAGGCTTTGAAATTCTCAGCG
>QIAN01000203.1 GCA_003225005.1 Acidobacteriota bacterium | reverse complement strand
CCGGCCGAGGAAATTGGCTTACGCCTTCTCTTCCAACGCAGTTTCTTTAGATGGCGATCCAGTGTGCTGAAGCTCAAACCTCGACTCTGGCAAAACTCGCTCCGCCGCATACCGCTGCTCACAAACTCGGCCACCAACTGCTGAACTTCAGCTCGCGTACGTCGCTTGGGCGCTGACAACTCTGTTTTTGCGGTCATCCGGACACTTCAACACAGACCCCGCCTGTCGAACAGGTGTGTTGGTCAGACGCTTACAGTTGTGTACAAGTCACTCAGCAAAGAAAAGACTTCAGAGGGGCCGACTTAGCTCAGAGAACCCTGAAAGAGTAAGAAGCGGTGCTTGCTCAAATGAGAGGCTAGGCTTCTGCACAACTGTTATCGAAGTGGGCCTAGAGTCGAGGGTCTTGCGCTCTCGGATGGAGGGCAGACCCCAGTGGGGAAAACTGGGGCGATCGTGAGGGTCCGAATGTCAGTCACTTGACGCTAACCCATGACCGCCCCCAAGGGGCTGTCCGCCTTCTCAGGGGACTGCCACGTTAAGGCAGCCTGTACCATACTGTTTCCTAATCGTTCTGACTGTTCAAAATTGCTCAGTTTTGAAAGCAGTCTGAGGAATCTTCGCATCCTGCCGTTGTTCAAATTCTCGCACTCCTCGACTGACCTTCGCTCAAGAAACCTTGAGTGATGCAATGCAGGTCCTTGCTACGGAGAACCTAGCTGGTCTTGAATGGGTTGAGAATCCGGACGTCCAGCTGCCTGAAATCCGCTTCGTTTCTCGTGGCGATGATCAATTGGTGAACGCGTGCAGTCGCGGCAATCATGGCGTCCTCTAGCAACCAGGCGAGTCTTTTCTTCGCAGTTCTTGCGTTTTGTTTCATCACTGCCACTGTTCCGTTTATGCTTGCTTGCCGCCAAAAGTACTCGATGAACCGCAAACTCTGCGCTGCCGGATCTGCTTTTTGACGTATCGATGCAACAAGTTGGCGCGGCCATGCAGAGGGCCACTTAAATGCACCGGTTTGGAGAGAGTGAGCATCCTTCTCCTCTTTCAGGTTCCCTGAACTAAGTCAGTCCATCTGAAGTTTTCTTTCTTAGCTACCCCCCAACCTTAGGAGGTTGCCTATGTTTGCACGCAATGTTTCGATTCATCTGAAATCGAATACGCTCTCCGATTACACGCGAACTTTTGAGAAGGACATCCTTCCTCTGCTTCGTAAACAGAATGGTTTCAAGGATGAAATCACTTTCGCTGGTCCCGGTGGAGTTGATGTGACTGCAATCAGTCTGTGGGAAAACAAAGCTGATGCCGAGGCTTACAACGCCAATACCTATCCGCAAGTGTTGAAGACGTTGGCAAGATTCATCGAGGGCACGCCCAAGGTTCAGACCTCGGACGTTGTCAACTCGACCTTTCACAAGAGCGCCGATCACAAGAGCGCCACACTCGTAACTGCATAGAACTGTGCGCTTTTCGGATGGACCCCTCGGGTTGCGGTGTCCAAGACCACGATCTGAGACGGTCCTTTTGTATTTTGACCAATTTTGACCTTCGTCAGAGGACTTGCGGAATGGCCGGGCTAGCCGTTGTAATTTGGGAGGGTTATTTCTTCTTCGAAAGCTCGCCCTCGAAATGACTTTCAACATCTTCACGACTGAAGCGATTTTTCTGTTTGGTCAATAGGACTGAATAGACGACCTCATTACCTGCAACCTGAGCCGTGATAAATGCCCCATCTTGCGGCAGTTCTTGGTAGATGAATTTCACTTTTCTGCCGTCTTCAAGGGTTTTGATCCACTCTTCGTCTGGCACGTTCGTATCTCTTCAGGCGAGATCAGGGTATGTCGCGAGTATACGTTGTTCGGCCCATCCGAGACTACTCCTCTGATTTCCTCGCAACTGTGCGGCTTTGCCTGCTCTTATGCATTTGGGGATACACAGATTCTGCCACAGGAGACGGCAGTAAGGCCGGGACACTATTTAGGAGTGGCGAAAACACTGGATCGAGCTGGAAATGCCACGGAAAAGCTCGACGCAAATGGGGTAGCTCCAGCACCTGTCGCCGAGCACAAGACTCATCTAATAATGGGAATGGGAATCTACGAGTGCAGAAGGCGGAGTTCGCGCTCCAGCAGGAGACTCTTACAGCTTGAATAGCGATCGCAAAGAATCGTCATCAATACGGCTCTCAGGCGCTAACCAATGAACAAAGTCTCTGGCGCTGATGTGCGTCGGCTTTCGAACCTCCCTTTTCTCAAGGCCAGACTCAAGGTCTGCTTGTTTGCCCGTGTTGGTAATCACCGTCCATGTCTTCGTCTTCATTGTCTTTGCCTCGCTTGATGGCGGCAGAGTAACTACGCTGCTGCTGGGGTCCGCACGACATTCATGTACCTAATCCATTTGCTTGTGTCAACTGCGAATCCACCTCATCGGCGATGGTCGGGACATCCGCAACAGCAGGCTGAGATCCAGAGCATTCAGATTCTTCTGCAAGTCCCGAAGCCAGGTCATCTGAAGCGGTTCGCAGTCGTGCACCAGCCTCCCAGGCGAGTAGCCTTGAAGTAGTCGCATTTTGCCATTGGGCTTCGAATACTGAAGCATAAAGAGTATGGCTAGGTTTCAGTTCCGAGGCTGTACCAAACTGACCAGTTCTTGGGATTATTCGTGGGTAGACTGCGGTCTTTTGGGGTGTGGTGCTGTCGGCGGCGCCACGCGCGCGTGGCGGGAAAATAATAGCCAGGAGGAACTTCGAACAACGCGAACGATAGCACCTACAACTCAGTCGAGGGACAGATCCAGTCCCTCACCACACAGCGGGATGCACTGGTTGCGCAGATGATCGGACTGCTCAATGGCGCCGAGTTTAACGGCCAGAGCTTTGGTGACGCCAAGGCTCAGTCACTCCTTGCGTCGCAGGGACAAGCAGTGCTGAGTCAAGCGAACGGTTTGCCGCACTAGGTTGCGAGCAGACTGGAATTCAAGGCAGGGCTACCCAGGGCGCTGGGAGCTCTTTTTATTGATGTGTGGTGGTGGAGGCGGTTTGATTGGGTGCTGGGACTGGTATGCTTTTCCTTCGCACTTCGTCGTCTCAGTAAGTTCATGACTAGAACCTTGAAACCAACCGTGGAAGCGCATCAGGCCGCACTCCCGGCATCATCAGGACCAAAAAGTTTCCAATACCTGGACCGCTTCCGCTGGTTACGAACTCGAACAGCAGCGTAAATCAGGAAGAGTCCGATCGGTGTGTGGTTCGCCTCTCTCTACATGTGAGCGGTTTGGAACAGACGATCAGATTCCTACGCAATAAGGTTGTGTTGTTTCACCTGGATGAACACATCCAACTGTTGCTCGTCTTTTCCGCGCATGCCTCCTTAATTATCAGTTCGCGCTGTGGAAACAAGAGAGTTTTCTGGTACCAGCCGACAGAATTTGAGGAGAATTCAGCGAGTGGAAAACCCGGCAGCCGGGTTTACGGGGAACTAGGGGCGGGTCTCCTTTAGAGACAAATCGAAGACTCCGCCCAAGGGAACCTCTCCATGACTCGCTTCCGTCTTTGCTTGATGTTTGTGCTGGTGAGCACGGCAGGATTCTTGCTGACCTTAAATGGCTGCAGTGGAAGTGCCAAAAGCCTCTCGCCCAACTCCCCGCTCATTCAGCACATAGTCGTGATCTTCCAAGAGAATCGCACGCCCGACAACCTGTTTCAAGATCCGGTCCTGATCAAGAACGGAGCCGACATCCACAACTCGGGGGTCAATTCCCAGGGGCAGACCATTCCGCTCAGTCCCATCGACCTGGGCACAACCGGCTCCGACCCCCAGAACTACGACCTCAGCCACGCCCATTCCGCCTTCGTTTCCATGTACGACGGCGGCAAAATGGACGGGGCGGACCTAATCCCATGCGGTCCACCCGCCAACTGCCCTCCAAACGCGCATCCCAACCCGCAGTTCATGTACGTCAATCCATCCGACGTTCAGCCCTACTTTGCCCTTGCCGAGCAATATACCTTCGGCGACCGCATGTTCCAGACCAACCAGGGACCCAGCTTTCCGGCTCATCAATTCATCATCTCCGGCACCTCGGCGCCGACCGCCACCAGCAACCTTTTCGCATCGGAGAATCTCAGCGGCGCCAGTAACTTTGCGGGCTGCATTGCTGAAGCTGGGACGACAGTGGAGTTAATAGACCCGTCGGGCACGGAATCGTCCAGCCAGTACCCTTGCTACGAACACCACACACTCACTGATCTGCTCGACGCCAAAGGCATCTCCTGGCGTTATTACGCGCCTTCGGCGGGCTCGATCTGGACCGGCCCTGACGCGATCCAGCACATCTGCCAGCCACAAACCCAAAACGGCAAACTGGCTTGCACAGGCAGTGCCTGGAGCAATGTGATCATCCCGCAGACCCAGGTCTTGACGGACATCGCGAGCAACCAGTTGGCATCGGTGAGTTGGGTAATCCCCGACGGCCGAGCATCCGATCATCCGGGGGGCAACGACGGTTCAGGACCCTCGTGGGTAGCTTCGATCGTGAATGCAATCGGCAACAGTTCGTACTGGTCCAATACCGCGATCATCGTTGCCTGGGACGATTGGGGCGGCTGGTACGATCACGTCCCGCCGCCGAAAGTGCTGGTGAACTGTGCGCAGTGGGGTTGCGGCTATGTATACGGATTCCGCGTGCCGCTGATCGTCGTCTCTCCCTACGCCAAGGCGGCCCATATTTCCCACACTCCGCACGATTTCGGCAGCATCCTCAGGTTCATCGAAGAGAACTTCGGCCTGCCGTCGCTCGGCTATGCCGATGCCTACGCCGACGATCTCTCCGACTGCTTCAACTTCAACCAGACACCACTGAAATTTCAAGCGATCCCGGCAGCGGTGAGTGCGGAGCAGTTTCTGAATGACCGGAGACCGCCGACCGACCCGGACGACGACTGAACTCCGTCAGATGTGATCGAGATTGGGTGTTAGGGGGCGATTGCGCCAGGCCGACGCATGGAGAAAGAAAGGTTTATAGCTGGTGAGTTATTTCCTTTCGAACGAGTTTTTCCGCAACCTGCTAGGCTAAAGTGCGGAGCAACGATTCTCAACCTTTAGTCGCCGGCGGCAACTGCTGCCGGCGATCTCTTGGAGATTGAACACATTACTGGACGAACTGCTGGCCTGTTCGATTGAGAAACGTTAGAGGCCTCTTGAGAGTCAGGCACCCCGAAAGGCCGGAATTCGGCCCGCTCGCAATGCGTGACATGCGCCAAGATTGAAAGGAATAGCGGAGGATACACGTTCAGTGCGCGCGAGGCAGGCTTTGAAGTAGGAAATTTCACGATGGGAAAGGGTCTTTACACCCTCAGAGCAACACCTTTGGGAAGTCCTTCTGTCGGTGTATTCTCTGAGTTCCGGTGGTGGGAAACCTCGTCCCGACGGCAGCGCTCACCTTGATGCCTTCACGCTTGTGTCCCAGTATCGCGTCGAGGATGAAACTCACGATCAGTCCATCCCAACGGATCTAAGTTTCGCCCTTGCCTGAATAAAGTCCCATTCCAGCTCGTCCAACCGGTTGGCAACTCCCATTTCGGGCAGCGTGGGTTTCACGTAGTACCTCGCTAAAAGGTCCGGTGTACATTTTGTCCACTACGCTTATTGGCTGCGGGCTCTCAGATCGTTTTCTGCCTGGTACCAATCCTGTTCCGCACGGCCATCTATTCTGCCGCCAAGCTCGAAGAGCTCGTAAGCGCGGGTTTGCACGGCAGAGTCCGCAAGAGCCATACCCGCATGATTGTTGACTTGTGCGGAAAGGGCGGATTTCGAGCGAATGTTGATTTTTGGATCAATCACATCAACCTCCTGAGTTGTAGAAGCTAAGGGGAGCGAACTTCAGATGG
>QIAN01000027.1 GCA_003225005.1 Acidobacteriota bacterium | reverse complement strand
CCCTCATTGGCGGAGTTTTGCTGCTGAAGCGCAGTCGCTGAATCGACATTACCCTCCGCTTTCGAGTTCAAGAGCAAAATCAAAGGCGGCGCACGAGTGCGTCCGCCCGCTGGCTGCGAGGCACCTACGGAGCCGGGCTCACTGCCTTTCATCGGTTACGAAAGGCAGTGGCCTTCGAACATCCTGAAACGGAACCACCGAGTTAACCCTCTTTCATGAACTTGGCGCTAACGTAGTTGTATACGGCGCTTGGGTTACGGGCCGAGCGCACTCACTCGTGGCGACAAGGCGGAGGCTATGCACAATACAAATGTCCCAACATTACGACGCAGCTCGCGAGTTCCGGTCACGCTCCCGATACTGGTGACCAGCCTGGAACCGGGAGCCCAGTTCTCTGAAGTCTGCGAGACTTTGGTGGTCAACGCCCATGGTTGTGCCATGCGGTCTCCGATGAAACTGGAGAACGGAGTTCCCTTGCACTTCCACCATCAGGACGGTCGTGAAACGACGGCGCAAGTGGTTTCCTGTCAGCCCATCGGTAGCGAACGGCACAGTTGGATGTTGGGCGCGAGCTTCGACCGTCCGGACAATTTCTGGGGATTGAAGACTGTTCCTAAAGATTGGGCGCGACTGTCTGCGCCAGTGGACGACAGACTTGTGTCAGCACTTCCGGCTGACAACAGACAGGCAATGCCGCCGGATCAAGTCGCGGCCTCGCTGAAAATTGCCCTCGACAGAATCCGCAAGCAACTCTCTGACGAGCATCTCAAGACCGTGCTTGCCGAACTTGTTAGTCCGATCGAAGCGCAGGTGACGGAGATCAAGGAAAAACTCGCGCAAGGGGCCAAGCGAAACCGGTTTGAAGTATCGCTATCGCAAATACCTCCCGAACTCGAACAGCAGTTGGAACTCCGCCTGAAGAAAGAGCTTGGGCCACAAGTACTCAAGCAGGCGCGGGAGCAGTCGGAACAGGTGCTGGAAGCGGCGAAAACCGCCATCGACCGCAAGACACGAGAAACCTACGACGAATTTCGGCAACGGGTCACAGGCGACTTTCAAGCGGTTGAACAACGAGCGCAGGGCCTCTCGACGAATGTCGCGCAGAATCTGCGGGAGCACCTAAATCGTGGATTGGGAGAACTGCATCAGGAGGTGGTGGAGGCGGGCAACCGTCTCAAGCGACTGAGCGAGGACTTGCTAGGAGTGATGGAGCATAGCCTGGCCGAGGAGCACGAGGGGCACCGCCGGCAATTGGAACAGGTTCGAGGCACGGTCACGGCGGAATCATTGCGCCTGCAGGAGCAAATCTCCGTCCTCGACCGCCGCATGGCCAAGCTGGACGAATCTGCGCGCCTGCTCGAGTCGGGCCTTGACCAGCGGCTCTCGAAAATGGCCAGCGACACCGTCCGCACTGCCCGTGGTCAAATGGAGGGCGCGCTGAACGTGGCTCTGAATGAACTGGCCACGCGCAGTGCCCAGGAACTCGGGAATCAACTCGATGAAGCCGGCGCAAACTTGAAGATCATCCAGAAAGGGATGGAAGCGGCGGTTTCTGAGTCGCTGAAAATCCAGATCAGCGAAACTCTGCAATCTTTCGAATGCCGCATGGACGAACTGGCCCAGAAGTGCGTAGAACGCTGGCGGATCGCTTTCGCCGGCGGTCTGAACTCCCTGGTAAGAATTCTTGGTGAGCAATTTGTCCTGCAAGCTGCGCCCGACGGCAACACAGGCCAACCTGACTCGACCGACAAGCCGCCTAGCGGCGCCCGAAGATAGCGCAGCAGCTCGAGCCGGGGCTGGGTAGCAGGTCACACGGAATGTCATTCCGAACCAGGCTGAAAACCCGGTGAGGGACCTGCTTCGTGGCTTGCGCAAACGGCAAAAGCGAGTAGCCCGCTTGTGTCTTCCTCCGACGGATGTAGGGGTAATAAGACCACGCGCTGTCCATCCGCCTGCGCGGAATGAACCATCGACACCGACGCGACAACGAATTCTGAGTTAAGTTTGAGATCATGTCATCGCCGCAGGGGATCCTAACCACATGACTTCGCCATTGTTAACGCGACTGTTGGAAATGCTTTGCCGCCACGAATTTTCCTGGCCACACAATGGAGCACAAGGCCAGGACTACCAGGTCTGTCTCATTTGTGGGGCGGCTTACGAATTTGATTGCACAACCATGCGTCGAACCGGGCGGCTTGCGGTGCCACGCGATCCGCGGTCGTCGCCATTAAGGCCTTCAACTCCAGTCTGAACCGGAATCACTTCGGCGGCGGCCAGCGCGAAAGCCTCCTACTCGGTGTGCTGCTTCTTCATGTAGCCGGAAATCACCAACCCGGCGTCCGTGCTGACAAACTCGACCTCTTTTCCGCTGCCGACAATCACCAGGTCGCGGTGAATGATGCCGTTGCTGCCGTCCGCGGTCAGACTGCCGGTGCAATTCGGCTTGACCGAATCGTGCCGCCGTGATCCGCAGTGGAGGAGCCGGAGAATCTGCCGTGGCCATCAAAGACGAAATGGAGAGCCTCGGCGAGGGGCACAAAGGTCCCAATCGTGACGTCATTGGAATTGCTGGAGCTGTTGACATGTCTTTGTGGAGTGGCCTCACGACAGCGTTTATTTCTGGGCAGGGATGATGAACCGGGGTGATGGTGTGGATCTTCTCCTTCATCGAAGCAAATTTGCTGCTGCGGCGCAGCGCTGATTCGAGATCAGGCTGATTTGCTTAACCCGCGAGGGCAAAGCACGGAAGATTCTGCATTTGCAAAACAAGACCGTCAACGGCGGCGGACGGAGCCTGCCCTGAGCAAAGCCGAAAGCGGCGTCCGCCACGCAACAAGCCAGCGCCTCGCTGCGCTTGGCCGGACAGCCGAAGCGGCTGTCCCCCACATTACGATGTCGCCACATTGAGCTGGACGGCCGCGAAGGCTGATGGCCCGATTCTGGATTGCCAGACTTTGACCACCAACGCTGGCTGAAAACCACCACACTGGTGGAATGGGGCCACCGGAGCCCTGTGAATCGCGGTTTGTCCAATATGCTTTGTCTTCGCTTACCTGCTTGGAAACAATGTGATTAAAAAGGATCGCCCCTGTGGGCCGTGCGTTGGCAGACGGCCTGCAGTCTCCCGATCATGAGTCGGGGGCCCCGGGTAGGTGTCTACGAACGACCACTCCGCGATCTAGACGGGGAGTCCCTCGAAAACCCATCCAATGAGGAGCATCTCCATGTCTTCCCGCGCTTTCAGTCTGTCATTCGCCGTCCTGCTTGCTCTCTTGTTTCTAGCAGGCTGCGGCAACAATACCCTAAACCCGTTTTGCGGCAGTGCTAGGCCGGCACCGCTGATCGGATCACTCGTGCCCAGCACACTCACTTTTGCCCAGGTACAGCAGGGAGTTCTGGTCACCGTGAACGGCAGCAATTTTGTTGCGGCGTCTGAAGTTGTCATCAACGGGAAGGTTCTGAGCGCGAACGTAGTCACCGATAAAAAGTTGACGGTAAAGCTTACAACCGGCGAGATCGCAGGGCCGGAAGCGGTCAATGTCACGGTGCGCACTCCGAGCGGGAACTCCGAAAATCTGGGTTGCACCAGCGGAGGAACCAGCAGCGCACTCGTACTTACCGTCAACTGAGTTCGCGCGGATGAAGGGCACGTGGTGACGACCGCGTCCATGTAAGAGAAATCTACCGGAGGGTGGCCCGGTTCGCGCACGGGTACGCGAGTCTCCACCCGCGGGCGGGGAGCACTCACTCTTCAAGATCGTCGCCTGATAGTAGCGGCACCTCCATTCGCCCGCCTGTTTCGCCCACACCGATCCGCTGATTCGGCACCAACTCAAGGTTTTGCCCCACAATGGTCAAAGGCGGCGGACAGACCCTGCCTGAGCTCGTCGAAGGGAGTGTCCGACCCAGACGATCTTAACTCTGCGGATTTCAGCTGATCGCTTTCTTCTCGAACTGGCGCAGACCGACGATTAGCAGCAAGATGTCGAAAAATACCAGGGCTACGAGATTTACCGTGGTGGACAGATGGGGGAACTGCGGAACGAGCGCGGCACGCAATCCTTCGCTGGCGTAGACCAAGGGTTCACAAGCACCAGCTTCTGAAGAATGGGAAACGCCTTGAGCGCGCTCCAGGGGTAGTACGTGCAGCCAAAAAAGATCATTGGCGTCATGACCATGCTGAACATGAGTCCGATGTGCTGCTGATTGACGCTGCATCCGAGGGCGAGGCCGCCGCAGGCGGAGAAGGCCGCAACCAGCAAAGTGGTGACAGCGAACGTGAGCGGCGAGCGAATGGTGATGTCGACGCCGGGTCGTAGCAAAAGCCAAGCCAGAGGAATCACGACCAGTCCCGCAATCAACGCCTGCAACATGCCGGCGATGACTTTCTCGATGGCCAGCCACGAGATTTCGATGGGGGCGAGCAGCCGATCTTCAATTTCGCGGGTAAATTGAAACTCGGCAATCAACGGCATGGCGACAGCCCAGATTCCAGTGAAGACCATGCTGATCGCGATGATGCCGGGAAGCAGCAGGCTTTTATATTGGGGAAGCATGTATCCGCTGCCGACCATGACGCGGCCAAAAATGAAGACAAACATTAGCGGCTGCAGGAAGGTTTGCAGGAAGAGCTGAATGGCATTGCGGCGGGCGACGTGAGCGTCACGCGCCAACAGAGCGAAAAACGTTTTCCAGTTCAATCGCGCAAGCTCCTTCCGGTGTGGTGCAGGAACAAATTTTCCAGGCTGGGCTCGGAGATGTGTACGTCGGACAATTCCGCGCCCGCGGCGGCGGCAAGATTGGCAATCTGCGGAATCAGGGAACCGCCACGGTCGGCGTAGACATCAGCTCCCGTGGCATCGGTGGGACGCACTTCCGTGATTCCCGCGAGCGATTGCAGACGCTCGAGCAATTCCGGAGTCCGGTTGCCGAAACGGAGGCGCAGCAGGAATCCGCCGGGGATGGAAGCTTTCAGCTCGGCAGGCGTGCCGAGAGCAATTCCTCGGCCGTGGTCGATGATGGCAAGCCGCTGACAGAGGGCGTCGGCTTCTTCCATGTTGTGTGTTGTCAGCAGAACGGTTTTTCCCGCCTGATTGTATTCTCGGATGATTTGCCACAACAAAATGCGAGTCTGAGGATCGAGGCCGGCGCTGGGCTCGTCGAGGAACAGGACTTGCGGGTCGTGCATCATGGCGCGGGCTATGGAAAGGCGTTGCTGCATGCCTCCGGAGAAGCCGCGCACCATCTGGTCAGCGCGATCGGTGAGTTTGAATTTTTCCAGCAGATTGGCCGCGAGCTCGTTTCGCTCTTTCACGCTCAGGCCGAAATAGGCTCCGTGAAAGGAGAGGATCTCGCGAGCGGTGAGAGTGAAGTCGAGATTGGGACGCTGCGGCACAACTCCAATCAGGCGCTTAACCGCGACCTGTTCCTTCCAGATGTCGTGGCTGCCGATCCAGGCCTGTCCAGAATCTGGCCGCACCCGCGTGGTGAGAACGCCGACGGTTGTGGACTTCCCTGCACCGTTTGGACCGAGGAGACCGAAGATTTCGCCCGCGGCGACCTCTAGCGAAAGGCCGTCGAGGGCGGCAATTTGTGGCTTGGGTGGCTGCTTTCCGCGCTTGCCGTCGCCTCCACCGCCGGCCGCGAAGGGTGGAGCTGAGTGGTAGGTCTTGCGAAGGTCATGGATGCGGATGCCTATTGCCATCAGAGAATCCTGTCATGAGAGTGACGGGGGAGTTGGAGCGAGTTCCGGAAGTATAGCTCACGAGATTGCGTCGCTGATAGTCTCCTTGTTGCGGTAAAGATTTCAAGATCAACGGCGTCGGACGGAGGTCCCGCTGCTTATGAAGTTTCGGGTTCTTGACTTCCTTCGGAGCTAGCGAGTTTGTTTCAGGGTAGACCGGGGCAACTGAGCGTCGACTGCCAACGAATATAGAGAGGCACACTACCGAGGCACACTACCATTGTGATGACCGCTGTCGTTTCTTCATATTTGGGGAATGCCGGATCGGTAGTTGTATGCCGGGGATTTAATAATCGAAGGAACAAGGCATGCGGTCAAGATGTTTCCCCGTTGCGGACGAGATCGAGAAAGGCCTGGTGAACTCGCGTGTCGTCAGAGAGCTCGGGATGGAAGGTCGCGGCCATAACTCTTCCCTGCCGGACGGCGACTGGATCGTTGCCTTCAGTCGCAATGACTTCGACTTTCGGGCCGACGCGCTCGATCTTCGGTGCGCGGATGAAAACCATCTCCAACGGCGAGTCTTGCGGGGGAGGAGTGGGCTGCGTGGCTTTTCCCGGTCCATTTCTTTTCACTCTGTTTTTTTTCAACTTGTCCTGATTCGGTTCACCCAGAAGAAGTTTGCCTTCGCGGATGGAGCTGTCGATCTGGCGTCCGTATGCGTTGCGGCGAATGCGGATGTCGAGCGCGCCAAGGCCTTCTTGTTTGGGATTCTCTACTTCGGTGGCTAGCAAGATCGCTCCCGCGCAGGTACCGAATGTGGGTTTCACTCGGACAAACTCTTTCAACTTTTCGAACCCGACTGGGCCCAGCAGATTCAGGAAGGTTCCGGATTCGCCACCGGGAATGACCAGGCCATCGACCTCGTCCAGTTGCTCGGGCTTCTTGACGAGCACAACTTCGGCTCCCAGCTGTTCGAGCCGGCGGCGGTGCGCGTCGAAATCGCCCTGCAGGGCCAGGACTCCGATGGTCATGTTGATTTGATTCTACCGGAACAGCAAAAGATCAAAATCCCTCAAACAGGGCGAGACCCTGGGGCATCCGGCCGCTGGTAGGATTAGTCACTGGAGCTTCGCCGGAGATACCATAAGCGCGAGTGGAGGTGCATGTGGCAAGCGCATCTATTCCGAAAAACGAAGACACACGGTCGGCGCGTATCGCAATTGTTGAGCAACACATTCGACTGGAGAACGAGCATGACTTGGAAGGTGTTCTCCGAACCTTCGGCGATGTTGCACGGTACGATGATGAGGCATGGGGCGAACACTATAAGGGCGCGACCGGGGTCCGCCTATTTTACGAGCAGCTCATGAAGGCGGTGCCTGACTTAGAAATCGAGGTACAGCGTCGGCATGTCACAGACGACGCCGTTCTCCTCGAAGTCATGATTCGCGGCACGCACCTCGGGGAGTGGCGTGGTCTTCCGGCGACAGGGCGACGAGTCGAGGTTCCGCTTTGCGGGGTGTACACGTTCGACTCCGATGATCGTCTGGCCGGGGAAAAAATCTATTACGACCGGGGGACGGTGTTGAGACAACTCGGCGTTTTCCACGAGCCGCAAAGCGTATTGGGCCAATTCTGTATTTTCGCGACTCATCCGGCCACGATTGCACGTGCTTTCGCGAGGAAACTGCTGCGCAGGTGATGCGTTTCTCTGTGGCCCCTGGGGGTTCTGATTCATCCTTCCTCCTCTCGGAGGATCGTCTCTACATCGCGCGCGCCATGAACGACGCGGACGATCTCGACGCCGTTTGGAAGGGGCACGTAGAAGATGACGTAGCAGCCAACTGTCTTCAGCGCTGAAGGTCCAAATATCGGCGAGATCGGCCAACCCTACGCGGCGGCTGCGTGTGCCGGCTCTCGTGACGGCTTCTCCGGAGCCAGCGCGACCAGGGCTACACCGATGATAACGAGTATAGCCACGGCGCTCAGCAGACCTCCGCGTTCGCTCGCAATGTGGACTGCCAGCACGGCCATCACCGCGCCGTGGGCGAAGCTCGACCACGCTGCGAAGCCGACCAGGCTGCGATTCGCCGATGGATTACGTACTGCCATCAGCAGGAAAATGCCAAGCGTGAAATAGAGGCTGAGCATCATGTCATCGCCGTAGTCCGACTTGTTCATTTTCCACAAAGACATCATCAGCGGGTAAATGCCAGCCGAAAACAGCAATCCCACCAACACCAAGACAACCTTCAGCACACGTTCTCGATTCATCGTGCCCTCCTGCTAAATCACCGACTGCGGAAAAGGCGCGTACGTCGGAAATCTCAGGGATGAGAAGAAGCAGAAGTCAACGAGCGTAGCAGCGAAAAGCGTCGCGCCGCCCGAAAGCACGGCTGTTCGATTCCGCGGTGTTCACGCGTCGAAAACCGCGACGGGGGGCTGGTCGATAGTCCTACCAACCTCGCGTCTGCAGCATGTGGGCTTCGTCGAGTCCAGCCACGGCCAGGCCTTTCATAGCGCCCGTCAGCTCTTCGCTAACTTCAAGTAATACTTTAGGGTCGTTGAAGTGGGTGGCGGCTTTGACGATGGCGCGGGCGCGCTTTTCGGCTTCCTGCGGGTCGGCGAAGGTGGTGGAATCTTTCATGAAGATGCCGCTGCCGACGAACACGGCTTCGGCTCCGAGCTGCATGACGAGCGAGGCGTCGGCGGGGGTGGCGATGCCTCCGGCGGAGAAATTTGGGACGGGAAGCTTGCCGGTTTTGGCGACCATCTTTACCAGTTCGTATGGAGCCTGGTGCTCTTTGGCCTTGGCGTAGAGCTCTTCTTCGCCGAGAACGGTGAGAATCTTCATCTCTTGCACGATCTGGCGGATGTGCTTGACGGCGTGGACCACGTCGCCGGTGCCGGCTTCACCCTTAGTGCGAATCATGGCGGCGCCTTCGGCGATGCGGCGGAGAGCCTCCCCCAGATTGCGCGCTCCGCAGACGAAGGGAACCGTGAAGGCATGCTTATCGACGTGATGAGCTTCGTCGGCGGGGGTGAGCACTTCGGATTCGTCAATGTAGTCGACGCCCAGCTCCTGCAAAATCTGCGCCTCGGCGAAGTGTCCGATGCGGCACTTGGCCATAACTGGAATCGACACCGTGGCCATGATCTCGCGAATTTTCTTGGGCGAGGCCATGCGGGCTACGCCGCCTTCGGCGCGGATTTGCGCGGGGACGCGCTCGAGGGCCATCACCGCGACGGCTCCGGCTTTTTCGGCGATGGAGGCCTGCTCGGCGTTGGTGACGTCCATGATGACACCGCCTTTGAGCATCTCGGCCAGACCGGTCTTGAGGCGAAGGCTGGTGTTGTTGCTGCCGTTGTTCTGCGACATGGGTGGACTCCGAAAAACAGTTGTCAGCTCTCAGCTGACACCGCGGTGATGGTGCCGCCTGGTGCTTCTCGCCGCTGATTCATTCTAACGCTGGGGAACGATTTGCGGAAATCCCCCGCAGGTCGAAGTCTCGGTCAAAGTCAAAAAATGCCCAGGCGTTTTTCGCACAACAACGCGAATAAAAAGAGGAACCCTCGGCGTCGGCCCGGGCAGTCAGCGCGCTTTGGCCTGCGCATCTTGAATTTGCGGCAGGAGAATGTCGCGCACGTAGTGCCAGTACGGAACCAGGATCAATGCGGCGGCTGCGTCGTTCTGCGCGGCTTTCAGGTCTGGAGTTGTGCGGTGGAGATTCGACCAAGCGCGATTCATGAGCAATTCGGGCTCACCCCAGGAAGGTTCCAGGGGATCGCTCACGGCGGGCCTCGTGCGAACGGCCTCCAGGCCGCGCTGATAAAGGTCAAAGGCCTTGTCCTGACCGCCACCGCGCTCGGGCGGCGATGACCAGCGGATGGGGCCGAGCACCCAGAGGAGACGAGGATTATCGGGATCTGACGCCATGGCGTCTTTCAGAAAGGAACTTGAATGTTGGATCATGTCCTGCACACGTGCGGGGTCTTTCATGCTCAGGTACGCCAGATAACCGAAACAGGAGGCTTCGCCAATTTTCGACTCGACGAAGGCAGGGTCGTCGGTGAGGGAATCGTTGAAATCGGCAATCGCACCGTTCAAGTCTTCCTCCAAGTCCTTGGGAGAAGGCGACTCGTTAAAGCCGTTGATTGCCCGGCGCCAGAGGGCAAAGCCTCGCCAATACAGCTGGCGGGAGGCAAGAATTTTGTTTTCAGGCAGCGGCGTGATGTCGCCATGAAGGCGTTTGAGCGCAACCCGGTCGCCCTCGTAATCGGCCCGTTTGATCTGCTTGACAATCCGAATGACAGAATCGCGGGCTGGGTTGGCGGCCGGCTTAGCTTCGGGCCGGGCCTGACCATTGGTCTGAGCCGGAGCCAGTGCAGCCAGGGCCATCAGTGTGGCTGTTAGTGTGGAGAGAATGGCCTGGAGCATACGATCCCCCAAGAGATTGGCCGCGTGTTGGACGAAAGAATTCGCACAAAGGGTATCAGGTTTCCCCGCGTTGGCAAATTCCCTCGTGGGTAGCGATTGGCGTTCGGCTTTCCGGGACTTCGGGTGAACTCTGATCTCGTCGAGCCGAAATCAATTCGTCCGCGTTTCGGACGCGCTCCAGCCTGTCTCGTTCTTTTTAATTGTGTCTTTCTTCGGTTAACTATCGCTCCGCATATTTCGCGAACATTCTTTCGGGATCGATGGCGATGAAAACGCCGCGACTGCGGGCCAGGATTTCGCCTTTTTCGTTGAGGATTTCCGCAGAATTGATGTGCTGGGTTCCGCGAACTTCGATTTCGCGTCCCTGGACGAGCAGGGGTTTGTGCAGGGGGACCGGCTTGAAGTACTCGACCGTCATCTCACGCGTCAAGGCGACGACATGGCGCAGCTTGTTTACCTTACCCATGGCGTCGTCGAGAATGGTGGCGATGATTCCTCCGTGGCAGTGGCCTGGAGGACCGGTGTAGCGTTTGCTGAGTCGGAAGCGGCAGATCGACATCTTGCGGTTCTCGTCGAGGGTAAATTTAAGGCGCATGCCGTGGGGATTGTTCAGGCCGCAAGCGAAGCAGTAATTCTTTTGCATGCGGACGTAGCGCGTGTCGTGGCCGTGATCGGGTGACTTTCGTGGCATGGAATTGATTCTATCGCGGGCTGAGACGGGACATTGCTCCGAGAGGTATGGATCGGATCGCGTGGTCGGTACGGTTTCGCCGTGGTCTCTTCTTTCGCCCCGCTGGGACTTGTTTCAGTTTCCTCTTTTGCCCACGGCTAACGCCGTGGGCTGCATTCTTTCCGCCGCTTCGCGGCTCAATCTTTTGTTAACTGAAAAGTCGCGCTTCTAACTATGGTCAGAATGCTGTATACATATCGGTTTTGAAAATTCTTTACCACCGAGATCGCAGAGTCGCCCAGCTGAGTTGGATTGCCGACTCAGTTTGCCAGCGCTATGTCTGCGCACTGGACAGGAGTCATCATTGAAATCGCGGGTTGAGATTTTGCTTGCTGTGTTGTGGTTTTTGTCGACTTTCCTCGTAGCCGCCCAGTCTTCTCCAGATAAGGACGCTGACAAGAAGATGCAGGCGACGCCTCCTGTGCAGGCCGGGAAGAAGGAGCCGAAGCAAGAGAAAAAGAAGGACGAGAAAAAGGCTGAGCCGAAAGAAGAAGAGAAGAAAGAAGAAAAGAAAGGCGGCATGACTGCCGATACTTTTGCTGGGCTGAAGTTTCGTTTGCTGGGGCCGGCCGTGGCTTCGGGGCGTGTGACATCGGTCGCGGTGAATCCTAAGAACAAATTTGAGTATTACGTGGGCGTGGCTTCCGGCGGAGTGTGGAAGACGGTCGATGACGGCACGACTTGGACTCCGGTTTTCGACAATGAGAAGTCTTATTCGATGGGATGGGTCACGCTCGATCCGAACGACGCGTCGGTGGTGTGGGTGGGTAGCGGCGAGAGCAACAGCCAGCGCAGCGTGGGATATGGCGATGGAATTTACCGGTCAGATGACGGCGGCAAGAATTGGCAGAACGTGGGGTTGAAGAAATCGGAGCACGTTGGGCGTGTCGTGGTTGACCCGCGAGATTCAAAAGTTGTTTATGTTGCCGCCGAGGGGCCTTTGTGGGGGCCGGGCGGGGACCGTGGTTTGTACAAGACGACGGATGGCGGCAAGAACTGGAAAGCTGTGCTAACGATCAGCGAGAACACTGGTGTGGCGGATGTGGCCCTTGATTCCTCAAATCCCGACATTGTTTACGCCGCTGCCTACCAGCGTCGGCGGCATGTTTTCACTTTGATTGATGGCGGGCCGGAGAGTGCCCTCTATAAATCCACCGATGCGGGCGCGACGTGGAACAAGTTGAAGTCGGGATTGCCGAAAGAAGATATGGGGCGCATCGGGCTGGCGGTTTCGCCGGCTGATCCTAGCGTGGTTTACGCCACGATTGAAGCGGCCGACGGCAAGGGTGGAATCTTCCGCTCCAGCGACAAGGGTGCAACCTGGGAGCGGCGCAATGAGTTCGATCAGGGCGCGATGTACTACGCCCAGATCATCGCCGACCCGAAGAATGCTGACCGCATATTCGTGATGAACGTGAGCCTGCGCGAGTCACTGGACGGCGGCAAGACCCTGCACAAAGTCGAAGAAGTGAATCATCACGGAGACAATCACACGATCTGGATCGATCCGGACAATACTAAACATTGGATTCTGGGTTCTGATGGCGGGGTGGCTGAGACTTTTGACGATTCGAAGACATGGCAATTTAGGGCCAACCTGCCTACGGTGCAGTTCTATGACGTTGCCGTCGACAACGCGCTTCCCTTTTATAACGTGTGCGGCGGCACGCAGGACAACTTTTCGTGGTGCGGCCCTTCGCGCACTCGCAATCTGAACGGGATTATGAATTCCGATTGGTATGTCACTACCGGCGGAGATGGATTCCGTTCGCAGGTGGATCCGATGGATCCCAATACAGTTTATTCGGAGTCGCAGTATGGGGTGCTGGTCCGGTATGACAAGGTTACGGGCCAGGAGTTGGTGTTACAGCCGCTTGAGGGCAGAGGCGAGCCTCCGCTGCGGTGGAATTGGGACTCGCCTGTGATTATCAGTCCGCACTCGCATACACGGCTGTACTTTGCGGCCAACAAACTTTTCCGCAGTGACGACCGCGGCGACACGTGGAAAGCTATCAGCGGAGATTTGACGAGGCAATTGGATCGCAACAAGTTGCCGGTGATGGGTAGAGTATGGGGGCCGGACGCGGTGGCGAAGAATGCCTCGACGTCGTTCTATGGAAACATTGTGGCGCTGGCGGAGTCGTCGAGGAAGGAAGGTCTTATATTCGTCGGTACCGACGACGGACTTATTCAGGTTACCGGCGACGGCGGGCAGAGCTGGACGAAGTACGATAAGTTTCCGGGCGTTCCTGACGCGACTTATGTCAGCCGGCTGGCGGCTTCACAGCACGATGTCAATACGGTGTTTGCGGCGTTCGACAATCACAAGACCGAAGATTTCAAACCATATCTGCTGAAGTCTACCGACGCGGGCAAGACTTGGAGTTCTATTACTGGCGATCTGCCGGAGAACGGGCCAGTCCTCGCCTTCGTGGAAGACACGGTGAATCCGAAGCTGCTATTTGCCGGAACCGAATTCGGCGCCTTCTTCACGATTGATGGTGGGCAACACTGGGTGCGGCTCAAGGGAGGCTTGCCCACGATCGCGGTTCGCGACATGGTTTTGCAAACGCGAGAGGGCGATCTGGTGATCGCAACGTTCGGACGCGGCTTCTATGTTCTGGACGACATCAGCCCGCTGCGGCAAATCAAGCCAGAGTCGGTGGAACAGGCAGCGGCATTGTTTCCGGTGAAGGACTCTTCGTTATACGTCGAGCGTCATCCCCTGGGCGGGCCGAAGAAAGGCTTTCAGGGCGATGCGTTCTATACCGCGGACAATCCTCCCTTTGGCGCGGTGTTCACGGCGTACTTGAAAGAAAAGCTGAAGACCAGGAAAGAAAAGCGACAGGACGCTGAAAAAGAAGCGGCCAAGAAAAATCAAACGCTTCCCTACCCCGCTCGCGATGAATTGCGCACCGAAGCCGAAGAGGCCAAACCGGAACTTTATTTCATGATCTACGACGACAGTGCAGCGGCCATTCGCCGGGTGAATGGCAGTACGGATGAAGGTTTCCAGCGTGCGGCGTGGGACTTGCGGTATCCGGCACCCTCGGTGCGCGAGAACCCGGAGGAAGGCGAAGATTTCCCTCGGGCCGGGAGTTTGGGACCGCTGGTGCTGTCCGGGAATTACTCGGTGCGGTTGTTTCAAAAGGTAAATGGGACCGTCAGCGAGTTGGGTGGTGCGCAGTCGTTCAAGGTTGTGGCAGAGGGGTCTTCTTCTTTAAGTCGGGAGGATCGGGAGGCGCAGGAAGAGTTTCAGCGAAAAGTGGCACGCCTGTATCGGGCGGTTTCCGGGGCGATCCATACTGGTGAAGACCTGGAGACGCGGTTGAAGGCAATTCGCACTGCGCTCGATGAGACTCCCACGATCGAAAAAGAACTGGGAGCGACGGCGGATACGCTTGAGCAGCGGAATCGTGAAATCCTGCGTGTTTTGCGGGGAGATCGGGAGCTTGCGAAACGGAACGAGCCCGTGCCGTCGTCGATTAATGACCGGGTGAACTCGATTATGGAGGGCGAACGCTTTGCTTTGACCAAGCCCACGCCAACTCATCTTGACGCTTACAACATTGCGGCCAGTGAGTTCACCGAGGCGTTGGCGAAGTTGCACACGCTCGTGGCAGTCGACTTTGCCAGGTTGGAGAAGGACATGGAAGCTGCGGGAGCGCCGTGGACTCCGGGGCGTGTGCCGGAGTGGAGCGAGAAGTAACATCTTGGCACTGATGGCCGCGGATTAAGGATCAGAATCCTAACCACAGAGGACAGAGAGGAACACAGAGTAATCGAAGGAAGGAACCTTTCTTCGCAACTGGACCGATGAAGCCCATTCTCTTATCGTGGAGCAGTGGCAAAGACAGCGCTTGGAGCCTGCACGTTCTCCGTCAGCGAGCTGAGTATGAGGTGGTCGGGCTGCTGACCACCTTCAACGACGTGGCTGATCGAGTCGCCATGCACGCAGTCCGACGCGAACTGGTCGAGCGGCAGGCTGCGGGTACCGGACTTCCGCTCTGGGGCGTCCCGTTGCCCTGGCCATGCTCCAATGAGCAGTACGAATCGGTGATGGCTCGAACCTGTGCTAAGGCTCTCGCCGAAGGCATCGAAGGAGTTGCGTTTGGCGATCTGTTTCTCGAAGATGTACGCGCCTACCGGGAAAAGCGGATGAGGGACACGGGGCTGCAGCCGATATTTCCGGTGTGGGGGCTGCCGACGCATGCTCTGGCACAGGAGATGATCGCAGGTGGGCTGCGAGCGAAGTTGACTTGTATCGACACCGGAAAGCTCGACCGGTCGTTCGTGGGCCGCGACTTTGATGAAGCGCTGCTATCGGCTCTGCCCGAGGAAGTGGACCCCTGCGGCGAACGCGGGGAATTTCATTCGTTTGTGTATCGAGGGCCCATGCTCGACACGGTCTTGCCGGTTTCAGTGGGCGAGACCGTGGTCCGCGATCAGTTCGTCTTCGCGGATCTGATTGCAAGCTGAGGTTTTTTCAATTCCCTGGGTCGGAGGAGGGTGAGATCCACCGCTGGTTGCTTTTGCGGCCAACAACTTGCTTGCGTTTGTGATATACCGCTGTGATAAACTCGCGCCGACTGTTGCTTACACAATTCTTTGAGCCGATGTCGTTTGCGAAATCCTTTCGCGCCCGGGAGGGTTAGGGATGGGCTTTGCGCTATTGGTAATTATCTGGCTGATCACGTTTGGCAGCGCTTATTTCTTCATCGCCAAAACCTGGTGGTTGCCGGTGGGAGCCTCAGCCGCCGCGCACTGGATTGATGGACAATTTACCCTCACGTATGTGCTGATGGGAATCGTATTTTTTGCGGCGCAGCTTTCCCTCGGTTACATTGTATGGAAGTATCGCGAGCGGCCATCCTCCGGCCCGGTCGAATATTCTCATGGCAATACCACCCTCGAAGTTGTGTGGACGATTCTGACGGCCGTGCTTTTCATTGGACTCAATCTGATGGGCAGCAGTGTGTGGGCCAGTCAACGATTCGATCCGGCACAACCCGGCGCGGTTCCGGTGGAAGTGACCGGCATGCAATTTGCGTGGTATTTCCGGTATCCGGGGCTGGATGGAAAATACGGGGCGACCAATGCGACGTTGATGGATCCCTCGGCCGGTGGCGAGGCTGCGGTCGGGCTCGACCCATCTGATCCTGCCGCGAAAGACGACGTGGTAACCGGAACCATGTTTCTGCCGGTCAATCGCGAGGTCGATTTGAGCATCCGGTCGGTTGATGTGATTCACAGTTTCTTTGTGCCCTCGTTACGATTCAAGCAGGATGCGGTTCCCGGACTCAACATCCACATGCACTTCACACCGAACCAGATTGGCGACTACGAGATTGCCTGCGCTGAACTCTGCGGGCTGGGTCACTACAAAATGCACGGCATAGTAAAAGTTGTCAGCCAGGAAGATTTCGACAGGTGGCTGGCGGCACGGGAGGCGGAGAAGCAATAAATGGCAACCACGGCTACCCTTCACTCGCATGCTCCTCAGGGCTTCATCCGCAAATACATTTTTAGTCTGGATCACAAGGTTATTGGCCTCCAGTATTTTTTTCTGGCCCTGACCGCGGTCTGGGTGGGGATGTTTCTGTCTCTGCTCATGCGCATCCACCTGGTGTGGCCGACAGCCAGCTTGCCGTTGGTTGGTGAGATCAAGCCCGAGATGTATTTAAGCCTGCTTACCATGCACGGCACGATCATGGTGTTCTTCGTGCTGACGACAGCGCCGCAAGGCGGATTCGGAAATTACGTTCTGCCTATTCAAATTGGGGCGCCGGATATGGCTTTCCCCGTCCTGAACATGCTTTCGTTCTGGACGACATTTGTTGGGTTCGTGGTGATTCTGGCCGCATTTTTCGTATCTGGCGGAGCGCCCCTTCATGGCTGGACGGGTTATCCGCCGCTCAGCGCGGTGCAGTCGGCGGGACCGGGCGAAGGTCTGGGGGCGGATCTCTGGATTACGAGCATTGCGATTTTTTGTGCTGCTTCGTTAATGGGGGCGCTGAATTTCATCACCACGACGCTTGATCTCCGCGCCAAGGGTATGACGTTGATGCGCATGCCGTTGACCGTCTGGTCGTGGTTCATCACGGCGATTCTTGGTCTGCTCGCCTTCGGAGTATTGCTCTCGGCCGGCATCTTGTTGCTGATGGATCGCAATCTGGGCACGAGCTTCTATGTGCCTCTGATTGTGGTCAACGGGCAGATCATGGGACACAAAGGCGGCTCGCCGCTTTTGTGGCAGCACCTGTTCTGGTTCTTCGGGCATCCCGAGGTGTATATCGCCATCCTGCCGGGAATGGGTGTGACCTCGCAGGTGCTCTCCACGTTTTCGCGCAAGCCGATCTTCGGATATAAGGCAATGGTTTACGCCATGCTGTCGATTGGTTTTCTCGGCTTCATGGTGTGGGGCCATCACATGTTCATGAGCGGCATGAGCCCGTACTCGGCTTTTGCATTTTCTCTGCTCACCATGTGCATCGGCGTACCGTCGGCGATTAAGACGTTTAACTGGCTCGGCACAATGTGGAAGGGGCGAATACGGTTTTACACGCCGATGTTGTTTGCCATCGGTTTCGTGTCTCTTTTTGTTTCCGGGGGATTGAGCGGACCCTTCCTGGCGCAGCCGGTTCTCGACATTCAACTCCACGATACATATTTTGTGGTCGGACATTTCCATCTGATCATGGGCGTGGCCGCAATCTTCGGTATATTCGCCGCGACCTATTATTGGTTCCCCAAAATGTTCGGCCGCATGATGAATGAGAGCTGGGGCAAGGCCCACTTCTGGCTGACGTTCATCGGCACCTATGCGATCTTCATGCCGATGCATTATCTGGGCATGGCGGGGGGCACGCGCCGCTACTCGCAATATACGGAAGTGGCCTATCTGCAGCGTCTGATGCCGATTCACACGTTCATGACGTATGCGGCGATCATCACCATCGCATCGCAATTCATTTTTGTCATCAATTTGTTTTGGAGCATGTTCAAGGGACCAAAGGCCAGCGACAATCCTTGGGAATCGACAACGTTGGAGTGGACTACGGCGACTCCGCCGCCGCACGACAATTTTGGCGGACGTACTCCGGTGGTGAAGCACGGGCCATACGAGTACGGCGTTCCGGGAGCGGCGAAAGATTTTATTATGCAGACCGATCCGGCCACAACGCCGGCGCACTAGAATACTGACATGGCAACTTTCATTCCAAGCGGTCCAGTAACCCACGAGCAATTGGGGCACGGCGGGGGCGTGACCGAGCCTCCGGTTCGTGGCGGCGGAGACGAGGGACAGGGCGACGAAGGCTCTGACTATGTCGGACGGCTGCGGCGCGCGCGCTTAGGGGTGGCGGTCGCCATTGCGGCAGTGGTCATGATATTTGTCTCGCTGACCAGTGCTTACATTGTGCGGCAGGGGCTGCCGACTTTCGATAGTCCGAGCAGCAGCTACGTGCGCGACTGGGGCGAAGTGAGTTTGCCTCTGGCGTTACTCATCATGAACACCGCTGTGCTGTTGATCAGCAGCGTGACCATGGAAGGCGCGCGGCGCAGTATCACGCGTCAATCTGCACTGGCTCCCGTGACATCGATTCCCGGCGTTTCACTCGGTGAAGAACGGCGATTCCCCTGGCTTGGGCTCACGGTTGTGCTGGGGATCGGCTTCCTGGCCGGCCAATTCCTGGCATGGAGCGAGTTACGGCGGCGGGGATTCTTCATCCCCACCAACCCCAACAGTTCATTCGTGTATTTATTTACCGGGGTGCACGCCGTTCACCTGGCAGGTGGAGTCCTAGCCCTACTTTGGGCGGGGATGACGTCCCTGCTCGATAAACCGATCGAGTCGCGGCGCATCGTAATCGATGTTACCGCCTGGTACTGGCATTTCATGGCTCTGCTCTGGGTTTATGTTTTTGCGCTGTTGGAGTTCGCGCGGTAGTGAAAAGGAGAAACTGAGGAATGGCTGACGCCACGCTGCAACATGACAGTGTCCAGCATGGAATTCGAGGAGAGTTTGAAGCTCCTCTGTTTGGAGCTTATTCGAAGAAAGTGGGAATGTGGCTGTTCCTCGCCTCCGATTCACTGACCTTCGGGGCCCTGCTAGTTGCTTTCAGCTACAACCGGATTTCGAATCCTGCATGGCCGACTCCGTTTGCGAAAGAGAGCATCATCAACTCGACGATCATGACGGCGTGTCTGCTCTCGAGTTCGCTGACCATGGTGATGGCGGTGTTTGCGGCACAACGCGGCGACAAACTTTGGCTGCGTAACTGGCTGTTCGCTACCATGGGGTTCGGTACGGCGTTCATCGTGTTGCACGGAATGGAGTGGAGCAAGCTGATTGGCGAAGGCATGACGCCGTTCAAGAATCCCTGGGTGCCCACTGTGCCGCAATTTGGTGGAACATTTTTTACCCTTACAGGGATGCACATGCTGCACGTGACCGTTGGCGTGATTTACCTGGGAGTGATTGCGCTGCGTAAGATGTTCTTGCCAATTCTGGGCGCACTGTGGCTCGCGGGATATTTTCTGATTCCGGCGAGTAACGTATTTCACTACGGAGTTCACGCGCTGCTGATCGGATTAATCGTGTCCGCAGTGATCTTATTTCTTAAGCCAAAGGTGTACGACGCGCACGATGTCGAAGTCGCCGGCCTCTATTGGCACTTCGTGGACCTGGTTTGGATGTTCATCTTCCCGCTGGTTTATTTGATGTCTACAAAAATCGTCTAAGGTGCTTCACCGGAGGGTTATTCAAGATGCACGACGCCGCGACGCATGACGACAGCAAAGGCCAATATTTCTGGGTTTGGGGAGCATTGCTGGTTTTGACCGCAGTGGAAGTCTGGCTCGGCTACAAGCAGGTATTCCAGCCGGTGGCTATGCTCGAGGTTTTGCTGGGACTTTCGGTCATCAAGTCGGCGTTGATCATTGCCTACTTCATGCATCTTAAGTTCGAAAGCGCAATCATGCGCTGGACGCTGACCATCTCGGTGGTGGCGTGTTTTGTCATCATGTATTTGTTTTTCTTTCCGGATGCAGGGCGTATCCTCAGGTTGGGAGTGAAGTAAGTCTATGGACGGGTCTACAGACAAGAGGCGACGGGGCCTAAATTCCGCCGGACCGAGAGCGAGGAATCCATGGCTACCGCTTTTATTCCTGGTCCTGACTCTCGGGACAGTTCCCGCATTGGCCCAAGGTTGCGCCATGTGCTACTCCAGCGCGAAGAGCGCAAGCAAAGACGGCCAGCGCGCGCTTAGCAAGGCGGTAATCGTGCTGCTGGTTCCTCCGGTTGGGCTTATGGCTTTCGGGGTCGGATTTGCATTCCGCTATGGGAAGCGCCGCGATGACGAACAGAAAGGTGAGTTTTCTTCGCGGGAATCCGGTTCCAAGGATGCTAGGTAGAAATTGAGGGATTTTTTCCCTGCGCTCAAGCAGCCATTCCGGCGAACATTCCTTTTTCCAAAGTAGCGGTTTCGCGAGCTCCGGTGCGGAGAAGCATTTCGCGCGCCCAGCCCGTCTTTGCGCTCTCCGCGCATGACACGTAGACCATGACTCCGACCTCACGCAGCTGGGTTTCGAATCGTTCGGCATCGTTCTCGGGAAAACCGAGTCCGACCAGAGTCTTCGTACTGCCGCAGAGCGCAGGAGCATCTTTGGCGACTACTAGCGCGTGAAAAAATGCTTGTGATCGAATAAAGAAACCGACAGTCGGAATCACCACCGCGCCAAACTCGGACAGCCAGCCAATGAGTCCCGCTGTTACCGCACTGGCCTCGCGTTCGCTGTTGAGAATGCTCGCCTCTCGCACAATCGTCGCTATGGGATGTGTGGGGGCGAGCATCATGCAGATGTCTTCATTTTCAAATCCCGCCTGATTCAGCGTGTGCACGACATCATGCAGGGCAACTTCCTGAGGATACATCCCATACGCTGCGGCGCTATTCACTGACATGGTGGGTTCTCCGCGTTCGCGATGAGAACAGATGCTGGAATCACCCGGAAAATCAGAGAGCACCTGTTCACTTGCGCTTCCCATGCCACCCCTAGAAACTCCAGATGATTTTTGCCGAGGTTACGCTGCTAACTTACACGTCTCCTCGGGGAGAGAAACTAGGGTAAATCCTGTATAGGACGCCGAATTGAAGCGAGTTTTCGAAGCCCGATTACCTAAATACCCTGCGAGTGGCCGCTTGGGCTAACGAAAGAAATGCGCTCTCGCTGGAGAAAATTGCGCAGCCCCCAAATCCCGAGATTATGACACCGCTATTGTTTGCGGGCGACGACACGCGCGGCGGAGATTGGCATCATTCTTGCAGAAGTAAGAACGGGTACTAAGCCTAACTCTCTCGGAGGTTCGCGATGAATAAATTTCTAGTACGTCTCTCACTCGCTGCGGCGATGACCATGGGTGTGATGGCTCTAGGCTCTTCTGCCAACGCGCAGGACCAACAAAGCTCACAGGAGCCAGCAGCGACCACGCCCCCTCAGCAGCAACAGCCCACAGCCACACCACCGGATCAGGCGCCGGCAGCTGCCGCGGAACAACCGCAGCAACCCAATGAATCACAGTCCAATGAAACACAGTCCAATGACATGAAGGGTCAGGACGCGAAGTCTTTCACCGGTCAAGTTGCAAAGGAGAAAGGCAAGCTCGTGCTTAGGGATCCGGTGACTAAGATGAGCTACAAACTCGACGATCAGGACAAAGCCGCAAGTTATGTCGGCAAACAGGTGAAGGTCACGGGCAAGCTGGACATGAATAGCAACACGATCCAGGTGGAGAGTATCGAACCGATTTCGTAGGCCGTTGGTCGTTTCTTTCTGTCTCGAAGACCTGGGGGCCGCGGGGCGCTTGTTGCAGCGCTCCGCGGCACCTCGAACCGGATGGCCGCAGGAGGAACACACGATGAAACGCGCTAGGCAAACAACCTCAAGTCAGCAGTATGCTCTACACTATGATCTTCCCACTGCGGTAACTTTTCTACTGGCAGGTCTAGGCATCGGTTCCCTGCTCACCATGCTGTTATCGCCTCTACCGAAACACTCCACGCCGCTCTCTTCGCGGCTTGGTTAAAGCGGCCGGCGCCCTACTCCATAAGCTTTCCCTTATAATAGAAAGATTCGGCAGCTGCTGCGGAAGCTCCTGGGGCGTCCCTACGAAGCTCGACGCGGCTCCCCCTGTCTGGTAATCCCATGTCGACTGAAAGCATCGTTGTGCGTGGCGCCCGCGTTCATAATCTGAAGGACGTTGACTTTGAGGTCCCCCACAACACCCTGACGGTCGTGACCGGGGTCTCCGGATCGGGCAAGTCCTCGCTTGCCTTTGACACCATTTACGCTGAAGGTCAACGGCGCTATGTTGAGTCCCTGTCTGCTTATGCGCGACAGTTCCTTGAGCGCATTGAAAAGCCAGATGCCGACAGCATCGACGGCATTGCGCCGGCAGTCGCCATCCGACAGAAAAATACGACGCGTAATCCGCGATCCACTGTGGCGACGGCTACGGAGATCTATGACTATCTCCGCCTGCTTTTTGCGCGCGTGGGCCGTACTTACTGCGTAAACTGCGGCGGCGAAATCAAAAAAGATACTGTGGACGAGGTGGCGGACACCATCCTGGCTCTCGATCCCGAAAGCCGGCTGCAAGTGTTTTTCCCGCTGCAGAGGCCAGTGGCAGCGTCAACCGAGGCACGTGGCCAGAGCACGGCACGGGCACGCTCAAAGAGAAAGTCTCCCAGCGTGGAGCCGCATGAACTCACGGAAGCTGTTAAGACCCGGTTGTTCGATCTGCGCAAGGGAGGCTTTAACCGCCTCTATCAGACCGGTCAAATCTTCGAGTTCTCTACGCCTGAAACGCTTCTCGAGATCAACTTCAATCGGCCGGTTTATGTTCTGGTGGACCGCCTTACGGTATCCGCGGAGGCGCGCTCCCGCATCGTGGATGCCATTGAGACGGCTTATCGTGAATCGGGCGAAGTGATCTTCGAAATCCCCCCGCGCGATGACCAGCCGTTGCGGCAATTGCGTTTCTCCCAGCGCTTCGAGTGCAAGCACTGCAATCTTCGATATGAAGAGCCGGAGCCTCGCCTGTTTTCTTTTAACAATCCTTATGGCGCTTGCCCGCGCTGTCAGGGGTTTGGCAACACCATCGATTTCGATCTTGATCGAGTGATCCCTGACAAAACGAAAACTCTCGGCGAAGGCGCCGTTGAACCTTGGACGAAACCGAAATATCGCCCTCTATTTACCGAGATGAAGCGCTATGCCAAACAGGCAGGAATTCCCCTGGATGTGCCTTGGGCGGAACTTGATTCCAAGGAGCAGCGCTTGGTGGTGGAGGGCGAAGGCTCTTTCCTCGGCGTGTGCGGTTTCTTTACCCATCTTGAGCGTAAGAAATACAAGCTTCACGTGCGAGTATTTTTGAGCCGTTATCGCGGATATTCTCAGTGTTCCGAATGCCGTGGCGCGCGGCTGCGTCTCGAAGCCAGGCAAGTAAGGATTAACGGGCGCAACATCTGCGAAATCTGCGCCATGACCGTGGAAGAAACGGCCAGGTTTTTCAGCCAGCTTCAGTTGAGCGCCCAAGAAGCTGATATTGCCGACAAACTGTTCGAGGAAATCCGCGAGCGCCTCCGCTTCCTTAACGATGTCGGCCTCGAGTATTTGACCCTGGATCGTCTCTCTTCCACACTCTCTGGGGGCGAGGCGCAGCGCATTCAGTTGGCAACATCGCTGGGCTCACGACTGGTGGGGACGCTGTATGTGCTCGATGAGCCTTCGATCGGCCTGCACAGCCGAGATACTCACCGGCTTATCAAAATACTTCATGATTTGCGTGACTTGGGAAATACCATTCTCGTGGTCGAACACGATCCTGACATTATGCGAGCCTCGGATCGCATTCTCGATCTTGGGCCCGGCGCCGGCGAGAATGGTGGCCAACTCGTCGCTGAGGGAACTTATGACGAAATCCAGCGCAATCCCGCGTCCTTGACCGGCCGCTACCTTTCCGACGATTTGCGGATTCAACTGCCGGCGGTGCGCCGCAAGCCCGGTTCGCAGCAGATCAAGATTCGTGGAGCGCGGGCTCATAATCTCAAAGGCATCGACCTGAGTATTCCTTTGGGTATGATTGTGGCCATCACGGGCGTGTCCGGCTCGGGGAAGTCGACTCTGCTGCACCAGGTGCTCTACAAAGCGCTGGCGCAGGCCAAGAAGCAACCTACGAACGGCATGGAGAGCGCGTCCGTCACGTGGGACAGCGTAGAGGGCGATCAATTCATCGATGAAATTGTTCTGGTCGATCAGTCTCCCATCGGTCGTACACCGCGCTCCAATCCGGTCACGTATATCAAGGCCTTTGACACGATCCGCGATCTGTTTGCTTCGCTACCGGAGGCCAAGAAACGCGCTTTCAGCGCGGGATACTTCTCCTTCAACATTCCAGGCGGCCGTTGTGAGACCTGCCAAGGTGACGGGACGGTTACGGTCGAGATGCAGTTTCTCGCCGACGTCGAGCTGATCTGCGAGGAGTGCAAAGGAACGCGGTACAAGCCCCGGGTGCTCGAGGTCCGCTATCGCGGCAAGAATATTCATGAGACGCTGAACCTTACAGTCAAGGAGTCGTTACGATTTTTCGCGGAAGTACCGAAGATCACGGAAAAGCTGCGGGTGCTCGAAGAGGTAGGCCTGGGGTACTTACGCTTGGGCCAGTCCGCAACCACGCTTTCGGGAGGAGAAGCTCAGCGCATGAAACTGGCGGCACACTTGCAGCCGGCGACGCGGCAAACTGGCCGTCTCACCGCGCAGGACGACGTCCGGCGCAAGCGCCGCATGCTTTATATTTTCGATGAGCCCACCACCGGCCTGCATTTCGATGACGTCAGCAAACTCCTGGCTGCCTTTCGCCGTCTGATTGATGTAGGGGGATCGATTGTGGTCATCGAGCACAATCTCGAGGTGATAAAGACCGCCGACTGGGTAGTGGATCTCGGTCCTGAGGGCGGAGCTGGTGGCGGAAACATCGTGGGTGCAGGGACACCCGAGACCATTGCCAAGTTGCCCGGTTCCTACACCGGAAAGTACTTGGCGCGTATCCTGAACGGCAATGGAGCTTCGCGTTCCAATGGCCGCCGCTAGATTCGCTGTTCATCGCCTGCTGGCTCCGGCAGTGCTGGTCCTGGCTTTTGACGGGTGCCATTCTGCCTTGGCGCAGAGTACGAACCAATCTTCGCAGTCGTCTGACCAGTCCGGGTCCCCCTCTGCGCAAACCGTTCATGAGCGGACCGGGCCTTACTCATCGCGAACCATCCGGCACATCAAGGTTCCCGTCGAGAGTTCTGCGTCTCAGGAACTGACCCAGGCGGAAGATGCAATTCAGAAACAGGACTACTCTTCCGCTGAACCGTTGTTGCACAAAGTGCTGGATCATGACCCTGCGAATTACGTTGCCTGGTTCGACCTCGGGTTCGTGGAGAACGCGCTGGGAAAACTTGACGATTCCATCGCCGCCTATCGCAAGTCCGTGGCTACGAAGCCCGACGTCTTCGAATCGAACCTGAATTTGGGGCTGCAACTTGCCAAGACCAATCAGCCCGACGCCGAGCGATTCTTGCGCGCCGCAACCAAGCTCAAGCCGAGCAGCCAAGCCGCCGAAGGCCAGTCTCGCGCCTGGCTCTCGCTGGCCCACGCGATGGAAAAGTCTAAGCCGGAAGAAGCCCTTGCTGCCTATAGGCAAGCTGCCACTGTGCAGCCTAAAGATGCCGAACCTCACCTCTCTGCCGGCCTTCTGCTGGAGAACGAAAACCAATTGGCAGATGCCGAGCAGGAGTACAAACAGGCCCTTGCTCTCGATCCCAAGGCGTCAGACGCACTTACTGGCCTGGCCAATATTTACATGCGCGGACGCCGCTTTCGCGAAGCGGAAGAATTTCTGCGTAAGCTGGTGGCCCTACGCCCGGACCAGGGTGCTGGACACATCCAACTGGGACGCGTGTTGGCGGCGGAGGGCAAGAACGAGGAAGCGATCCCGGAACTGCAAGCGGGGGCAAAGCTGTCGCCACAAGATGTCTCGGCACAGCGAGAACTGGCCGATTTGTATACAGCCGCCGGAAAAAACAATCTGGCTGAGTCCGCCCATCGTGCCCTGATTGCCGCATCTCCGAGCGATGCCGAACTTCACCGCGGGCTGGGACAGGCTTTGATGCGGCAGAAGAAGTTTCCCGAGGCCCAGAACGAATTTTTCACGGCGGTGAAACTCAAACCGGACTTCGGCGAAGCTTATGGCGACCTCGCCTTTACTGCCAATGAGAATAAGAACTACCCGCTCACCATCAAAGCACTGGACGCGCGGGCTAAATTTCTTCCGGAAATAGCGGTCACGTATTTTCTGCGGGCCTCGGCCTACGACCACCTTCGCGAATACAAACCGGCTGCCGCAAATTATCATCTCTTCCTAAACAGCGCCAATGGGAAGTATCCTGATCAGGAATGGCAGGCGCGGCATCGCCTCATCGCCATCGAGCCCAGGAAGTAACTCCGTGGAAGAAGTAAAGGAATGTTAGGAAAAGTAAATCCCGCGTTTCTGGGCGCCGGCGTCGCCATATTTGTCCTCTCTGTTTTCTCTGCAAGCGCCTCCACCCAACCAGCAACCGTTGAAGAATTGAAAGCGCAGTTAGCCTCGGCTCGTACCGGGGATCGAATCCAGCTGTGCATCCAGATTGCGGAACGGCAGCTGGAAGCGGCGGACAAGTTCTACTCGGCGGACGAGAACGAGAAAGCCAGGACCGCGTTGGATGATGTCGCTTCCTTCGCCGAGCAGGCGCGTGATTCCTCCATTCAGTTCCATAAACGTCAAAAGCAGACCGAGATCGCAGTACGCAAAATGGTGCGGAAGCTCTTCGATATCAAGCGCGCAGTGAATCATGAAGAACAGGTGCCCGTCGAGGCCGCCATCGACCGGCTGCAACGGGTGCGAGATGACCTGCTCGCGGCTATGTTTCCCAAGGACCGCAAATGACGGCGCGCCCATTACGCAGGTTGGTGGGCTGGTCTTTGCTGCTCATGATCGCTGCTATGGCGGCGGGGGAGCGTCGACGTGATCCACTCACTCAGGCGGAGATTGATCAAGTCCGCGACGCCAGTTGGGAGCCGCAGCAGCGTCTCGGGCTCTACATGAAGTTTGCCCGCGCTCGCCTGGTCGCGCTGGAGCAAATGCGGAATGATCCCAAGACTAAAGATCGGGCGGCGCAGACGCACGACAAACTGGACGATTTTCTTCTGATTTATGACGAGCTCAACGACAACGTGGATACTTACCTCAATCGCAAAGACGACATCCGAAAGCCGCTCAAGCTGATCATCGAAGCGGACACCGAATTCCAGGCTAAGTTACGAGCGTTGAAGGATGCCGCGGACATTCCGGCGGAAGAGGTCAAGACCTATGAGTTCACTCTCAGCAACGCGATTGATACTCTAGACAGTTCCGCGGAGGAGCACCGCCAATTGCTGGCCGACATGGAAGAAGCCGCCAAACACAAGAAGAAATAATTGCGTGCGGAGCGCGAAATGTCTTCATGCTAATCTACCCTCAGCGTGCGAGACGGCTTGCCTGAACTTTTTCACGAAGCATACCGGGAACTGCGGCCTGGATCTTCCCCGCCCGAGCTGAAGATTGAGTTCTTCGCCTTCGCGAACGTCAACAACACCATCCGCATGCGCGAGGGTAGGCTTCTGGTGCGGCTCTCGGATTTGCTCGAAGGCGCTCCCGCAAGCGTTCTTCGCGCCATCGCTCACATTCTGCTCGCGAAGATCTACCGGAAGCCCATCGATCGCGGCCAGGCGGCTCGTTATCGCAAATATGTCGGCAGCCGTGAAATCGTCCGCAAGGCGCACCTGGTGAGGCAGATGCGCGGCCGCAAGCGCCTCCACGGCTCGAAAGGACATTTTTATGATCTTGAGGTGGTGTTCGAAGACTTGAACTCGAGGTTTTTTCACGGACTGCTGGCGCGTCCGCGCATGAGCTGGAGTCGGGGCCGCACTCGCCGCATACTTGGGCATTACGACCCCGCACACAATGCCATCGTGATCAGCCGGGTGTTCGACCACCCCTCGGTTCCCTGCTACGCGGTGGAGTACATCGTCTATCACGAGATGTTGCACCTCAAGCATCCCATCAAACTTCGCGGCAGCCGAAGATGCGTGCATTCGGCCGAGTTTCAGGTGGAAGAAAGGCTTTTTCCCGAGTTTGTGGCGGCGGAGCAATTTCTTAAGCGGCTCTAGGTTTCTCCTCAACCACAGGAATGCGCTCAAGTCGCGGCAGAACCCCAGATTCGTGCCTTTCACTGCTTGCCGCGTTGACGCCCAAGCCGCCAGCAGCTTATCCTTGAAGTTGAAATTGAAATTCATTTTCAAAATGATAGAGATGCCTTTCTAAGATGCTCGAGGCCTTCATCATTACCCTGCGGGAGGGCGTTGAGGCGGCCCTCATCGTCGGCATCACCCTGGTCTATTTGGCCAAGATCGGCCGCAACGACCTGCGCAAGGCGGTTTACGCGGCTCTGGGTGGAGCTTTTCTGGGCAGCATTGCCGTGGCTGTCGTGATCTCCCGCACGCATTGGAATGAAGATGTTTTTGAAGGCTGGATCATGCTGGCAGCCGCCTTCTTCGTCGTCACCATGGTGGTTTTCATGATGAGGACCGGCCGCAAGCTAAAGGGAGAAATCGAAGGCAAGGTGGGGACGCTGGCGGGCAAGAATGCGTGGTTTGGGCTGTTCATTTTTGTGTTTCTGATGGTCTTGCGCGAAGGCGCCGAAACTGTGTTAGTCCTTTCCGCGGTTTCTTTGAACAGCACCGAACTGATGAGTTTCCTGGGCACACTTTTTGGCATCATTGCCGCCATCGCCTTCGGTGTGATGTTCGTCAAGGGCAGCGTGCGCATCAATCTGCAAAAGTTCTTCCGGGTCACGACCGCGATTCTGTTTCTGGTTGCCGCTCAACTTCTTCTCACCGGGCTGCACGAACTTTCGGAAAGCGGAGTACTCCCGTCCTCGAAACGGGAGATGGCGATCATGGGTCCCATCGTGCGCAACCAGCTGTTTTTCTTCGTGACCATCTTCGCCCTGGCCGGCCTCATGGTGTTGTTCGATGCGCAGCGCCGCCAGCCTTTGCCCGAAGCGAGCTCTCCCGCTCAATACCGCAAGAGCGCCTGGACGGCTCGCCGCGAGCGTCTCTGGATGGCATCGGTTTATGTCTTCTGCTTCGTCTTCATCGCCCTGGTCACGGCGGAATTTATTTACACCAAGAGCGTGAGCGCGCTTTCCCCGGCCACTCCGGTCGTGTTCGTTAACGGCGAGGTGAGAATTCCGCTGGCGCAGGTTTCAGACGGTGATCTGCATCGCTTTCAGGCCCAGGAGAACGGCGTCGACATACGCTTCTGGCTTTATCAGAAGCCCGATGGAAAAATCGCGACGGTCTTTGACGCCTGTGAGATTTGTGGAGCCGTCGGCTTCTACAAGGGGCCGAACGGAGTGGTTTGCAAGAATTGCGCTGCTCCGATTAGCCCCCAGTCAATCGGCAACGGCGGCGGCTGTAATCCTATTCCGCTTAAGGCCTCTCAGACTGCCGATGCGGTGATCGTTCAGGAGGCGGACGTTGCGGCCGGCGGTCGCAAGTTCGCGCAGAACTAGCGATGTTCGTGCGACTGGTGTATGAATCGTTCCGCCGCCAGAAGCGCCGCAAACTTCTGGCCGGCGCGGCCATTACGCTGGGCGTGACTGTGGCTACGGCGATGATTGCCGTCGCCACCGACATTGGCGACAAGATCAACCGCGAATTGCGCACCTTTGGCGCCAACCTTCTGGTCACTCCCGAGGACGACTCGCTCGACGTGGAAATGGGTGGCATCAACCTCAAGCCTTCGAGCGAGGGTGGGTTCCTCGACGAAGCCGATCTGCCCAAGATTAAAGGCATCTTCTGGCACAACAACATCACCGGCATCTCTCCCGTGCTGTCGGTAAATGCGACTGTCGAAAGCGGTGGACAAACCCAGGATGTTACGGTGCTGGGAACGTACTTTCGAAAACAGCTTTCCTTCGGAAAGCAATCTTTTACCGCCGGGGTGCGGACGACGCATCCCTGGTGGCGAGTTTCAGGATCCTGGCCGGATGAGGGTGAACGGTCGCGCGAGGTTCTCCTGGGCGAGCGGTTGGCCGCCAAGCTGGGGATCCGTCGAGGCTCCGACCTCACCCTGGCCAGGCGCCCTGTTCGGGTGACGGGAATTCTTTCGACGGGTACGAGCGAAGACGATCAAGTGGTAGCACCCTTAGCTCTGGCGCAGGATATTGTTGGGAAACCCGGCGCCGTTCGGCGTATCTACGTCAGTGCCCTCACCAAACCTGAGGATGCTTTCGCCCGTCGCGATCCCAAGAGCCTTTCGGGGGCGATGTATGACCGCTGGTATTGTTCGCCCTATCCCCAATCGATTGCTTACCAATTGCAGGAAGCGATTCCGCACTCCCATGCGGAACAGATTCGGCAGGTGGCGCAGAACGAAGGTGCCATTCTCACCCGCATTGAAGGGCTCATCTTTCTGATCACATTGGCGGCGCTGTTGGCTTCGGCGCTTGCGGTTTCCGCGGCCATGGCCACCACCATGTTTGAGCGGCGTGCGGAAGTGGGTTTGATGAAGTCCTTGGGCGCTGGGCGAGCCGCGGTCGCGTCCATCTTCTTCGCGGAGGCCAGTCTGCTCGCGATCGTTGGTGGCCTTGTTGGATTTGCCGCGGGGGGAGCGCTGGCACATCAGATTGGCCGCTCAATCTTTGATTCGCAGATCACAGTTCAACCTGTGCTCCTGCCGGTGATTGTCATGATCGCGGTGATCGTGACCTTCGCTGGAAGTGCTGCGGCCATACGCCGCGCTGTCGATATGGATCCGGTGTTTGCACTGCGAGGTGAACTATGACCGGCGCGCCTTTCCGTTCTGCGCAAGATGTCGCAGCCAGCCGCCGAAACGCAGCGCCCACGTCCATGTTTTTGCGCATGCTGGTGCGGGCGGCCTGGCTGCGACGAGGACGGGCTCTGGCGGCGCTATGGGCCATGATTGTCGCTGCCGCGGTGGCCACCGCGATGTTAAATCTGTACCAGGACGTGCAGGTGAAGTTGGGCCGCGAGTTCCGCAACTACGGGGCCAACATTATGGTTGTTGGAAAAGACGGCGCTTCCCTTCCCACCAGCGCTGTTACGCAAGTGGAGTCGGTGCTCCGCGGTCGTGGCTTGGCATCTCCGTTTGCTCTGATCGTGGGCCGCAGGAACGACGGCCAGCCGCTGGTAGTTGCAGGTGTCGATTTCGATCGTGTCCGCCAGCTGGATCGCTGGTGGTCGGTGAGCGCCTGGCCTTCCAGGCCAGGGCAAGCCCTGATCGGCATTCGTGCCACGCCCGAGATCGCCCCCCAGGGCCAATCTTTCGACCTAACCTTTCGAGGCCGATCAATCCATTTGGCGCCTGCCGGAACTGTACGAACCGGCGCGGCCGAAGATAGCCGCATTTTTATTTCCCTCTCTGACTTGGTGGCCTGGACCGGAGTACAGCTGTCCACAATCGAGGTTGCCGCTTATGGCTCGCCGCAGGAAATTGCGGGCATCATGAGCGAACTTTCTCAGTCGCTGCCAGTAGCCGAAGTGCGGCCGGTGCGACAAATTGTTGAAGGAGAGGCTCGGGTGCTGGGAAAGACTCGCTCCACCCTGCTGGCGGCGACTGCGCTCATCATTTTGACCGCTGCCCTTTGCGTTCTTTCCACGCTGATGGGTTGGGTGTTCGACCGCCGACGCGACTTCGCCATTATGAAAGCGTTGGGCGCGTCCGCGCGCCTGCTCCATGGGTTTTTCGCTGCCGAAGCCGCGGTCGTGGGCGCTGGGGGTGCGGTGATTGGTTTTGCGGCCGGCATCGGCATTGCTGCCTGGATTGGCCGGGTTAACTTTCACGCTGCGGTGACGCCACGTTTCAGTATTCTGCCCATGGTCATGGCTGGTAGCATAGTAGTGACTTTGCTGTCGGCCATCGTGCCCATCTCGTCTTTGCGGCGGATACAGCCAGCAGCCATCTTAAGGGGAGAGTGAGATGATTCAGATCAAGAACGTCACCAAGCTCTACCCCGCTAAGGCTGCCGAGATCGGAAGCGGGAATGGCAATGCCACTAGCAGCAGCGGTGTGATTCGCGCTCTGGATGATATTTCTCTTCGCGTAGTGCCCGGCGAATGGTTGTCGATCATGGGCCCGTCGGGATCGGGCAAATCAACGCTGGTGAACCTGATTGGCTGCCTGGACCGACCGAGTGCAGGAGAAGTCTGGCTCGACGGGCAAAACGTTGCGGGCATTTCTTCCCACGAACTCGATCGGGTGCGCGCGGAAAAAATTGGCTTCATCTTTCAGCAGTTCCATCTCATTCCCTTCTTAACCGCGGTAGAGAATGTGATGCTGGCGCAGTATTTCCACAGCATGACGGACGAGAAGGAAGCCAGCGAGGCTCTTCGGCGGATGGGCCTGGGCGATCGCGAACATCATCTTCCGTCACAGTTGTCCGGAGGTGAGCAGCAACGAGTCTGCATTGCCCGAGCGCTCATCAATGATCCCAAGATCGTGCTCGCTGACGAGCCCACCGGCAATCTGGACGCACAAAATGAAGAAATCGTGTTGCGCCTGCTGCGCGAATTCCACCAGCAAGGGCGCACCATCGTGATGGTTACGCATGACCCGGTAGTGGCGCGCCTGGCGGATCGCCGCATCGAACTACATCATGGCAAGATCGCGCACGAAGTCTTCTCCATGGCCGATGAGGAGCAACTTGATGAAGTGCTGGAAGAGCTCTGGGTGCTGGCCGAGCATGGCGAGATTGCCGAGGTCGAGCGTATGGAGGTCCACGGTGCGCTGCCCGTCAGTTGGGCAATTGAGAAGATGATCGAGATGGGATTCGTTCGGTCGATGCCCCATCCTCCTCAGCCCCATGGCCATAAGCCTTTTGTGAATCCGTGTCACGAAGCGCTCAAACCCGTGTCCACGTCTGTGGGAGACGGAACTCTGATTGTCGAACTCACGCCGCGAGGCCGGGAGCGCGCGGGAAGCATTATTCGCCGCCACCGTCTCGCGGAACGGCTCTTCACCGACAGCCTCGCCATGGATAGCGAGTCAGAAATTGAGCAGCAGGCCTGCAAATTCGAGCACATCCTCTCGCCCGAAGCCACGGATAAGATATGCACCTTCCTCGGCCATCCCCGCACTTGTCCTCACGGTGCTCCTATTCCGCCTGGGCCTTGCTGTGGAAGAGCGGCGGGGTTTGACCGGGGATTGGTCACTGAATCAACCCCCGCCCGCTAAGGGGAAATCCCTTACTCCAGGGCTCAGTTCGTCAGCGCATCCGCTTGATCACCTGGGCGCATCGAACAACACGTTATGATCACAATCAAAGCATGTCCAAGCGACGTCCGAGCATCGGCGTATTCGATTCTGGTTTCGGCGGCCTCACTGTCCTTAAAGCGTTACTTGAAGTAATTGCTGGAGCGGACTTCATCTACTTTGGGGACACGGCGCGTCTGCCCTACGGTTCTAAGTCGGTGGATACCGTAGCTCGGTATGCAGTGGACTCGTCGCACTACCTCGAGTCTCATGGCGCCCAGTTGCTGGTGATCGCTTGCAACACAGCCACGGCGCTCGCGCTTGACCGCATTACCGCTGCCACCCACGTGCCTGTGATTGGAGTAGTCGAGCCGGGGGCCGACTCGGCAGCCGCAGTGAGCAAGAATAAACGAATCGTGGTCATCGGAACCGAAGCCACGGTCAGCAGCCAGGCTTACTCAAAGGCGCTGGCTGCACGCGGAATGCAGGCAACGGAGAAAGCTTGCCCTTTGCTGGTTCCGCTGGTTGAAGAAGGATGGGTCGAGCATCCCGTAACCAAGCAGGTTGCCGGCATCTACCTGGGTGAAGCGTTCCAAGGGGAATTCGAGGACGCTGACGTCCTGGTCCTCGGTTGCACGCACTACCCTCTGCTCAAGCCGCTTTTGCAGAGTGTTGCCCCCGCTCACGTCACGATCGTGGATTCAGCCGAATCTACGGCGAGAGCCGTTGCCCGCCGCATGCGGGCGCTCCTGCCGCAAGTTGACGACGGCGAAGATGAACGCCGCGCACAGGCTCGCCTCAAGTTTTTCGCCACCGATAGCGTGGAGAAATTCCAGCGGCTTGGCCAGCGCTTCCTGGGACGCTCAATTGAAGGCGTCCAGCATGTTGATCTAAAAGAGTGAATCCGAGGCCCGCTTGCGGTCCGCTATTTCTCCAGCAAGAATTCGGAGAGGGCTTCTTCGCCGTTGAAATTAGAGCGTGCAACCAAGCCCTGGCAAGACCCGCAAAGCAGGGCTCGCTGACCTGTCTCCGGCGGAGCGGCGCCTCGGAAGAGAGGTCAACGTGACCACCTACTCACCAGAGGAGTTCCGGAAAAAAATCAAATCGCGCGACCATTTCCTCACCACTGTCTTGCGGGGACGGAAACAGTTTGTGAAAGGAGGTCAAAGTGACTTGCACGAAATTGTTGGCAAATAAGGAAGCCCAGCGACACAAGACCTCCAGGAAGGAATTGGACAACATGCGGACCCTGATCGCCCGCGACCTGGCAGCCGCAGGCATTGCACAGCCCTTTCGGCAGACCGAAGATTCGCGACCGCTTACAACGCTGCACTCCAGGCCGCGAATATGGCCATTGCTTGCGCGGGATATCGGATCATGAGCCAGGTCGGGCAACTTGCGTTGGGAAAACCTGCTCACAAGTATGCCGACTACTTCGAGACCTACCGCCGAAAGCGAAATACTATCGACTACACCTTCCCCAACGTCGCTACCGAGAGGAAGCAAACGAGATCCTCGTCCAGGCGTCCCAGTTTTACGGCGAAGTCGAAGACTCGATCACGAAAAACCACCCTTCGCTCAGGAAATAGGACACATTGTTCGGCTCAGGTGCGATGGTTTCGACTCTCGCGTACGCACGGCTATTCGCCGCTCAAGACTCTCCATGCCTCTCGGCCGGTTACCAGCACTTGCTGCATGCCTTTTACCGCTCGCATGTACTGAGCGCGTTCGAAGGCTCCCGGATCGGGGCAGCGGATCTGGCTCATGCTGCCTTGCATCTGGCAAACAGACTCATATTCGTGATCTTCCATCCACTCTCGAACACCGTCTTCGATATGACGCAGATGGCTGATTCCGTTGCGCAACAGAGTGGAGCACAGCATGGTGACATCGGCGCCGCTCAGGAGCAGCTTGATCACGTCTTCGTGGCCATGTACACCACTGCTCGCTGCCAGGTTGGCACGGATGCGGCTATAGAGAATGCCAATCCAGGTCAGGGGCAGCCGTAACTCTTGCGGGCTGCTGAGAAGCACGCTAGGTTTAATTTCTAATTCGTCGAGGTCGATATCGGGCTGATAGAAGCGGTTGAACAGCACCAAGCCGTCTGCACCGGTGTCGTCCAGCCGCTTGGCCATGTGGGCCATGTTGCTGAAAAACGGACTGAGCTTGACAGCTACAGGAATGTGAACGGAAATCTTTACTTCCCGGAGGATGTCAATATAGATCCTTTCTACTTCCGAACCAGAGATGTCCATGCTTGTCGGAATGAAGTAGATATTGCACTCGATGGCGTCGGCTCCGGCTTGCTCGATCTGCTTAGCATACTTAGCCCAACCGCCCAGGGTCGCACCATTGAGGCTGGCGATAATCGGAATGTCTACCGCATCTTTGGCTTTCCGAATGTGATTCAGATAGCCATCGGGGTCGGTGCGGAATTCGCTGGACTGGGGAAAATAAGTGAGGGACTCGGCAAAGCTCTCTGTACCGGCGTTCAGATGATGTTCGAGCTCAAGGCCCTCCTGATGCAGTTGTTCTTCGAACAGGGAGTAGAGCACGACGGCCGAGGCGCCGGCATCTTCGAGACCGCGGATTCCGCTGATTTCCTGCGAAATCGGGGATGCGGAGGCGACCAGCGGTGTGCGCAGCTGCATGCCAAGATATTTTGTGTTTAGGTCCATGATGTTCCCTCCTTTCTAAGGCGAGCCGCTATTTTCGAGCCGCCACTGGCTCGGGGTGATCGTGGCGCGTCTCTGCCGGAGCTGCTGCCTGCTCTGGTTTGCGCTGCGCCAAATACTCGTACAGGCGATAGCGAATCTCAGCATCCTGCTGTGCCTGCTGCCACAACCGCTTGGCATCTTCAGGCCTACTCTTGTGGAGCATCTTGAAGCGCGCCTGTTGTTGTAGAAAGTCTCGGACTTTGCGCGTGGGGGCGCGGGAGTCAAGCGCCAGAGGATTCTCACCGGCGAGGGTACGCTCCGGATGGTGGCGATAGAGCAGCCACTGACCCGAGTCAACCGCGACCTTCTGGTCTGACATTGCCATTGTCATGTTGATGCCGTGCGCGATGCAGTGTGAGTAAGCAATGATGAGGCTGGGGCCGTCGTAGGCTTCCGCTTCGAGGAACGCCTTGAGCGTGTGTTCGTCCTTTGCGCCCATAGCAACACTTGCCACATAGACATTGCCGTAACTCATGGCCATCAGCCCAAGGTCTTTCTTTGGCGCCGGTTTGCCTCCTGCTGCGAACTTGGCGACTGCCCCGCGCGGGGTGGATTTCGAGGCCTGGCCGCCCGTGTTGGAATAGACCTCGGTGTCGAGGACCAACAGGTTCACGTTGCGTCCGCTGGCCAGCACGTGGTCCAGACCTCCGTAACCGATGTCGTAAGCCCAGCCGTCGCCGCCGACGATCCAAACGCTCTTTTTCACCAGCATGTCCACGAGAGCCAGCAGGTGCTTTCCTTCAGGGCAGTTCAGACCCCGTAGCTTTTCCTTCAGCAGGTCGACGCGCTGCCGCTGCTCAAAAATGTCTGCCTCGTCTTTCTGCGGTGCTGTCAGCAAAGCGGTGACGAGTTCTTCTCCGATTGGCCCCGCCAGACGGCGCACCAACTCACGGGCGAATTCGGTCTGCTTGTCAATCGAAACCCGGAAGCCCAAGCCGAACTCAGCATTGTCCTCGAAAAGCGAGTTCGACCAAGCCGGCCCGCGGCCGTCGGCATTCTTAGCCCACGGGGTCGTCGGCAGGTTGCCGCCGTAGATGGAAGAGCAGCCGGTCGCATTGGCGATCACTGCCCGGTCCCCAAAGAGCTGCGAAACCAGCTTCAGATATGGCGTCTCGCCGCACCCGGAACATGCCCCGGAAAATTCAAACAAAGGCTCCTGCACCTGTTGCTGGCGGATATTCGTGATCTTGATCTTTCGGCGATCACGCTCTGGAATCTTGAGGAAGAATTCCCAGTTCTCCCGCTCCGGGGCGCGCAGCGGAGGCTGCGGCGCCATGTTGATAGCTTTCAGGCGCGTCTCGCTCTTGTTCTTGGCGGGACAGATATCGACGCAGATGCCGCATCCGGTGCAGTCTTCTGGCGCGACCTGGATGGTGTACTTCAGATCCTGCCATTCCTTGTCGCGTGCGGCGGTAGACTTGAAAGTTGCAGGCGCACCGTCGAGATCCTTTGAGTCGTAGACCTTGATACGGATCACGGCGTGGGGGCACACCATCGCGCACTTGCCGCACTGGATACACGTCTTTGTATCCCAGACAGGAATCTCGAGCGCGATGTTGCGCTTTTCCCATTTGGCGGTGCCGGTAGGAAAGGTTCCATCGGCTCGGAAAGCGCTCACGGGTATCTCATCGCCGTGGCCCGCGTAGATAACGCCGAGCACATCACGCTCAAACTTTGGAGCCTGCGCAGAGAACGGGGCTGGCATTTCGGTTTGGCTGGTGACCTTCTCCGGCACGCTGACCTCGAATAGATGTGCCAATGTCTCGTCTACGGCGCGCAGGTTTTGCCGTACGACCTCCTCACCCTTCTTGCCGTAAGTATCGCGGATGGACTTGCGAATGGCTTCAATGGCCTCTTCGCGAGGCAGAACCTTGGAGATAGCGAAGAAGCACGCTTGCATGATGGTGTTCATGCGCGAGCCCATGCCCGTCTCGCGCGCCACCTGATAGGCGTCAATTACGTAAAACTTGGCCTTCTTGGCGATCAATTGCGTCTGGACTTCACGCGGCAAATGGTCCCAAACCTGGTCCGGCCCAAAAGGACTATTGAGCAGGAAAACGCCGCCCGGAACCAGGGTGCTGAGCATGTCATAGCGCTCGAGGAAAATCCATTGATGGCAGGCCACGAAGTTGGCCTTGTAAATCAGGTAGCTTGATCGGACCGGCTGGGGACCGAAACGCAGGTGCGAAACGGTCATCGCGCCAGACTTCTTGGAGTCGTAGACGAAGTAGCCCTGCGCGTAGTTCTCGGTATTCTCGCCGATGATCTTGATGGAGTTCTTGTTGGCTCCAACAGTACCATCCGCGCCCAGGCCGTAGAACATGGCTCGCACCACATTCTCTGGCTCGATGGAAAGATCGGAATCGTAATCCAGACTGGTATGGCTCACGTCGTCTTGAATGCCGATCGTGAAGTGGTCCTTGGGCTTCGTCTCGGCCAAGTTGTCGTAAACCGCTTTGACCATTGCGGGCGTGAATTCTTTTGAAGAGAGACCGTAGCGACCACCGATGATTTCCGGCGCGATCCTCAGCGTTCCATAGCCCAACTTGATTCCTTCTTGAATAGCGTTGGCCACGTCAAGATAGAGCGGCTCTCTCGCGGCGCCAGCTTCCTTGGTACGATCAAGGACGGCAATCTCGTGCACGGTTGCGGGAAGAGACTCGATCAATCGCTTGACAGAAAACGGGCGGTACAGCCGGACTTTCAGCAAGCCAACTCTCTCGCCGCTTCGGTTCAGATGCTCCACCGTCTGGTGGGCGGTCTCTGCACCGGAACCCATCATGACGATAACGCGCTCGGCATCGGGGGCTCCCACGTAGTCGAACAGGTGATACGAACGCCCCACGACCTGAGAAAACTTGTCCATTACCGCCTGGACCTTATCCGGGCAGGCCTCGTAGTAAGGACTGCCGGCTTCACGCGCCTGAAAGTAGACGTCAGGATTTTGTGCGGTACCGCGCAACACCGGATGGTCTGGAGAAAGCGCGCGCTGCCGATGCTCGAAGACGCGATCCATGTTGATAAGGGCGCGCATGTCGTCTTCGGTGAGCATCTCGATTTTGTTGACTTCATGCGAAGTGCGGAAGCCGTCAAAGAAATGCAAGAAAGGGATACGGGATTCGAGAGCGGCGGCATGAGCGATGAGCGCTAAGTCCATGGCCTCCTGGACAGAGTTGGAGCAGAGCATCGCGAACCCCGTAGTTCTGCAAGACATCACATCCGAGTGGTCGCCGAAAATCGAGAGCGCGTGGGCGGCTACGGTGCGGGCGGTGACGTGAAATGCCGTAGGCGTAAGTTCACCTGCGATCTTATTCATGTTGGGGATCATCAGCAGCAGGCCCTGCGAAGCAGTGAAAGTGGTGGCCAGGGCTCCGGTCTGCAGAGCACCATGAACGGCTCCGGCGGCACCACCTTCGCTTTGCATTTCAACCACGTGGGGCACACTGCCCCAGATGTTGGGCACGCCTTCCGTCGACCATTGGTCCGCCCATTCGCCCATGGTAGACGACGGCGTGATTGGATAAATGGCAATGATCTCATTGAGGCGGTAGGCAATATTTGCGACTGCCTCGTTGGCGTCCATGGTCTTGAACTTACGCGGCATGACATTCCCTTCCGGACTCCTCCGAAACCCTACGACCGCTTTCGGGGAACGGTCATATAAAGCATGCTGGAACGAGGTGATATTGTCGGGAACCTGGCTCACACAGGCGTGTGATTCAAGTCACAAACGAAAAGAATGAGAAGCGGGAAGGATGAGAATCATCAAACTGGGGTTTTCTTAGTCACCTCGGCCCTGAACCAGAATGGGTAGACAGACAAAGAGCATTGCTCAGTGCCCGTAGCCGCCACTCTCCAGGGAAACCTTCCCCCGGAACATGCGGGACACGATGACGAAATTGGTGAAGGCCATGCACATGCCGAACGCCCACCATGCAAGCCCAACGCGCAGAGTGTGCGGTCCAGAGAGGGCCTTCTCGACAGTGATGTCATATTGGGGCGCGGTCGTGGACGGCAGCAGGCGCGGATAAAGACCGAGGGCTGCCCGACGGATCGAAAAGCCAATCGTTTACCATCAGGAGACTCGTACAGTGGAGGACAACTGGGGGGCCTTCGTTTCTACTGCCCTCGGCCTGGGTCACTTGCTTATTCAACTATCTTGGACCTTCCACTGGAATGCCTGCCGTGTCCCCGGTCATCGATAGCAGTGAGTGGGATCACAGGCGAAGTGCCCTGGCAGGTCTATCAATAGAAACAGGGAGGCGGCGAAATCAAGTCGCCCCGGGAGGTAGGAAAGTGACCGATCGGATGCTCGTCATTCCCAGGAAAAAGAGGCGTATGAGGAGCCCCACGGAAAAGGTGAAAACGCCGTACGGCCTAGAAGTTGTTGAGAATCACATACCCTATCCGCTGCCAAAAGACCGTCTCTTCCGCAATCTGCCCCAAGCTGTGCGGGCGGAACTCGCTGCCATATCGTTGTCTGCAGCCTATCGCAAAGGCGAGATTCTTTTCGCCGAAGGCCAGGCTCCCCGCGGCATTTTCGTGATTTATGAGGGTAGCGTGAAGCTGTCTGCCAATTCGTTTGACGGCAAATCGTTGATTCTGCACTTGGCGACCCCAGGAGACGTCGTAGGCCTACCTGGAACGATCTCCGGAAAACGTTATGAGACCACAGCCGAAGCGCTCGAGCCTGTTCAGGCCAGTTTCATCTCCCGGAGACCCTTTCGGGACTTTGTGCGGGCGCATGGCGAGGTGGGTCTGAGGGTCGCGGAGACACTCAGCGATATCTATCATGCCACCTATCGCGAGGTTCGCTACCTTGGACTCTCGGGGTCGGCGGAAGGAAAGCTGGCTCGCTTCCTGTTGGATCTGACCGCGGACCAGGATCACGATCACGGCCACGCGCGAGCGAAGTTGATTCTCACTCACGAAGAAATTGCTGACGTGGTTGGCACCTCCCGCGAGACCGTGACGCGCCTGTTTGCGGAGTTTAAGCGCAAGCGTCTCGTGGAAGTTCATGGTTCCAGGCTGCTCATCGTAAACAAGGCAAGCCTTCAGAAGTTGCTGGCCTGACCTTCTTCCTCGATTCTGAGTCGTTACTCTTCGGGAACTCCGAGTATCCCAAACACTTTGTTTTGTGACAAAGATCACAGAACTGCAAACTCTGCCGGTAGATAATTTGACTCCCGGCAAATCAACCAACTGCGGAAGGCAAAACGAATGCGGGAATTCAAGGCGCGCAGTGTTCGTGTACCCGCCATGGTCTGCCTGTTGGCAGCGATGCTGTGTACATCGGCGACAGCCCAGCAGGACAAACCAGCCCAATCCTTGGCCGCCACGGGCCCATCCGAGACTTCCAAATACGTGGGAGCGGAGACCTGTAAGACCTGTCACGATGAAATTTACAACAGCTGGGAGAAAACGCCGCACTGGAAGACCACACTGAATAAAGAGGGCGGCCCCTCGAAGCAAGGTTGCGAGGGCTGCCACGGTCCCGGTGCGGACCACGTGGCAGGGGGCGGCGACAAAACCAAGATATTCGTGTTCAAGGAGCATTCACGACAGGAGACCAGCGCTCGCTGTCTTAGCTGCCACGGCGAAGGTCACGAGCAGTCACATTTCGCCGAATCCGCCCACGCCAGTGGCGATGTCGGCTGTCTCGACTGCCACTCTCCCCATCACGCCCAGGAAAAGCAGCATCTGCTAGTCCAGAACCAGCCGCAGCTTTGCTATGGATGCCATGCCGCGGCCAAGGCAGACTTTACCAAACCCTATCACCATCGGGTCAACCAGGGTTTGGTGCAATGCAATGACTGCCATAACCCGCATGGGACAGCGACCGTGCGACAGGCCAGGACCCTTCCCAGCGGGGACGCCGTCTGCTACAAGTGCCACGTCGACAAGCAGGGGCCTTTCGTCTACGAGCATGTGCCGGTCAAGACCGAGGGCTGCAGCAGTTGCCACACGCCCCACGGTTCGACCAATCCCCGGCTCCTCAAAGTGAGCCTGGTAAACATGCTCTGTCTGCAATGCCATACCTTCCCGACTCAGGGGCCAATCGGGCCGGCACACAATCAATCAGCGAAGTATCAGGCCTGCACCATGTGTCACAACCAGATTCATGGGTCCGACTTCAGCGCTGTCTTTTTCAAGTGAGGGAGAACCGATGGCGTTGCCAAGAAAACTCGATCTTCTGCAATCTTTCCCCGGCTCTTCCGTAACCGAAGCCGTCGCGCTGAGGCGAAGCCTGACGGCGAAATGGTCTGGCTTCAGGTTGGTCCTCGCAGTGCTGGCTTCGGTCTTGGTCATGTCGTTACCCGGAATGCTGTCTGCGCAATCTTCCAGCGCTAGCCAGAACCCGCCCGAGGAGCCAGAAAGCGTTACCCGCGGCGGTTACCTGATGCACTCGTCGGTTGAGCTCGGCTACAGGTCCAACAACGTGACCGGCAGTGGCGATATGTACGACACATTGGTAAATCAGCAGACCGGCCCGCGGTTTCTCGACCAGGCGCTTTCCATGCAATCGCTGGACCACCAAGGCCTGCTGTTCGACGATCTTTACCTCAACAGCTTTGGATGGGGAGGTGATCCCAACAATGCCTTGTGGCTTCGGGCAGACAAAAACAAGTGGTACAACCTTCAAGGTAGTTTCCGTCGCGATCAGAATTTCTCTAACTACAACTTGTTGACGAATCCCTTGAATCCCCCGACCTCCACTCCGTCGATTCCGGCACTGAACTCGCCCCACGAATTTGAGACCACGCGGCGCATGACCGACATCGATCTCACCCTGCTTCCGCAGTCCCGGGTAAGTTTTCGCATGGGGTATTCTCACAACAACATGACCGGCCCTTCGTTCAGCAGCGTCCACGAGGGAACCGACGCCCTGCTACTTCAGCCCTGGAACACAACCATGAACTCATACCGCATCGGGGTGGACTGGAAGATCCTGCCGCGAACCGTCCTCGGCTACGATCAATTCCTGGACTACTACAAGGGAGACACGGATACCCGACTAACTTCCTTCGCGCCGGCGCTCCTGCCGGGTGGAGGTTCCGTTGAATTGGGTTTGCCTATCGACACTGCGAACAGGATACCCTGTGCCGTGCGGCCACCGGCAACCAGTCTGATTGATACCACTGGCACCCTGACCAATGTCACGTGCAGCGGTTACTTCAGCTACTTGCGGAACCAGCGGATCCGTAGTTCCGCACCCACAGAGCGGCTCAGTTTGCGCAGCAATTACTTCCCGCGGATAGACGTGGTCGCTTCTTTTGCTTATAGTTCCGCGGATATGAACACGCCATTGGACGAGTTTTTCAACGGCCTGATAACGCGTACCGGCACCCGCGCCTTCATCGGCACTGGGTCAGCAGGCACAAGGCGAATTTCCGACGTGCTCGATCTTGGGGCCACGGTGCACCTAACCAAACATCTGCGCCTGATCGAGAAATTTTACTTTTGGGCCTACCGCATTCCGGAGAATGCCAATTTCAGCGAGGTCGACAGTGTGTGTACAGGTGCGTGCACGCTGCTGACTCCGCTGAGCGCTACCGCTCCCGCGACCACAGACACTCCGACTCAGTCGTCCTTCAATGAGACCTGGAAGAGAAATCAGACCGAAATAGCTTGGGACATTTCGAAGAAGGTGGGAGTGCGGATCGGTTACCGCTACGGGGATCGCAGTTTCGACCACTTCATTGATTTTCTCGGAGACGAAGACCACTTCGTGGTTCACGAGCACACCGCGCTGCTTGGGTTTTGGGCACGACCCAGCCATGCCTTGCGACTGAATCTCGATGTGGAGCACACCAATTACGACAACGTGATTGTTCGCATGGCTCCACGCAAGGAGTCCCGTTATCGGTTCCAGACAACCTATACACCCCGGCCGTGGGCGGTCTTGGGCGGATCCATCAACATTCTGCAAGATGCCAACGCCGAGTCGTTAACCAATTACCTGGGACACAACCGAAACTATGGACTCACCGCCTCGCTCACACCGCGCGAGCGCTTCGGCCTGGATCTGGCGTACAACTACAACGACGTGATCCAGAATGCGCTGATCTGCTTCAACGACACACCGCCAACTGGGGTGAGCCTTCCCTTCGTGACCAATGCCGCTTCTTGTGCTGCGAACGATCCATCCAATCCTCTGCTGGCTAACTCGTTCTATACTAACCACACTCATTTCGGGATGGGCACAGTCAGGTTTAAACCGGTGAAGCGATTGACGGCCAACCTGGGCTACAGCATCACCAGTGTTGACGGCAGCATACCGCAGTTCAGCATTCTGCAGCCTCTCGGCTCCTCGCAGTACAAGTACTACCAGCCAGTGGCCAGCCTGAGCGTGGATTTGGGCCATAAACTGGCTTGGAATACCGGCTGGAATTATTATCAGTACAACGAGGGTTCGTTTGTTGGGCCCACGGCGCCACGGTATTTTCACGCGAACTCGCTGACCGAGTCCCTGCGTTACGCATTCTGATGTTCGACTGGAGACTGACGATGAGGGGTATGAGTATTCGGATGTTTGCTCTCGTGGTGATAGCGATGGTTGGCGTCCTGTTCATCGCTGCGCCGGCCTCCGCACAAGGAGCAGCGGAGGAAACTTACAAGGCTAAGTGTGCTGCGTGCCATGGCGCGGACGGAAGCGGTTCGGCGGTCGGGAAGAAGCTGGGCACACACGACTTCGGCGGCGCGGAGGTGCAGAAAATGTCTGACGCCGAGCTTTCCGATATCATCGCCAAGGGTAAGAATAAAATGCCGAGCTATGAAAAGACGCTCAAGGCCGACGACATCAAAGGCCTGGTGGCGTACATCCGAACCCTCAAGAAGTAGGTTCCAGTCCGGGCCTCGTGGCTCAGACTGGACGTGTGGCGTAGGGCGCACGGGGCATGCCCCTGGCGAATTCGGCGTCTTGCTCCCGTTCTTGCCCAGGCCGCAACTAGGAAAGGCAAGCAGTAGCGGCTTGTGATGAGCTTCCGCGAGACGATTCGAGACTGGTCCCGTCCCACCTATTTTCTCGGACAGAACCCCACCACGCTCACGGGTGCAGTGCTAACGACGAGCACCGCACTCACCATGATCGCGTTCTGGTTCTATGACTTCATCCTGCCGGGCCCGCCCCATCCCTATGTGGGGATTTTGATTCTCCTGATTCTCCCTGGGTTTTTCGTCTTCGGGCTGGTGCTGATTCCGCTGGGCATTTGGCGGCGGCGAGGAAGTTTGCGCCGAGTCGGCGAGTTGCCCGCGGTCTATCCGGCGATCGACCCGCGTGGGCCGCTGGTGCGGCGCGGTTTCTGGTACGTGACGTTGGCGACCGGGCTCAACGTGCTCATTTTTGCGACGGCCTCCTACCGCGGCGTGGAATACATGGATTCCACCAACTTCTGTGGGACAACTTGCCACACAGTGATGAGTCCGGAGTACACGGCCTATCAGAATTCCCCGCACGCGCACGTGGCCTGCATCGACTGCCACATTGGGCCGGGAGCGCCATGGTTCGTGCGTTCGAAGCTTTCTGGCCTGCGGCAGGTTTTTGCCGTGACGTTCCACACCTATTCGCGGCCGATTCCATCGCCGGTGAAATACTTGCGCCCGGCGCGGGAAACCTGCGAGCAATGTCACTGGCCGCAGCGCTTTACCGGTGACAAGTTCTTGGTTAAGACGAGCTATAAGGACGACGAAAGGAACTCGGCGCAGACTGACGTTCTGCTCCTGAAGGTGGGTGGACGGACGTGGCAGGGTCTGGTCGGCATACACGGGCGGCACCTCGCGGATAGTGCCCGCATCCGTTACATCTCGATTGACGCGCAGCGGCAGGTAATCCCGGTGGTCTACTACACCGATGACAAAGGAAAGACGACCGAGTTTATTTCCACGGACACGAAACCGACGCAGACGCAATTGGACCGGGGGGAGCACCGCGTAATGGATTGCATCGATTGTCATAACCGGCCGACGCACTCCTTTGATATGCCCGAAAGCGCGGTGGACAAGCAAATGTCGCTCGGTTTGATCAGCCCCGATCTTCCCTATATCAAGAAAAAGGCTGTCGAACTCTTGAAGGTAGATTATCCCGACCGCGACACGGCGCGGCTACGCATCATCGGCGGGCTCGACCGCTTTTATCGAACGGATTATCCCGAGATCTATCAGACCCGGCGCACGCTGCTGCAACAATCGGCAGAACAAGTGGCGGCGATCTACCTCCGGAACATCTTTCCGGAAATGCGTATGACTTGGGGCGTTCACCCGAACAACCTCGGGCACAACGATTTTCCGGGCTGCTTCCGCTGCCATGACGGCAGCCACACCAGCGCCGACGGCCATACGATCACGAATGATTGTTCCGCGTGCCACCAGCTTCTGGCAGCCGGAGAAGAGAATCCCAAGATTCTGACTGACCTGGGAATGAAGTAGAGTCAGCAGGAGTCCGATTCGTGCTGAAAGGGGCGCGGTGTGCGGCCGATACGGTCAAGCGAACGAGCCCTTTTTGTCTGTTACTCGCCCTGTTAATCTGCGCGTTGATACCCGCTCGGGTGCCAGTGCAAATCAAGGCAACCCATCCGCTGAAGCAGGACCAAGGCTGTCTCGCCTGTCATGGCCAAGCGGATATGAAGTCCGCTGAGGGGAGAAATATTTCCATTGACCCGGGGAGACACGCCGCTAGTGTCCACAGCATTCTAAGTTGCAACGACTGCCACACGGCCATCAAGGATTATCCCCATCCGGCTAAGGTAGCGAGGGTCCAATGCTTAACTTGCCATGCTGAGCAAGCCGCGAGTGTGCCCAAGAGCATTCATGGCGTGCTCGGCGATGACGCATGCCAATCCTGCCACGGCGATGCGCATGAAGTTAACGGGTCGGGTCAAATCGCGCCGGCAAAATGTGGGCAATGCCATGCACCGGAAGTGAAGGAATTCCGAGAAAGCATCCATGGGACGGCGGCCACAAGTGGCGATCCCGATGCGCCGAAGTGTGTTTCCTGCCATGGACCAGTGCACCAGATCCAGCCTGCGAACGATGCGGCCTCGCCTGTGGCCAAGAAGAATTTGCCGGACACATGTGCGGTTTGCCACAGCAGCCCGGGATTCCTTTCACGCCACAAGATCCCGTTTGCGCATCCCATCGAGTTGTACCGGCAAAGCGTGCATGGACGGGCGGTGGCGAATGGCAACGAGACGGCGGCAAGCTGCTCGGATTGCCACGGCATCTTTCCGGGCCGTGATTCGCGTTCGAAGATCAATCACTGGAACGTCGCGGCCATCTGCGGGCAGTGCCATGGGGAAATCGGCAAAGTCTACCTTGAGAGCGTGCACGGACAGGCCATGAAGGCCGGCGCGTCCGATGCCCCCGTCTGCAGTGACTGCCACGGCGAGCACCTGATCCTGGGACCAAAGGAGGCGGCATCACTGGTAAACGCGGCGCGCGTCTCGACCATCACATGCGGGCGCTGCCACAACGACGAGCGCCTCACGTCCCGTTACAACCTGCCGACAGACCGGATTCCATCCTATGCCGACAGCTACCACGGCTTAGCCATGCGCGAGGGCTCCCAGACGGTTGCCAACTGCGCCTCCTGCCATGGCGTGCACAACATCTTCCCGGCCAGCGATCCACGTTCGGCGGTGAATGCGTCGAATCTGTCCAAAACCTGCGGGGCTTGCCACGCCGGGGCGGGCGAGCACTTCGCCATTGGTCCGGTGCACGTACAAACGGCGACCGGTCCGGCGCATCCCGTCGTGAAATCGATCCGCTGGCTTTATTGGATACTGATCCCGCTGACACTCGGCTTCATGATCGTGCATAACTTGTTGGATTTGTTGGCGAAGCTCATTCGTCGAGGGCAACGACGTGAAACCGGTGGGCAAGTGTCTCGGATGAATCGAAACTTCCGCATCGCTCACTGGGGTGTGATGGTTAGCTTCCCAGTACTGGTCCTTACAGGTTTTGCGCTGAAGTATCCGGAGAAATGGTGGGCACGGCCACTACTGTTCTGGGAGGGACACTTCGCGTTCCGCGGTGCGGTGCATCGTGCCGCAGCGATCATCCTGATCGTTTCGACGATCTACCATATCATCCACCTCGTAGTAAGGCGGCGAGACCGCCTGTTCCTGAAAGCGATGCTGCCGCAGTCGAAAGACATTGCTGATCTGATACAGGTCTTCGCCTACAATCTGGGGTTTACGAGAATCGAACCGCGCTTCGCGAAATTCAACTATGCGGAGAAAGTGGAATACTGGGCGTTTATTTGGGGCACGGTTGTCATGACCGTGTCCGGCTTCTTATTGTGGTTCAATAACTTCACGCTGGGTCATTTCCCGAAGTGGGTATCGGACGCGGCCACCGCGGTGCACTATTATGAGGCGTTGCTCGCGACCTTCTCGATTCTCCTGTGGCACTTCTACATGGTGATCTTCGACCCGGTTGTCTACCCGATGGACACCTCTTGGCTTACAGGGAGAGGCCCAGCAGACCATTACCGCCATACACGCCCGGAGTATTTCCGTACCCTGGAACAGGCACATCTGGTCGGGCCGCCTGCTGCAGAAGCTGGGGTCGAGGAGAGTTGTGCCAGGCCGGAAGCACACCGTCCAAGCGACGATCCGGAAGGCGAGCCGCCGACAGATGCCAAGCCCAGAGCACCGGCTAAAAAATAGAAGCCAGTGCAAAAGGTTGGACGCTATCACCAAGCACGTGGAGTCAATTCAGCAAGAATAGGTGGCGTGTGATCTTGATCGCATACAGTGGTCCTGACTGCTGTGGATGAAGCGCACCCACATGAAGCGCTGATGAAGTCGGCAGACCTCAAGCTCGCTGTGCCACCGCAGAAGTAGAAGCCGGAGCAGCCGTGCTGCTCCGGCTGGGTCCTTCTGGCCTATGCTTCAGGCCGTCAGGGCCTCCACGAAGTGCTGGCAAAGCGTGGTTTCCACGTTGTAGTGCTTGAAGGCGACCGGGGTGATCAGGTACGGCTTCACGATTCCTTCCACCTTGGGATACACCTCGCGCTCATAGCGCTCTGCATCCCGCTTCTTGGCCCAGAGAGTGATGATGATCCTCTTTTCCGTCTTGGTCTCCGGCTCCAAGGGCAGGATCTCCAGAAATCCCGGTTGCTTGTTCAGGATGGGCAGTACCTCGTTGCGTACAACCTTCACGAACTCTTCTTTCTTTTCCAGTTCGGAATAAATTCAACAATGCGGGCAAACATGATGGATTCTCCTTTCCTTTTTGGGGATTGGTGCGGCCCGCAAGCTGACCCACTCGGGAGCGGATTGTTTACGAGTTAACATCATTAAACGATGTCAGAATACGTCATAAGAAATCAGAAGTCAGTGACTCGACGTACACCACGCTGTGATTCCACACTATTGCTCGGCTTGAATCTCGTAAGAGAGTAAGAAGCCAGTTTTGGTCATCAGCAACGAGTGCGCGTACGAGCACAAAACCCCACTCTCGCTACACTTCGACGGCGGCGTTATGCATACAACCACGACAACCTTTCCATTCCGACTGACTGCTCCAAATAGAATTCCCCGCGACCAACCTTGGAACCGTTTGTCGTCGAATGCGCTCCAAAAACCAGAGTCCTCCGACATCGGCCACCAGCCGCTGGAGGCGGCTGATTGCCAAGCGGCATTTCCGGCTGGCGGTCCCGGACCCAGCTTCTGTAATCGTGCACTTCCGTGATTCCCGTCACTTGCGCAAGAGACTGTGGTCACTGCCTGTGATGCGAGTTCGTCATCTAATTGGGTGGCAAACAGTGGGATAGAACCCCTTGGAGGACAGCCATGATAAGCGATGATTTGGTGAAGTGTCCGTTGTGTGGCGGATTCACACATATCCAACAACCTGAATTGCTAGCGGCGCTCAACAACGCAAGCGTCCGCGCGAAAATAGAGAGACTTGTAGCCGACCTCCTGCAGTCTTCCACGGAAGGTCTGGTCGGCGCGGGTGTCGGAAAGCCGGTACGAGATTTCAAGAAAGAGATCCACAAATGGAACTCGAGCGTGCCTATGTGGCAGCGGAGCCCAAAGGAATAACTGGCCTCGTGGGGGGTGCAGGATTGTCGGGACGATTTGAACGATGGGTCGCCCCTCGATCGACCACGCGGTGCTGCTGCATTTGCTGCTCCCGTCCGCTCGCGGAACTCTTAAAGATGCGGATATGCACGGACTCGACGACATATAGTCCCGCGCAAGGTTCACCCTCGCCGAAAACGGTCCCACCTGCCGAAAAATGACGCTGGACGCTACGATGTGCCAGGAAACTCAGCTCGGTCTCGCTCTGACTAGAACAATGTCATCCCTTGACTAGCGGATGCGGGCTTCAGCGACCGAGGGAGACTGTGTCATTCCGCAGCCCGGCTCGCTGTTCGAAATGCTTTCTGGACGAGCGTGTAACGCGCCGCCCCGATCATGCCGGAGTCGTCATTCGCCACGATCTTGACCGGCATGTCCTTCAGGATGGTTTCCATGCGCCCTTTGTCCAGGAAGGATTCCAGGAACACGGGATCATTCATCTTGCGTATGATCTTTGCCGCAATGCTGCCCCCGATGAAAATGCCCCCCGTGGACATGAAATTCAGCGCGCAGTTTCCAGTCTCCGCGCCGAACACACTGACGAAAATTGACAAGGTCTGATCGCAGATCGCGGACTTAGACTCCAATGCCATTTGCGAGATCAGCGCCGGAGGATCGGGCGCGGCGCTCATCTGCGCTCGCAACCATTCCGGCTCCTCGGCTTTGTGCGTATCTCGCAGAAAGTCGTAAATATTCTTGATCCCCGGCCCGGAGAGAATTCGCTCACAGCTGATGCGGCCGTACTTCTTCTGCAGGTAGGCAAGCAATTCCATCTGCACATCGTTCCTGGGCGCGAAGTCGGCGTGTCCTCCTTCGCAGGCAAAGGGATGATGCCGGAAGCCATCCCAGTACAGCCCCGCCATCCCCAGTCCAGTTTTGGCCGAGATGACGGCGCGGTTGCCTTCTGCGCCTTCCGCGCCCTCGCTCAACGTGATGAAGTCTTTTGATTCCAGGCCATCGATTCCATAAGCGTAAGCTTCCAGATCGTTAAGCAGTCCAACCGAATTCAGTCTGAGTTGCTTGGCTATTTCCCGCGCATCGATGACCCAGGGCAGGTTGGAAATCTTGCTGCGTCCGGCTCGCACCGGGCCGGCCACGCCGAAGCATGCGCTGTGAACAGGTATGCCTTCGGTTTTTATGAAGTGAGCAAGAATGCCGGGTAACCCGTCGTGCTGCTGGCTCATGTAGGTCTTTTCGACTGCGCATTGCAGCTGGTTGCCTTCGGTTTCGAAAGCGGCCAGCCGGGTGCGCGTCGCGCCGATCTCACCTGCAAGAATCATGGTTCAATTCTCCTCCACTGGCGGCCATCAAGTTCCAGCAGTTGATCGGCCTCCGCTGGCCCCCAGCTGCCGGATGCATAATTCGGAAACTTGCGCGGAGGCAGCGCTCTCCACACGTCCAATACTGGATCTACCACTCTCCAACCAGCTTCGACCATATCGGCGCGCTGGAACAGAGTTGCGTCTCCGATCATGCAGTCATACAGCAAAACCTCGTAGCCGGTATAGGCGTCTGCTCCGAAATACTTGGAGTATTCAAAACTCATGTCTACCGACCCAACCCGAAGCAGAGGCCCTGGAACCTTCGCGCCAAAGCTCAGCGAAATTCCTTCCACCGGCTGGATTTGGATGACCAACGTGTTGGTGTGTAGCTTGTGAAAGGGAGCGTTGCGAAACAGTTCGAACGGCATACGTTTGAACTTGATGGCGATCTCCGTGTATCGCAGCGCCAGACGCTTGCCCGTCCGAAAATAGAATGGCACTCCCGCCCAGCGCCAATTATCGATATTAAGCTTCAGGGCCACGAACGTCTCACTGCGCGATTCCGGGGAGACCCCTGGTTCCGCCCGATAACCAGATACTTTTCCCCCACCCAGCAGTCCCGGGCCATACTGGCCGCGCACGCTGCGCTGCAAAACGTCGTCCGAGCTCAGCGGTTGAATCGCATGCAAAACCTTAGCCTGCTCATCACGTACTGCGTCCGCCTGAAAAGATACCGGCGATTCCATCGCGGTTAGGCTGAGCAGTTGCATCACATGGTTGGGGACCATGTCGCGCAACGTCCCCACCGTATCGAAGTACCCGCCGCGCCGCTCCACTCCTACGGTTTCGGCATTCGTGATTTGCACATGGTCAACGTACCGCCGGTTCCAGATGGGCTCGAAAATAGCATTGTCGAACCGGAAGACCATGATGTTCTGCACCGTCTCTTTGCCCAGATAGTGATCGATGCGATAGATCTGATTTTCCAGCAGCACATTCTTGATATCGCGGTTCAGCGCCTGAGCAGACTCCAGATCGTGTCCAAACGGCTTTTCGATTACCACCCGACACCAACGTCCATTCTCCTGCCGCGAAAGCGCGGCTGCTCCCAACTGCTGCACGATCTGCGAAAAAAACTTGGGTGCGGTCGCCAGATAGAAAAGATAGTTGCCCTCCGTATGTTGCTCCCCGTCTAGAGAAGCCAGCCGTTCTCGGAGTTTCGTAAACGTATCTGGATCCGCAAAATCGCCGCGCTCGTAGAACAGCCGCTTCCGGAACCACTCCAAAGTGTCCGCTGACTCAGTTCCGACCGGCAGGAAACTAGTAACCTGGCTGCGAAACTCTTCCAGGCTTAAGTCGTCGACTGAAACGCCGATTACCGCGAAGTTGTCGGACAGCAGCTTTGCCTTCCCCAAATTGAAGAGCGCAGGTGCCAGCTTGCGCTTGGTCAAATCTCCAGCCGCACCAAACAGCACGAACACGCAAGGACCAGCCGCTCTCCCGGCATACCCGAGGTCATTCTCCAGATTGGTTTGCGTGGTTGCGGCCATCTCTGCAACTTCTGATCTGGTCGCCATAGTAAATGACCGGTTCCCAGCTTTCTAGAGGACACTGCAGAAGGGCGCCAGCCCGTCCGCTCAAGCAGTCTTGTTCCTCACCCCTCTCTCTGACCATCGGCAGCGCTCGGTGGGGCCGGTCGACGACGGTGAGTCAGTCGAAAACCGCGACCGGAGTCAGCCGAGTGAGGCCCTGTTCTGTCACAGATTTGCCGCATCCCCGCCGGATTTGGGTTTCCGCCCCCGCGAGGGGTTCTACGAGTGATTCATTAGGCGCTTGCAGGAAGGGCCGGCCCGACTCGGCGTTCCTCATTTGAAGCAGCGCTGCAAAGACGGTGCGCGCCCGCGGTTGAGCGATAAGCCTCGGTGCCGCCCCTAGGCAAACTTTCGGGCAAATTCCACATCCGCTTTCATGTCGCGGTTCACATCGCCTTCTTTTTCATATTCGATCGCGATCAGGTGAGCGAAATTCTGGCGGTGCAGTTCTCGCATGACTTCGGGAATCTTCGAGATCCCTTTTCCCAGCAACACATTGACTTCGCCGCCGGAAGCCTCAACGTCTTTAAGGTGCACCAGTTTCAGGCGAGAACCTAGTTTGCGGATCGCTTCGACGGTGTCGTAGCCGCAGGATGCGAAATGCCCAACGTCCGCGGTGGCGCCAACGGTGTTCGAGAGTCCTGCCAACGCTCTGAGAACATCCTCCGGGTTCTCGTACGCGAATTTCTCTCCTTTGAAGAAATGATTATGGATACCGAAGGTCAAACCGTCTTGCGAGCAACCCTGATCAATGCGGGTAAGGATGTTGCCGGTGGCATCGCCGCTGACATTTTGCGATCCCAGAATCTTCGCGAAGCGCAGCGCATTCTCGAGATCCTGACCGTCTTTGATGGTCGCACTGTAATAGGAGACGCAGCGAATCCCGGCGCGATCCAGCTTGGTCCGGGCTGCGTGGAACAGATCATCGCCGGGATGGTTCATGACCATGAATTCGCCCCGTGACATCTCGATCTCGGATATGTTCAAAGCGTTGAGTTGGGCGATCATGTCATCGAGAGTTAAGTTGTGATAGCTGTACGTGCCAATGCCTATGTCGAGTTTACTGGACCCATGAAGCGGCACCGCCGACGCAACCAATCCAACGGCAGCGAGTTTGCCGAAGGTCCTGCGAGACATACTGCTATTCGCGGCGTTTTCTGAAGGAATCATTGACTGTCGAATCCCTCCGGTGGGGGCTGTCCGGTTACAAGTCTACTGACCTCGAGGCAGAGGCCGCGGAGTTGTGTCTGCACTGGTGATCCCAGTTGTCCACTTGATGGCTTCGATGATCATCTTCTGGAATTCCGGTTTGTCCCAGTTGTCTTGCAGGTGTCCCAGCGTCGTATAGTACACGCGTCCCTTGCCATACATCCTGGCCCACGTGACGGCGAAGTCGCGATCGGTACGATGGACGTTTTTACTTCCGACGTCGATCTGGGCCGCATCAAGTCGCATGAGCACACGGACTTTGTCCCGCGAATAGTTCCTCATCTGATAGATTTCGTCACGCAGCACGAAGGATTTTGGCCATTGCTGCATTCCGGGGAATGCCGGGTCTTCTACGATGATGGGTGCGTCGAATGTCCCCCAGGGGTGTTCATCGTAATAACCGCCGATCATCTCCCCATACTCTGGCCAGTCGACAAAAGTAATTGCCGCACTATGAATGCCGATGAAACCCTTTCCGTCCTCATGGATGAAGGACAGGAAGTCAGACTTTTGCTGGGCGTCCATTTCCAGATCCCCGCCGGTGAAAAAAAACACGGCATCGAAGTTGTTGAGATTCTTGGCGTTGTACTCGAGTTTTTTCTTGGTCAACGCCTCGGCGTCAGTGCGGATAGTGGAATCCCACAAGCCAGTCTCGGTCCCCAGACGTTCGACGGTAGCCATAGCGTGCGATACCGATTCGTGCCGGTATCCCTTTTCTTCCCCGATGACCAGGATGTGTTTCTTCTCCGGCGTGGCAGATCGGCCCGGTGAAAATGCACCGAGGACAGCGATGATCACAAGTGTGCGAGGGGCAATCTTCATATTGGAGTTGTCCGACGGTCTACCTTTCGGTTTGCGGCGTCATTTACCCGCGACTGAAACCTTACTCTTCGCAACGTCTTTCTTTTCCGGTAACAGATCCTTGGGAGATAGCCGCGGGTCGTAAACCAGGTTGAAGAAGCCGACCATCATCTCGTCCCAGCTCTGCTGACCCCAAATCACCGTCTTCGTAGGGTCTGGATTCTCGGGATTGTTCGGCGAATTGTCGAAATGCGCGGTGCATTCAATCCGAGCCCCTGGGGGCAGCACAATAGGCTCGTCGAGGTTGTACCAAAGCTGCCAGTGCCAGTTGTACTGCGGCACGCGCAGGATCGTCCGCGTCTCACCACTCGGGAACACCACGCGATATTCGAAATCCTTTCCTCGGGCGTGCATGTGCGGATGAATCGAGGCCAGTATCACCTCCTTGCGTATTTCAAACGAAGCGTCCACACGGTAGTTGGGATCGCCGGGAGGAATTTTGAAAGTGCCATTGCTCGCCGACAAGGTCTGGACTCGTTTTTTCGGTGCCTCTTTGGCGAAAACCAAACCGAGTTTGGTACGGTCCATCACGGCCTTTCCATTGGGTGTGTAGTGAACCTCGAACACAATGTCGGAACCGGCTTTCACCAGTTTCGCCTCGCCGACCGGTAAGATCTCCGCCGGCTGACCCGGAGCATAGCCAACCAGGAAATCGCTGGGCAGGGCGCTCGTGTCAACGTTCTGATCCACTTTGGCGGGCACGGCTTCGAAGAAGACTTCTGGCTTTTGATCTTTAAAGTAATTGGATCCGGGTTCACGAATATAACCGATGATGTGGTGAACCACGGAGCGCTCGGTTGGCCGGACTTCTACGGCCTGAACCCACTTATCTTCCGTGAAGCCGGTTGGCACAATGGCGTATTGGTACTCAACCATCCCCGATTCCGGGACGGAGAATTCTTTGGGCAACTGAAAAATCATATCCGGTTTCGGAATGCCCCATCCTTCCACAAAGTTCACAGGAGCGGGCATGTCCTTAGGGTCGCCTTTAGGCGCCCCGGCGGTCACCCAAGCCACAATGGTATCGCTGTCTTTTTGAGAGAGCGCCCTATCATTGGCGAAATGTCCAACCTGCGGATCGGCAAACCAGGGTGGCATCAGTTTCTGCCGCACGGCCAGCTTCATGGCTCCCGCCCAGGGCCGGGTCTCTTCATAAGTGAGCATGGAAAAGGGAGCAGCCTCGCCCGGTCTATGGCAGCTTTGGCAGTTTTTCTGTAGGATCGGCGCGACATCTTTCGTAAACGTCGGCGCATTCATATTCCCCATCTGCGCAAAAAGACACGCTGCCGAACAGACTGCAAACAGCAAAGTAAGAACCGTACGATTCATGGCGTCCATGCCTCTCTGGCTTCCGCTTCCGTTCCAATCTTGGAGCCGGCTCAGCGATCATATCAAGTATGTCCAACACCTCCTCTGGAAGCCAGCCGACATCGCGGAATCTTGAGCCTTCGCCATCCACAATACTTGTTTTCCAAGCAAACGCCCGATGCCGATGTCGCGCGTGGGCAGGGGCTCGCCATTTATAGAGACTCTCTGACCCTCTGGAAGGCGCCGATCGCAGCATCCGTCTGCTCAAAGGAGGCCAAAGGGGGAATCCGCGAGATGGCAGTAGGTGTGCGTTACTTCTCCTCGGGAGACTCGATTGGCGGTTGCGACCGATTCCTGGAGAATGACGGGCAAACCTTCCGTAATCCGGTAAGGTACGTTTGCCCATTATTCAGAACTTATCGCGTGGCAGGCAGGCTGGAGCCTTCGACGTGACCGCGGATGGCAAGAAGTTCCTCATCCACAGCGGGGGCCAGAAAGAAGGCAACGAACCCTTGACCTTGGTGCAGAACTGGCCCGCGGAATTGAAGAAGTGAGCCCTACTGTCAGCGGCTCTTCGGGTTGAGCCGAGCCTCGATCTGTTGCAGTAATCCCGCGCCGGCTTCACCGGCATCGCGGGTGGAAAACTCGCTGCCCAGGTCGATCACCGCAAGGCTGGCGCGCGCTGCCTGGAAGGCTTGCTGCGTGGCCGGGGACGCGGTCATGTCGGGACCTACCAGCAGGAGATCAAAATGCGTGACGCGCATTAGGATCAAAGTGTCGCGCAAGTAGCTGGTGGTGTGGACGTCGTATCCGGCGCCGCGCAGCAGTTCGCGCAAGTACGCGAGCACGTCGGCATTGCGGTCGAGGCACAGGACACTGCGACTGGTGGGGACAGGTGTCTCGGCACGGGCTCCGGGAAGGTAAAAGGCCGCGACCGCCTTCTCCTCCGATTCGTGCGTGTCAAACACCTTTGTCAGGTGCGACATCTCCAGAACTTTGCGAACATGTTCCGGCAGGTCACAGAGCTTCAGGTCTCCGCGGGCCTGGCGGGTGCTGGTCAGAGTGCGGACCATGGTGCCCAGACCACTGCTGTCAATGAATCCGACGTCGCCCAGGTGCAGGACGATGGCGCGGCGGTCGCGCAACAACCAGGCCACGTGTGCGCGCAGAGACTCGCTCTCGCTACCCGCAACAATTCGCCCGTTGCAGCGCACGATGGTGACGCGCCCAACCTCCCGAGTATCGAGCGACAGGCCCAATGGGCCTCCGATGCAGCCAGGATCAAGCCTGTGAAATCGCCATATTATATCCATGAGGACGCGAACCGTGGCACAAAAACTGGGAGAGTGGGCGCACTCGGAATAACTGATGTTGTAAACACTCCGAAATGGGATTGAGCGCCGCTGGCACCCCGGACCTCGAGTTTCAGTACTGGGTAACAAAAGACGGGCAGAGATGTGGAATCCACCATGCCGTCGGCGAATGTCGCGGTCCACCGGCATTCGTGGCCGGAATGAAGTAGCTAAGCTGCAAACAATCATTTAACAATTTCGAGACAACTGTGCTGCATCCCAACTCGACTTGCGCGAGTCCAACATTCCATACGACTTCACTGCTGTCCAAATTAACTGAGAATTCGGCTCGGCAATCGCGAAAATACAGCGCATAACTCACCCTTGGGGGCCTGCGCGGAGGGCAGGTTGGCCATTCCGAAGTGTCGCTGTCGATTCGATGCTGTCTAAGTTCGCTCTCCCCTGAAAAACTCGTAATCGCGTTATTTTTGGGATGTGAGATGGTTTCTGCTGTCCAACATCTTTAACCTACTTGGCAAGCTGCAACGCCAACTGCTCGGGCAGGGTTTCCAGTATCGGCGGTGGCTGGAAAGGATTATCGATCCACACCCACAGATCGCGGTAGACAAACAGTTGTTGGCGCAGCAGCGCCACCAGATTGGAAAGCGACCAACCAAAGGTTGACTTCAACTGCAAGTATTTCACCAGCAGCATGGCGATCAGCGCCGTCCAGAGTTGCGTCTTCAGCGCTTGGGCCGAAGTTCCCACAAAGGTTTTTACTCGCAGCGACTGTTTCAGGGCACGAAAAAACAACTCTATCTGCCACCGCTCCTTGTATACCGCAGCGATGGTGGCTGCGGCCAGCTCTCTATGGCTGGTCAGAAACACCAGTACCCGATCGCGCTCTTCATCGTAGAACTCGATCCGTCGGAAGTAGGCATCGGTGCCGGCCTGCGCCAGCTTATAGAAAAAAATCACTTGGTCACGCAGCACGCCCCGCCGCTGCGGAACCGTGAGTTCCTCCACCACCCCGTAGTCCGCATTTTCTTTCAGACGGGTCACGAAATAAACCCCTTGCTTGATCAAACTCACAAACCACTCGTAGTCCGTGTAGCCCCGGTCAAACACCAGAATGGTCCCGGGCGTGAATCGCATCTGCCGCGCCACCCGTACCTCATGCTTTTTGCCCTCGGTGATGACCGCAAAAGACGGCAGGTACCCGTCGTGGTCCAGCAGCAAATGCAGCTTCACCGCTCCTTTGGTCAGGCGAAACTTCGCCCAGTCAAACATCGTGGCGCAGAGATCGATCACCGAGGCGTCCAAGCTCATCAAAGGGTTCTTGAAACGAAACTTCTTCTTCTTGCGCGTTCCTGGTTGGCTGGCCACCAGACTCTGACACTTCGCCAGCAACTGATCGAACACCGTCCGATACAACTGCCAAGGCCGATGTTTATTGGCGTAGGCCAGCGTCGCACGAGCGGGAGCCTGAGGCAGTCCCAGATGACGAAGTTTTCCTTCGCTGGCCGCTAATCCTCCACAGATCTCGCGTAACGACTTGGCGTTCCCCAGCTGGCAAAAAAGCATGGCGATGAACTGCCCCCAACAACTGAAACCGCGCGCGTGTCGTTCGGCCCCCTGCTTGCGCACGGCAGATTCAAACTCCAGCCGGGAGATCAACTGTAGGGTTTGTGAGAAAATACTGCTGACTCGAGTCAAGGCTGAGCCTCCTTAGTAGGTTTGTGATTGGTTGTGAACCCAACCTCAAGCTACCAAATGCTCGGCCTTTTTTCTTCTA
>QIAN01000198.1 GCA_003225005.1 Acidobacteriota bacterium | reverse complement strand
TTGCATTGCGCGCAGAATTTGCCGCCGTCGATCCGGCTCGCCACTATCTGAAGGATTCTTCATCTCTCTGTTCTGCCGACGTTCGGATTCGCCACCCTGTCAAGACTGCAACGGGAATCGCACGTGTACCCGTCCATGCTGTTATGCGACGAACCCTTATTGCACTCTTATTCGGATCCGTTTCCTTGTTTGCCCAGGCTGTCTCTATTGGAGCGGGGGGCGGTCCCTTTCGGGAACGTCTCTGGCGCCAGAAACCGACGACACTTGACACGTTTGTCAGGATGGAAGTGGATTCGGCAAGCTAAGGCCGTCTTGACACTGGTGATCTATACCCGCATTGGAGCGTGGCCCCGGTTTTCATCCGATCCCTGGCATTGGTTCGGCGGTCCGTTGCCGTTTCGGCTGCGGATCTGACCCCGTTGGAAAGTTTTTTTTGTACGAATCGGAACCGGGCCGAGTCCACTATCCCTGATTGAAATAGGAGAAATCATGAGTAGGAAGAAGCCGACAGGCAAACAGAAGGGAGCTGTCCAGAAAAGAGTGGACTGGAAGGCGCTGGAAATCGTGCACCCGGATGCCGCCGGGATCGATGTGGGCGGCAGCGAGCATTGGGTGGCCGTCAGTCCCGACTGTGACCCGGAACCGGTGCGGCGTTTCGGATGTTTTACCGCAGATCTGCGTGAGATGGGGCAATGGCTGGTTCAAAGGGGGGTGCGGAGCGTGGCCATGCAGTCGACTGGCGTTTACTGGATGCCCGTGTTTGAAGTTCTCGAACAGCATGGTTTGGAAGTGTATCTGGTGAATGCCCGCCACACCAAGAACGTGCCGGGGCGCAAAAGTGACGTTCAGGAGTGTCAATGGCTGCTGAAGCTGCACGCTTTTGGCCTGCTGAATAATAGCTTTCAGCCCAGCGATGAGATCCGGATTGCGCGCACCCTGTGGCGGCAGAGGGGCAATCTGGTGGCGGAGGCGAGCAGTGTGATTCAACGCATACAGAAAGCCCTGACGGAGATGAATGTGCAACTCAGCAATGTGCTGAGCGACCTCAGCGGTATGAGCGGCATGAAGATCATCGGAGCCATTTTGGAAGGAGAGCGTGATCGCTGGAAATTGGCCGCATTAGTCGAACCCGAGGTGAAGGCCACCCCGGAGGATATTGCTAAGAGTCTAGAGGGGAATTGGCGAGAGGAACTGTTGTTCGTGCTGAGGCAGCAAGTGGAGCTCTATCGGATCTATCAGCAGAAGATCAACGATTGCGACCTGCAGTTGCGGAAACATTTGGAGTCGTTCGGGTCCAAGCGAGACCTCCAAGCGCAGCCCATCGGGCCCAAGCCGAAGGGCAAGAAAGGCAGCCGGAACGCTCCTGCATTCGATTTGCGCACGGAGTTGTATCGTATTACCGGCATCGACTGGGCACAAATCAACGGCATCGATGTCCTCACGGCGCAGACCGTGATTGCCGAAGCAGGCGCGGACCTAAGCGCCTTTCCCAGCGAGAAGCAGTTTGCCAGTTGGTTGGGATTGTGCCCCACCAATGAACAAAGCGGAGGCAAAATCCTGAACCGGCGAACCCGAAAAGTAGTCAATCGCGCCACCGTGGCTTTTCGCAACGCGGCCTCGACCCTGCTGCGGAGCCAAAGCTATCTGGGAGCGCAATACCGCCGTCTGCGTACCCGTTTGGGCGCTCCCAAAGCGATCACCGCCATGGCTCGAAAGTTAGCCTGTCTGTTCTATAGGCTCATCAAACACGGACAACCATACGTTGACAAAGGAACTGAATACTACGAAGCGAGGTATCGCGAGCAGCAGATCCGATCGCTGGCCAAACGGGCGCAAAAGCTTGGCCTTCAACTGATTATTCCGAAGACTGCGTGAATCAGCGAGGCAAGGTTTCTGGAAAGTCGGCGTGGGATACGCAACCCAGAGCGCCGGTCTCTCTTTCGCGCTGGGCGCTTTTGTCGCAGGCCTCATTCTGAGTGAATCGGAGTTCAGCCATCAGGCCCTGAGCGATGTCGTTCCGGTGCGCGATATTTTTGGACTGCTGTTCTTCGTCACGGTAGGAATGCTGGTCGATCCACGCTATGCGCTGTCGCATGCGGCGCAGGTTGCGAGTGTCGTAGCGCTGACATTTGTAGGGAAGGCGTTAATCCTGGGAGGAGTGGCGAGAGCATTTGGCTACGTCAATATGGCCCCCTGGATTGTCGGGCTGGGCTTGTCGCAAATTGGTGAGTTCTCGTTCGTGCTGGCGCGGACTGGACTCGCCTCGGGGCTGCTTTCCAAGGCTACCTACGATCTGGCGCTCACCTCGACGGTGCTCACCATGGCGCTTTCCCCGGTAGTCTCGGGCCTAGCGCTTCCGCTGGGCCGGGCATGGCAAAAGTGGCGCAAGCCGGTACAAACGGCCGCGCCCAGCGCGCTCCCGCAAGACGTGCCCCCAGGGCACGTCATTGTTGCCGGCTATGGACGCAGCGGCAAGGTGGCGGCTGGCATTCTCAG
>QIAN01000197.1 GCA_003225005.1 Acidobacteriota bacterium | reverse complement strand
CAAACCCAGTTCTTCACACAGATCGGAAACCGGTACCTTGTCCAGAAGGTGTCGTCTCAGGATGGCAACCTTCTCATCAGCGGTGTAATGCTTGCGCTCGTTTCTCATACGTTCTCCGTATCTTAAACGGAAGAACGTTTTCTCCATTTCGAACTGAGGCGGAACAAAATCACCTACTGGGGGTCCTTTTCGGGCGCCTGCTCGAGATGGGTCTCTTCCGCCTTCACCGCTACACAACGTTCACAGGCAGCTGCGACTGCGAATCTTCCGGTCGCTAAAAGCTCTGACCGCAAAACTTTGCCGGCATAGATGAGCTGAATTTTCCTCGCCGCGGGCTCCGGTTTCGGCACCAGCACAATCTCGACCCCGGTCCCCAGGTTGATGAGAGAGTCGGCGTACAGAAGAACGCCGTGACCGCTCACGCTTTCAGTGACTCCGGAGATTTCTGATGAGCCTTCGATCTCGACCTGCACGGAGGCACGGTGGCGCAGCGGAAATCGCTTTTCTCGTCGGCGTTCTTGCGTATGAGCGCCAATAGTCCGCCCCGGTCATAGTCTCCGCGGCGATCATCGCGTTGGTGATCGCCTCTTCCGTTGTCTGAACGGTTGCAGTAAACAAGGCATCGATCCGCCCGCTGATGAGGCGTTGGATGCTGGAAACGGCCGCCCGATCGGGCGCTCTGCTGTTGCCGCTGTCAGCTCCCGCGTTGGCGGTTGAGGACGCGATAAAGATGTCGCCGGAGCCGTTGCCATGGATCGAGCCCATCCGGCCCATGCCCAAGCTCACTCGTTTCACGATGCGCTTGAGCTGGTCGGGCGTCACGGGTGCGTCGGTCGCCAGGACTACGATGATTGCCCCTTGCTCTGCCTCCTCAGGAAACGAATCCCTCAACCTAAATCTCGACTGGCGACGCGAAATGATACGACGTAGCTACCGGGCATGGCTCGGAGACAATGGCTAAACCCTCGCGGTCCAGAAGGACCTCATGAGGGATGGGGCGAGGCAACGAGAACGCGCGCGGTAGGTGTGGCTGTAACTGTGGCTGTACGTTGCTAAACATGGCCAACGTTTCAAGCATTTGGAAGTGGTTCTCTGTGCGCGCAAGCCTTGTGTAAGCTATTAGTTTATTGTGAGATTGTGAGTTGCTAGAGCATGGATGACAGAGCCTTACCTGACTCTTAATCAGTAGGTTGAAGGTTCGATTCCTTCCGCGCTCACCATCTTTAAAATCAATCACCTACGCCGGAATGCACTTCTCATCCGAGATCTCCTCACGCGCCCCCGCTCGATAGCCGCACATTTGTTTTCATGCATTTGCTCAAACTCTTGAACAACTGATCTAGACTCAGTTGCTCGATCGGGCGCAAGCGAATTGGTCAGACTAATCAAGAGGATAGCCTTTCCGCAGTGAAGCGTGTGTACGGAGTGTGGCCGCGCTCCGCTCCAGAAAGGGCAAAGCCAGAGCTCTGCTCTGCCACTGATTCGCGCGTGGTGTCACGATTCTCGAGGGTCTGGCCGTCGCGTGATTGGCCTTCACCCAGGTCGATCATCTCCTCCGTTGTCGTTGCCCAGAAATATCTTGAAGTCGCGTTGAGACAGCGACGCGCCAATATAACAATATGTGTTATATTATAGATACTCCCTTTGGGGGAAGAGGGGGACAGTGTGGACGGGAATCTGTTGAAAGAAGCACGCCGGAAGAAGAAGTGGACACAAGAGCAAGCCGCCCTTGCGCTCGATGTCACCCAGGCTTATCTGTCGATGCTGGAGAAAGGGCATCGTCGTCTATCCGACCGATTCGTAGGTAAGGCTCTCAAGGTGCTGAATCTGCCGGCTACCGCGCTGCCGTTGCGATCCGAGGAAGTGGCGATGCCCGTGTCTTCGCACAAGCGCGATTTCAGCGCGGAACTGGGGGCGCTCGGTTATCCGGGATTCTCCTATCTTCGCGCGAGAAGGCCCCGGAACCCCGCGGAAGTCTTGCTTGAGGCGCTGAGCGAGCCAAATCTTGACACCCGAGTTGCCGAGAGCTTGCCATGGCTGGCCTTGACCTACCTTGAGATGGACTGGGACTGGTTGGTTCGCAACGCCAAGTTGGGTGACCGACAAAACCGATTGGGCTTTGCCGTCTTTTTAGCAAGTGAGGTGGCAGAACGCAACAACGACAATGAACGGGTGAGAGAATTGCGACAACGTTTGGAAGTCTTGGAGAGAGCGCGACTGGCTCGCGAAGACACCTTTTGCCACGACTCGATGACCGATGCTGAAAGAGTGTGGCTGCTTGGCCATCGCTCTCCCGCCGCGGCACACTGGAATCTTCTCACAGACATGAAGGGAGAACAGCTTGCTTACTCCTCCTCGTAAGAGCATTCCGGAACCGTGGCTCTCTTTTCTTCGCGAACTGGATGCGGTGGTGCACGAGGAAGTTCGGCTGGATTGCATGGGAGGGTTCGTCATCAGCATAGTATACGGGTTGTAAGAGTCAGACCAACCGCATTCTAGGCAGGGCCCGAGTTCTGTGTTGAAGTGAACTCCATGACAGATGAACAAAGTGTGATGGAAAAGAGGCGGCGCACGCCTGCTGAGATTGAGCAGATCGCGTGCGAGTTTGA
>QIAN01000196.1 GCA_003225005.1 Acidobacteriota bacterium | reverse complement strand
GAACGCAATCGTACTCCCGAAAGGATTGGCTGAATTCCCGAAGATATTTGCGTCGGTAATGTGAGTCCTGCGCGCGAATCTCGCGCTCCACCCCTGCCAGCGCATGCAACTGCGCCGCACTCCGCCGGAATCGTAGGTTGGCCGTGCTTGCCATAAGACCAGCTTCTAGCTCTTAGCGTTTAGCTCCTGGTTCAACCACCTGCGCTTCGCGCCACGGTTCTGTCTCGCCTTGACTTCCGCGCCGCGGCGTACCTATGCTCCAAACTTCGGGGCGAGAATCCATTACCGTCTTGCCGGAGCATGCTTTGCCCAATCAGCCGCCACAAATCCTCACGGTTGCAACGACTGGCGCCAGTGGCTCCATCTTCCTCCGCCAACTTCTGCTCGTGGTCGAGCGCGATAAGCGCATCCAGACCGTGAACTTCATCGCCTCCGACAGCGGCCTACGCGTGCTCGCCGAGGAACTCACCATCAAAGGCCGCTCCAATGTCATCGGCCAGATCCTCGGCGCGTCGAGCCTGGCGAAGAGCTCAGCCTCAACTCGCGGCAGCGCATCGCGCTCGGCCAGAGCGTCACCTAAAATTCACCAACAATCCAACGCTGACATCGGCGCGAACGTGGCCAGCGGTTCCTATCCTGCTGACGCCATGATCGTGCTCCCATGCAGCGTGGGCACTCTCGCGCGCATCGCTCACGGCGATGCCTCGCACCTCATCGAGCGTGCCGCCGATGTTTGCCTCAAAGAGAAGCGCCCGCTGGTTCTGTGCGTACGGGAGACGCCTCTCAACAAAATCCACATCCGGAACATGTACCGGGCCGCCGATGCGGGCGCGACCATCTTTCCGCTCATTCCGGCCTTCTATTACCGGCCTGCAACTTTGGATGCCCTGGCCCGCGAGTTTGCCTATCGCTTGCTCTCCCATGTGGGCCTGCCACAGGCTGCTGCCTTCCGCTGGAAGGGCTGATTTATCAGCAACTTAGCGGACTACATGTAAAAAGTCCTCGCCCTAGGGGAAGATCGACCGACTCCCGGGGAGATCTTAAGTGTAGAGAACCAGAACTGCAGCTCACAGATACCCGCCGGACATGTACGGGAGGGGCTATCGCCCGCTCGAAGCTGCGGGGGGGATGGGTCAAGCCGCTGATCGAGGAGGCGATGGACCAAAACCGGAGACCGAAACCGGAGACTATGAACGCGACCGATCCAAACTGAGTGCTCGGTCGGCGGCTTGATTGGAATCGGCTTTGGTCGCCAGGTGCGAACGCCACGGCTCGGCTCAGCGTCTATGCCGGAAAACGCAGGACGTTAGCGATGGTGGCCACAAAGGCTTCCACCGACCGAAAGCGGCGTGAGCAGTGATACCATCCCATATTATTTTGTCGGAGACGGCTCCGTGAAAAATGTCGCAAGCGGTAAAGCTTCACCGCTCTTGGGTTTGGCAAATTGGCTGCCAGCGAAGCGATCGCTGATCTCAACTGGACGTTGGTTTTCAACCACGCTGCTGGCGATAATGGTCGCAACGACTGTCGCTCTTGCCGCTGACGATCACAACCCCCTTGCGGGTGACCCCAAGGCGGCGAAGGCCGGAGAATACGAGTTCCGCATCAACTGCGCTCTCTGCCACGGCCTCGGTGCGCGCGGCGGAGGACGCGGTCCCGACCTGACGCGGGCGCAGAAGAAGCATGCAACCTCGGATGCAGTGATGTTTCAAATTATCAATAGCGGAATTCCTGGTACGGCCATGCCAGCTAACGGAACCAACGGCCAGGGTGTGGGGATGACCGACCAAGAAATCTGGGAACTCATCACCTATATCCGCAGCGTAGAGGTTAAGGCTCCCGCCAAACCGATCGGCGACGCCACACACGGAAAAGAACTTTTTTATGGCGATGCCAACTGTTCGCTTTGCCACATGATCAGCGGTAAAGGCGGGCGCTTGGGGCCGGAACTCACATCTGTCGGCGGAAACCGGACTGTGGAAGCGATCCTCGATTCGGTTCGCAATCCCAGCCGGCGGCTGGCCTGGGGATTGACCGAGCCGACCAAAGAGTTCGCGCAGGAATACGAAACGGTCACGGTCGTGACGGTCAACGGAAAGGAAATCAAGGGCGTGATCTTGAACGAAGATCATTTCAGTGTGCAGATGATGGATACGAACGAGCAGATTTACCTGCTGGAAAAAGACAAGCTGCGTTCATTCCAGAAGAGTCGCGAGTCGATGATGCCCAAATACGACGCCGCGGTGTTGAATGACAAAGATCTCGGTGACGTTGTGGCGTATTTGATCAACGTAGGTGGGAAATGAGCGTGACGAGCAATTGCGTGGCACTTCCCTGCGGATGCTTTCAGCGCCCTCTGCGCTTCGCCTTTTTCAGTGCCGAAACCCGACATCTGAATCGCGGAGATCGCCGAGAAGTGCCGCAGAGAGCGCTGAGGCGAGCTTTTGGGCCTAGGCTTCTTGCGGCGCTGATCAGTTTCCTCGCGCCCTGCATACTGCTCGGCCCTTTTGCCTGCCAGGCTGGGGCGCAGGTCACGTTCGAACGGCTGCTCAACTCCGCGAAGGAGCCGCAGAACTGGCTGACCTACTCGGGAGACTACGCGGGACGCCGCTTCAGCCCGCTCGATCAAATCAATCCAGGCAACGCGCGCACCCTGGTTGCGAAGTGGGTATATCAGACTGCGGGAACGGGTAAGCTTGAAACCACTCCCCTTGTAGTCGATGGCGTCCTTTACGCCACTGGGCAGGACGACCGCGCCTTCGCCCTCGACGGCCGCACCGGGCGGCCCATCTGGCTCTACCAGCGGCAGTTGCCTTCCGACATTCGTCCCTGCTGCGGGCGCGTCAATCGTGGTTTTGCGATTCTCGGCGACAAGGTTGTCTTCGGCACGCTTGATGCACACCTGATTGCGCTCGATGCGAAAACCGGTAGCGTCATCTGGGACGTAGCCGCCGCCGACTACAAGCTGGGCTACAGCTTCACCGCGGCGCCGCTGGCGGTGAAGAATCTGATCGTACTCGGGGTTTCGGGAGGGGAATACGGCGTTCGCGGCTTCATCGACGCCTACGACGCGACAACCGGCGAGCGCAAGTGGCGCTTCAACACTGTGCCGGGGCCGGGAGAGCCAGGTCATGACACGTGGGAGGGCGACTCATGGAAAGTTGGCGGCGCGCCGGCGTGGAACACGGGAACGTACGATCCCTCGACGAATCAGCTCTTCTGGCCGACAGGAAATCCTGCGCCTTCGAATCGTGGAGAGGGACGCGCCGGCGACAATCTCTACAGCAACTCGCTGCTAGCGCTCAACGCCGATACCGGCAAGCTGAACTGGTATTTTCAGTACACCAAACACGACGAACACGATTGGGACGCTACGCAGGTACCCGTCATGATCGACACCGGCAGCAAGCATCTCATCGTGCAGGCCAATCGCAACGGCTTCTTTTACGTGATCGATCGCGCCAACGGCAAGCTGCTCTCGGCGAATGCGTACGGCAAGATCACGTGGAGCGACGGCAAGGACGCCGAGGGGCGCCCAGTCGCGAATCAAGGAGCCAAACCCACGCTCGAAGGCCACACCGTGTGTCCCGGAGCCCTCGGTGTCACCAACTGGATGGCGCCCACCTATGATCCACAAACTGGATTGTTCTACGTGACCGCGCGTGAGCAGTGCGACATCTTCAGCACCGCCCCTCAACCTTACGAAGCGGGGCACGCTTACTACGGCAGCGCATATTTCCCCTCGGATAAAGCCGAACCGTATTGGGGTGCGTTGCGCGCGATCGATCCGGCGACCGGACAGATAAAGTGGGAGTTCCGTCATCCGTCTCCATCGTGGTCAGGAGCGCTCTCGACCGCCGGCGGGGTAGTATTCACGGGCGACGCGGAAGGGAACTTCATCGCGCTCGACGCTCAGTCGGGCAAGGCGCTATGGCACTTCGAGATGGGTGGAGAGGTATACGCTTCGCCGATGGCATTCGCGGTGGATGGCAAACAGTACGTAGCCATTGCAGCCGGAAGTGCGGTCTACAGTTTCGGACTCCCCTGATTCATTCGAGCCAAATTTTAAGGACATCGATCGCAAACTCTATGGACGTTTCTGTTTCCGCTGCCGAATCGCAGCCCACATTGTGGACCTCGTTGGCTGAGGCAATTCGCGGTTCACACCAGGACTATACCTCCGGCAGTTTGAATCGGGCCATCTTTCTGTTGGCCGTGCCCATGGTGCTGGAAATGGTTTTGGAGTCCCTGTTTGCAGTGGTGGATGTTTTCTGGGTGGGACGGCTGGGGGCAAATGCCGTGGCTACGGTCGGCCTCACCGAGTCAATGTTGAGCCTGGTTTTTGCCGTTGCTATGGGGCTGAGCCTGTCCACGACCGCCATGGTGGCGCGGCGCATCGGCGAAAAGGATTCGACCGGCGCTGCGGTTGCAGCGGTTCAGGCCATCGCGCTCGGTCTGATGGTGTCGATCGTCATCGGCGCACCTTGCCTGGCGCTGGCCCCTCGTCTGCTGCGGTGGATGGGATCTTCATCTGAGATCGTAGCCGTCGGCAGCGGTTACGCCAGCATTTGTCTGGGCGGCAGCGGCGTGGTGCTGATGCTGTTTCTTAACAACGCGATTTTTCGTGGCGCCGGCGACGCTGCCATTGCCATGCGCTTGCTTTGGGTCTCGAACATCATCAATCTGTTCCTCGACCCTTGTCTCATTTTCGGCCTTGGACCGTTTCCGCGTTTGGGCGTCACGGGCGCCGCATGGGCGACGCTTACTGGCCGTAGCATTGGAGTTGCGTACCAGTTCTATCGCTTGCTCCGTGGCACCGGGCGCATCCGCATTTTTGCTAACCAGATTCGTCTGCACCTGGATGTGATGTGGCGCTTGCTTCGAGTCTCGCTGACAGGCATTCTGCAATTTGCTATTGCTCACACCAGTTGGATCGGCTTGGTGCGCATCGTCAGCATTTTTGGCGCGGCCGCTCTTGCGGGATACACCATTGCCATACGAGTCGTCATATTCGCGATTCTTCCTTCGTGGGGTTTGAGCAACGCTGCGGCAACCCTGGTGGGGCAGAATTTGGGGGCAAAGCAGCCTGAACGCACCGCGGCTGCGGTGTGGCGCACTGGCCTCTGCAACATGTTGTTCCTGGGCAGCTTGGGAGTTTTCTTCGTGCTGTTCGCGCAACCGGTGATCCGTCTTTTCACCCACGACCCTGCCGTGGTGCCCCTGGGAGTGTCGTGCTTGCGCATCGTGAGCTACGGCAACATCGGCTATGCATATGCCATGGTCATGCTTCAGGCGTTTAATGGGGCGGGCGACACGGTTACTCCCACGATCGTTAATTTCTTTGGTTTCTGGCTGCTTGAAATCCCTCTGGCGTACTGGCTGGCAATTCCGCTTAACCTGCGCTCCAATGGGGCGTTTTACGCCATTGTGATCGCCGAGGCGTCCATTGCGGTGGCTAGCGCAATTTTATTCCGTCGCGGACGGTGGAAGGGCCAGCGAATTTGATGAGCCTCGGGCAGAGATTCTTCATCGCGCCCGAGCCAGCACCAAAGTCACGTCGTCAGGCTGTTCGTTGTCGCCGATCCAGTCATCGACTGCAGTGGTCACGACCTGACTGATCTGTTCCAGCGGCAAGCGCCGATTTTTCCGGACCAGGTCGATCAGCCGCTCTTCACCGAATTCGCCGAAATCATTCTCTGGTTCGGTGATGCCATCGCTGTAGGCTACTAAGATCTCTCCCGGATACATCTCCACGGAGCCCTCGTCGTAGCTCATGTTGTCGAACAGGCCGACGACCGTTCCGCCGGCTTCCAATCGGCGGAGAGCCCCGTCCTCGCCAATGAGGAGGGGCGGCAGATGTCCTCCATTGCTGTAGGTAAGCTGATGTGTACGTCCGTCATAGATTCCCAGGAAAAGAGTCGCGTACTTTTCCGGAGGCGTGCTCTCGTACAGCTGATGATTGAGCAAACTTAGCAGTGCCGATGGAGAGAGTTCCGCACCTTCCGGCCAGGTAACCATCACTCTGCCGGACCCGGCGACCGCTCCTACCGCTACGGGTTCCCGCATTTGTGGCAAACTCTCAACGCTGTAGGCTCGCACCGCCGAGTGGATGGTCGCCATAAGCAGAGCTGCTGAGATTCCTTTCCCGCTGATGTCGCCAACGGCCAGGATCAGTTTGTGGGAGCTGGCAGTCAAGAAGTCGTAATAATCGCCGCTGACGGTACGGGCTGGACGGCAGAAGCCGTGCACCTCGAGTGACTCCAGTTCCCTGACTTGCCGGGGGAACAACTGCGCTTGCACTTCCTGCGCGATCATCAGCTCGTTTTCCAGCCGCTGCTTTTCTTTTTGCTCGACGATCAGCCTCTCGATAGAGGCGGTCATCGAGTTGAACGACAGCGCAAGCTCCGCCAATTGGTCTTTGGATTGAACCGGGACTCGATGGCTGAAGTCGCCACGGTTTACGTGCTGGGTAGCGTCATAGAGTTGTGCCACGGCTCGGGTTACTGTGCGGGTGAGGCGCCATCCGGTAATAAGCGCGACTAATTCAATCACCGCAAAGAAAATGCCAACCGCCAACAGGATGTACTCGACGCCCGTTGCAAAGTCTCCCAAGGCGGCAAACAAATGGCCGTACAGTACGGAGGGCCGCGTCATCACTCGCACTAAGGCCCCCGCTCGTTCGCGTTCTCCGGTCTTCCAATCCACAACTGGCAGGGGGGTGCCGAAAGTGATCTCCCGGTCCAAACCGTTTGTTGCATCCGGCAGCGTGCCCACCGTGAAGGTGGGGTGCAGTTCCGGGTGGCCGCCCTGTAGTTCTACGCCAGACGCGCTCTGGCGTATGACAGTCCCCGTACTCGCCTGGTCAGGCTTCAGCGAAGAGGGTGTCCGCGATTTCAACTGCTTCTCGATGGCGTCGTTCTCTACGGAAATAATCGGTGCGCTTGCGTTGCTAGGCAACGCTGCTGGCGCGTTTTGGATGCCCGCTGCATAGAGGGTGATTTCTCCGAGGGTGGTCGCAATTTTCCCGATTAGCTCCTTGTCCAAAGGTTCGGTGGTGACGACTGCCAGTTTTTCCGCGCTGAGGGGAAGGATCGTAGCCACGCGCAAATGCAATTCGTTTTGATCCCGCACTATCTCGCGAAACGTTCCCGTGACGAAGGCTGGGAATGTGAACAAAGTCTCCGCGTGCGGCCCGCTGCAAAGAGGCAGGGCTTTGGTGGCATACCAGGCGCAGACCTGTCGTCGTTGCCATGCCGGGTCGCGTTTCTTCAGGCCCGCCAGAGATTCCGCCGTTGGATTCTGTCCACGCTCCAGGCGCGCCGCGAGTTCATTGCCGATGGCAGCATTCACCGCTTCCAACCTGCGCAGTTGCGAGTTGATTTCCGAAGTCACCACGAAGCTGGCGAACTGTCCGGCGAAGAGATAAAGCGCGATGAATGCCAGGGCGATTAGCAGCACCACCGGAATCACCCCGATAAAAACGTAGGTGACAATCAGTCGATTACGCAGCCGCCACAGGAGTTTTTTCTTCAGCCAGCGGAAAGCAACAATCGCAAACAACATTGCCGCGTCAAAGACAAGGAACTTCACCCACCACCCGATGCTGCTGCCCCAGGCGGGGGCGACCCATCGCAGCAGCAGGGCGACAACAAACAGAACTCCAGCTAGGCCCAGGGAATACCAGGCGGCGCGCGCAATCCCGCCTTCGGGCCACAAGCCGGCCTGCCTCAAACTACGCCGCACGAATGGATACGAGAGAGCCATTTTTGGTTACGCGGCCGGCACCAGATCATCGAAGGGGGAGATCGCACCGCCGGACAAGGTGGTCAGCTGCCCACTAGCACATTGCAAGAGATCAGACATTCAAATCTCCGGATAGAAATCAAAGAATGCTTCCAAACTTGTTCGCAGTTGCTTTTCGATCTCTTCCTTGCTGCCCTCAAGCACGTGCATGGTGACGTGAGCTTCCCGCCCATTCTTGAGCTTCACTGGAGCTTCGCCTACCTCGGCTACCTCGTCCGAAGGCAATAACCGCATGCCATAAACTAATGTTAGGTTCGCCATATCAACGATTCTACCCCGCCTTCATCGGCGTCCCCTGCGATTTAAGATTTTCGCTCTTCTCATTTAGAATTGCGCCGTGCTCCGAATCCTTGCCTTCACCCTGGGCGGCCTTGTTCTTGCACCTGCCGCCGTTGCTCAACAGACCGCCAATCCAGCTTCATCCCAGCCGCAGGTGAAGGTGAATGTGCTCAACGCTTGCGCCCCCTCCCCTGCTGATCAAAAAGAAATGGCCGCAGCCTTAGGGCGCATTCCTAAACAGCCGTTATTCGCCTCCGATTTCGAAATTTCTCGCGGACGCTCTACCCTGACTGACACTCCGAATCTTCTTCAGCCGGGACAAAGCGCGGTTGTCACCGGAGAACCCTCCGTGGCTACCTACGTTCGCATCCGCCACGAATTCCCCGTGCAGGCGTTTTTTTCCACTGTGCAATACTCCTTCAGCAACGACGGACAAAATATGGTGGAGACTCTGGTGCTGCGCGTGCGCGACGCCAAGGAACTGATGCAGATCTCGCTCGAAGACAGCGCTGCCTCGGTCACAAGTCCGGCGGATATGTTGGCGGTGGATAATCCCGTGAGTCGCATTCGTCTTGAACGCTTTGGCACATCTTCAGTGGCCCTGGCCCGCTGCACTGCGTCAGAAGGGAGCGCGCCGCCAGACCAATCTGCTTACGAGCCGCTCTTCCGCAGCGCTTCCCAGGTGTTGACGAACTACCGGGCCCTGCTGGGTGTTCGCAGAACCGTCCCGGAGGAACTGGCCAAGGTTGGAAGCACGAAGGCGAAGGCTCCCCCAAAATCCAAACTGCGCCGCCCCTTGAAAGAAAAAAAGTGAGGGTAATTCGCTTCTTTGATCCCTCGTTTGCCTCGATGTGTCCGTGGTTGAACCATGGTCTGGCGGCCAAGTCTGCGCTCTGCAACTTAATCGACAATCGGCAATCTAAACCTTGAATCAAGAAATCTTATGAGCGAAACTCGCAATGTCGTCATCATCGGTTCCGGCTGCTCCGGACACACCGCGGCCTTGTATGCTGCCCGCGCCAACCTCAAGCCGCTCGTCGTCGAAGGCCACGAACCTGGCGGACAACTATCACTCACAACCATGGTCGAGAATTTTCCCGGATTTCCCGAAGGTATTCTCGGTCCGCAGCTGGTCGAAAATATGCGCAAGCAGGCCGAACGATTCGGCGCCGAATACCGCACGGCGCATCTCACCAGCGCGGATCTCGGCCAGCGCCCGTTTCTTCTGCACCTCGGCAAACACCAAGTTCATGCTCAGGCGCTCATCATCGCCAGCGGGGCTTCGGCGCGCTGGCTGGGCTTGCCCCACGAGCAGCAACTGATTGGACACGGAGTGTCATCGTGCGCCACTTGTGATGGCTTCTTTTTCTCGGGCAAGGAAATTGTGGTGGTTGGCGGCGGAGACTCGGCCATGGAGGAAGCGACCTTCCTCACCCGTTTTGCGTCGAAGGTCACCATCATTCATCGTCGTGATGAGTTCCGGGCGTCCAAAATCATGCTGGAGCGTGCTCGCGGGAATCCCAAGATTGACTTTCTGACGGACACGGTCGTTGAAGACGTCTACGATGTGCATAAAAAGGAAGTCACGGCAGTGAAATTGAGCAGTGTGAAAACCGGCAAGACGTGGGATTTTCCGACCAGCGCACTCTTTCTTGGCATTGGTCACGTGCCCAATGCGAAGATGTTCGAAGGGCAGCTCGACACCGATGCCGATGGGTACCTCAAAACTCGCAATTACGTCTTCACTCGGGTTCACGGAGTCTATGCCTGCGGAGACGTGCAGGACCGCCGTTATCGGCAGGCTATTACCGCTGCTGGCACCGGCTGCATGGCCGCGATGGAGGCAGAGAAATTTCTCGAAGAGCATGGCAAGTGAGTGATTCCCGCTATAAACCATTCAAAACAAAGCGCAATCCTGACAGAGATTACCGAAGCAATCTTCCGCAAGCCTTAGCGCTCCTTTATTCTCAAAGGCAGACCCCGACTCCGCGAATCGTCGCCGTTGTTGCCCTCATTCTCAGCTTTGCATTGATTGTGGTTCCCCGCCGGACGGATGCTCAGGAAGCTACGGAAAGCACTCGCAAAGCTGTGAACCGAGTGGTCCCAGCATATCCCGAAATGGCCCGCACCATGAACCTGAAGGGAAACGTCAAAGTCGAGGTCGTTGTCGGCCCTCGTGGCGCGGTGAAGTCCGTTGAAATCAAGGGCGGTCATCCCGTGCTTGCCAAATCTGCCGAGAACGCCGTTTTCAAGTGGAAGTGGGAGTCGGCGGCAAGGGAAACCCGGGGAGTTGGTCGAGATGAAGTTCAACCCCGAATAGTTGTTCTTTGCACGCCTCAGTCTATTTCGAGTTAGGTTGGCGGATTCGCCGGTGGTGTTTTGAGATCAATGTCAAGGCACCACCGTCTTACTCCATCGTCTCGGCAATCTCGCTCGGTTTGTGCTAAAACCTTCTGTGATCTTCATGTGCCCTCCACGCACGGCAATGCTCATTCCGCCTGGTTCTCAGGGCGCTGCATGCTGAGAACGTTTTTTGTTCGCCTGTCCGAGAATCACTCGCTTCGTGCCTTCGCTGAGCGATCTTCGATTGGACGGCGGGTCTCGCACCGCTTCGTGGCTGGCACCGCTATAGCCGATGCCATTTCCGTCACACAAGCATTGAACCGCGCCGGCATGAGCGTCACGGTCGACAATCTTGGCGAAAACGTCCACAATCTCGATGAAGCCAGAGCCAGCGCCCAGCTCTACCACCAAATTCTCGACGCGGTTGCGGCCCAGAAGCTCAATGCCAACATCAGCCTCAAGCTTACCCATATGGGCCTTGACGTGGATGAGCAACTGGCGCGCGATCTGGTTGCCGGACTCGTGGCTAAAGCGGCGTCCATGAGGTCCGGCGGGTTCGTTCGCGTCGACATGGAAGGCTCGCCTTACACTCAGCGCACGCTCGACTTCGTTCACCAAGTGCATCGCACGCCGGCAAACCAAGATTCGATAGGCACGGTCATCCAGGCCTACCTGTATCGCTCGGAGAAGGACATCGAGCAACTGCTCGCCGAAAGAATTCGGATCCGCCTGTGTAAAGGGGCTTACAAAGAATCGGCAGACATTGCTTTTCCCAAAAAAGCTGATGTCGATGACAACTACATCAGGCTGATGAAGATTCTGCTCAAGAGCGGCGTCTACCACGGGCTGGCCACGCACGATGAAAACATCATCCGCCAGGCCCAGGCGTTCGCCGTCGCCGAGAAAATTCCGCGCGACTCCTTTGAGTTCCAGATGCTTTACGGGATCCGGCGCGACCTGCAAAGGCGGTTAGTGCGCGAGGGCTGGCGCATGCGGGTCTACGTTCCGTTTGGTACGGAATGGTATCCGTATCTCATGCGCCGGCTCGGTGAACGGCCTGCGAATGCGTTGTTCATTGTCAGAAATCTCCTGCGAAAATAGCCCGCAGTCTGGCAAGGATAACCTGCGAAGGCAAGGGATTGTTTTATTGCGGCCCTGGAGGCGATTGCTCGCCTCGACCGCCTTCGGGACCTGCCAGGGGCAGGCGTGTAGCCCCGCGCATCATATCCCTCTCCCGCGGTGAAAACATGCTCCTGAAGCGCGGAGAACCAATGATCTGTTCGCGCTGCTGGGGCGGCATGGCCCGCAGGTCGCGGATGGCTGTTCCTACCATGCGCCGCCGGTTTGGTGGAAGATGCTGCATCTCCCCAAAGATCTGACGCGCTTGCTGCTTCTGCTGCGGGGTCAGATGCTCCCACGTCTCCATGCGATTGAGTACGCGTTGCTGCTGCTGTGGTGGCAAGCTGGAAAAATGCTGCAGCTGCCGTTGTAACTCCTGCTGGCGTCCGGGAGGCAGACGCCGGAACTGCGGATCGTTTTGCAGAGCACGTTGTTGCTCGGTGGGAGGCAAATCCTTGTAGCGTCGCAACCAATCGCCCGCATGCCCTTGCGGCCCACGAGGCGCCGGCCCTCGGTTCTGGTACGGATAGACTTGTCTTCGCTGCTGCGGAGGAGATTGACCGTAGTTGCCACGCTGCGCCAGACACGGCAATGGACTCGCGACCGCCATTATCAGGCTTACCGCGGTCACCCATTCCGCGATGGAAATTGCACGCATCAAATCTTCCTTGCCAATTGCCCCGGCTCCCCACCCGCCATGCAGTCGCTGACTTCCGTATTATTCTCACCTCAGTGATCTGAGTTCTAGCTTTCTGACTTCAGTTCTTGCGCCAACCTTAGGGATTTGCCACCACGTCGTGCTGTACTTCCAGATCATCGAGCAACTCGAAATCGGAATATAGCTCGTGATTTCTGTCCAAGGCCTGCAAGTCGCCAACCGCTGTTCCAGGCTCTGTCATGGCAGACTGAATGTCCATGGTTGCCACCTGGTTGTCGCCACCGCCATACCGGCTGCCGTTCCGAGTGAAAAACATGCCAACGCCAACTCCCAGAAGCACTGTAAGCGCCGCGGCGAGCACCGGCCTACGAAACCAATGCATCCAGCCGGAGTGGGGACGCTCCATCTGTTCTCGCAGGTGCGCCTGCAAGCGGACATCAAAATACGGCGATGGCTCCGGCGCCCTCCACTCGTCAAGCAGCGTCATGGTCTGCCGGAACTCCTCCAGCTTCTCCGCGCATTCAGTACAGGTCTGGAGATGTCGGCTCACATCGGGCGTGGCTGCGCTCAGCCCGGCAGCCAAATCCGGCATCAAGTCACGAATCTCATCGCAAGTCATAGCCAATTCCCCTTAAAACTCTTCGCCAGTGTTTCTTCGCAAAAGCATTACAAATGTTTTTTGCTAAATAAACTCTTTCAACTGTTCCCGCAGCGTTTCGTATGCGCGAAATAACAGCGATTTCGTCGCTGATTCACTCAATTCCAATACTTCGGCAATCTGCCGGTAATCCATCTGCTGATACTTGTGCATGACCACTGCCAGCCTCTGGCGCTCCGGAAGTGCTTCTATTTTTCGGCGGATGCCCATCAGCCTCTCGCGCCTCACCATAGCTTGCTCGGCCGTCATCTCGCCATCCGCCAGGTCCATGGTCATGCCGGTTGCTTCGTCGGGCTCGTCCAGGCTGACCATTACCTCCGCACGTTCATGACGTGTGTCGCGGGCGTGATTCACCGCCAGATTTGTAGCGATGCGATAAAGCCAGGTAGTGAATTTTGCGCTGGCTTCGTAGCTCTCACGCGATCGATAGACCCGCAGAAAGACCTCCTGCGCAAGGTCCTCCGCTACCGCGGCGTTGCGGGCCATCCTGTACATGAAATTTACCAAGGGACGCCGATACTTCTGCACCAGGTAATCGAATGCTGCCTGGTCCCCCGCTTTAACTCGCAGCATGATCTCGGCATCGCTGCTACCCTCCGCACCCGCCAACGCCGAGGGCAAACTCGTGGACACCGGTACGGTCGTGGCCATCAGGAGGCCCCGATCCAGGGCTGCGGTACTCACATTTGGTTTAACCCCCCGAGGGGCAGAAAGTTGCACGCTTTCCCGCTCCGAAACAGGGGCGGAAGTCCCTAGGGATGAAGGGGGTAGGGGGGGTCTGGCTGGTCTGCGGTCGCTCGGCATATTTAGGAGCTATTGCGGAATCTGGAAAGGCCGAACGTCGCGTAGGGATGGCACAGTTCCGAGTCCATTCTCGCCCCCGAACCGCTAGGCTACCATGCTCCGCCCGAGGGCGAAACCGCCAACCAACTGTATCCGTGGCACGAGGCCGAAGCCCCATGATCGCAGCCAAGAATCTCACCAGCTCCCCCATTGCGCCAGCAGTCAAAACCGGTGTCTTTGAAGCATGAAATCGCTCTGCTCTTCTAGCGATAAAACGGACGCTGGGGAGCTGTAAAGCGTGTCGGCTGCCCTAGATTGTCATCGAACCACCAACGAACAGAATCGTGCTCAGTGTTCCATGCGGTTTGGACTCTCCGTGACGCGGGAAAGCTCGGCTACCACGAATCTCAAGTACACACCCTCATCCCAATTGTTTTCCGCGCGGAGGATGTCGCTCCGTGCCGGATTTACAGCTTTTATTCGCGGAAAGAATATAGTTGCGGTGGCTACCGTCATACCTGCCAGACCGCCTGCAACATTTTTGAAACCGCTGTCCCGAGCCGCACGGACAGACATAAGTCTGCTCGTCCAAGCTTCTCAAGAAGCTCTTTCTCTCCATGGACGATCTTATGACCGCGCTCGATTTCTGAGGGATATCCCTTGCGGCGTTCACTGCTGCGCGTGAAAGGAGGATTGGTTGGCGAGTTCGTTTTCGTGTTTCATGGCAGACCTCCTGTTGAAGAGCCTAAAGATTACCACATCGTATTAGAGCGGAGGTGTTCTCACTCGGTTGGGAACAGTTCTTCAAACAAGCGTGCAAGCAACTGGGCGTATGCCTCTCGCCCGTGCCCCTGCAAATAACGCCGTTCAGCGGGGCGCACCGGATTGGTATCTTTCTGCGCTTCAAGCCGGAATGCGTCGTGTGCCTGCGGGTTTGGCTCCCCTAGCGCTTCTTGGTGCTCCTCGGACGGCACAATCCCCCTTTGGAGGCGGTCACGCGCTCCGCGTAGGTTCTGGAATAAGCCACCAAGGTCATGGATCACACGCAGGGCTTCAAGGGCTCGGCAACCGTCAGCGACCTTGCCATCAGGCCCGAGCGCGTACACGTTTGGCATCGTCCAGATCGTTTGCTGTCCGCGTGCCCACATCAACTGTGCAACGGTATACGACCCATCGCGCATGTTGTAATTTCGGCGACAGAGACAGTCGCTTCGTCAGGTGCTCCGATCTCTTTCACGTATTGGTTCCAGACATCGACAATGCGCTGCTCGGGGATCAGTTTCGCCGGGTTGCCAACCGCCTCGTATTCAGCATGAGCAACTCGCAGACGGATGCTGCTGTTGGCCCAAGCCGGAGGCAGTTCTTTCACGAAGAGACCTGCGATTGCAGACACGAAGGAGCTGGCGCCGGATTCCGCGTGAATTCGCCCGGCTAATTCGTTGATGCGAATAGCGGCTTGCTTGTGTTGTTCGTACTCGTCGTGAGCACGCTGTTGCATAGCGGCCTGCGGCGCAGCGGAACCGCCCTGCTGGAAAGCCGCGACAACCGGTGCGAAGACTAATCCGAGGATCATGGACGATGCTCTCGCCGTGAGTTATGGCCGGAACGGAAGACTCTCTTCCTTATTCTCCGCAGGTAGAAGATCACGCCAGCATGAGCGAAGAACGCGCCTACCGCGAAAAAGCATTGTTCCCAAGCTAATGAAGACTGTGCCAACAGCGACTTGCATAGCATACTGGATGGAGTCTTCTGTCTCTGGTGGCTGACTAAACCAAAATCTCCCTCATCTCTTTTTACCTTCCGCAAGTGCTTAGCGTTGGTGATGGGCCTGCCCACGAAAATCTACTTAAATCCTGCAAGACAATTCTGATAGGGGGCCTGAACGTGAATCGCTGGAACGTAACGGATAGGGGCTGTTTTGAACTATTTTGCCTGATTCAGGCTTGGGCGCATGGTTTCCCCGATCAGACCGATCAACACATAGGTAGAAGCATTCGCCAGAAGAGACCAATACAAAGAAACGCTAAAATGGAAATGAAGACTAGCAAATACAACTGGGCAAGTAAACTCCACGAGAGTCAAAATCGGGTCGGCAGAGGTCATTGCTGGAGGTGTGGTTGCGAAGGCATAAAGTGCCCAGCAGCCGGCTACGAGAAAGCCCGCACTCGCCCACATTCCAATCCGGTATTTCATGCCGCGGCTCCTGCTGTTCTCTGGTTCAATAGTCTCACCAATTCTTCCGAATTCCAAACGAACAGAACGGAAATATTGTCGGCACTTCAACTGCAGGTCACGTGCACCCGTTCGAAGGGCCAAACCTCATAGCCCAGAAGAGAGTCACGGAAGGGTGGGTGTTCGCGCTTGAGACGAATGTGTACGCCCAAGCAGAGCACAGAATGTGTCCGCGTTCGTAAGCAAAGCATCGCCCGCGAATTCGAGGCTGGCAATTGAGCGGTCGGCCGCATCGCCATGACCGAAACCACAGGCGTCTTTGACCACCACAGGGGTGTAACCGAGATCAGCGCCCTGCCGCACCGTAGGCTCAATGCCGATTTCCATCGCGATGCCGACGATGGCAAAGGCATCGATGCCGCAATCGCGCAACGCCATGTCCAGTGGCGTGCCTTCGAACGCTGACATGGTGATCTTGTCGAAGATGGCTTCGCTCGGCAGCGGATTCATCTCCGGAATCAGGTGGAATCCTGGCGCGTCCCGCAAGAACCAAGGCTTGACCTCGTTTGGCGATTTCACCCGTTGCCAAGCCATCGCCATGCGGAATTGCGACACTCCCATCAGTTCCTTCGGTAGTGACATATGGCGCGTGAAGAAGACCCGAATCCCCGCTTTGCGAGCCGCTGCGAGAACCTGAACGACTTTATCCGTGATGTGTTGACCATTCTCGATCTGGGTCACGATTCCGACTTGCATGTCGTACACGACCAAAGCCAATCGTGTGGGATCACAAACGTCGTCCAGTGTTTGCGGAATATCTAGTCCGAATGCCCGCTGCATAATGAGTCACCTCACGAGATAATCGAACCTCATTTTAGCTTGGAAGGGAAGCCGAGCGAGGTCTCTGAATCGAGCGGTCGTTTTCACGCATCGAAAAAGTGATCAATGGAGTGAGGGATGATGGACTGTCTGAAGAACCTCGAAGACGAAATCTCTGCGTGGCCGCACGTATCGATTCATCCGCATCGTTTTGGAGGTCGGAAATTCCGCTTCGGAAACGCGGAAGTGGGGCGCATGCACACTGGCGCGGTCGTTGACATACCCCTTTCCCGCTCAATCCCCGATGCACTGTTGGACCAAGGTCGGACTGACGAGCACCATTGGGTTCCCAATTCAGGTTGGATCACTTTCCGCGTTCGGAGCGAGGATGATCTCAAGCATGCCCTCGGGCTCATGCGGCTGTCATACCTGCGGTACGCGCTGAAGACGGCGAGTGATTCACGCGGGCTGCTGGAGCAAGAGAGTGAGGACTTGCACCTGAATCATCGTTTCCCATCGTTGTTCGAACCGTTTGTGCCTAAAACAGCAAACGTTTCAACGGGACCGTTCCCGGCGTAGCTGTCAGAGAGCATCATGACCCATTTGTGTGTAACCTGTGGAACTCAATTTCCTCCCGCTGACCACGCACCTCCTCACTGTCCCATCTGCGAGGACGAGCGGCAATTCGTCGGTTTACAAGGTCAGCAGTGGATCACACTGGAGCAATTGCGGCGGACGCATCGCAATACGTTGTTTCAGGAAGGGGATGGGATTTGGGGCATCTCGACCGTACCCGCCTTTGGAATTGGCCAACGGGCGCTGCTTGTACGAACGAAACCCGGAAATATTCTGTGGGATTGCGTGAGTCTGATCGATTCTGACACGGTTGCGCTGATCGAGGCGCTGGGCGGAATTTACGCCATAGCAATTTCCCATCCTCACTACTACACTTCCATGATCGAGTGGAGTCGGGCGTTCGGTGGCGTCCCCATTTACCTACACGAAGATGATCGGGAATGGGTGCAGCGTCCGGATGCCAGCATTACATTCTGGCAAGGAGACACCTACCCTCTGGAGCATGGCCTGACGCTGATCCGTGTGGGGGGTCATTTCCCCGGCTTCCAAGTCTTGCATTCGGCTGAGGCCGAAAAGGGGCAAGGAGCGTTGTTCACCGGAGACCAACCACAAGTCTGTCCTGACAGGCAGTACGTCAGTTTCATGTACAGCTATCCCAACTTCATCCCCCTCGACGCAGCCAGTGTGCGGAGGATCGTTTCAATGCTTAAGCCGTTTTCGTTTACCGAATTGTATGGGGCGTGGCCCAACTTTGTAGTTCAAGGGAACGCAAAAGAGGCCCTTCGCCGTTCGGCCGAGCGTTACCTGCGGGCCTTCGAAGGTTTTCCATCGATCAAACCTCGGGCAGGAGAAAAGTGTGGTGCTTAGTAATTACCGTCTGGGAATCGAAATGGCTTGCATGGTGTACTCGATGGTCAGTCGTTTTCTGAACTTTATATCCGTACGGCAGATGATCTAAAGCGCGTGGTTGCTTGGAAAAATCTCCCGATGAAAGGCACGGACTATTGTGCTCTCTGGCACACAGCCGAAGGCTGGCTGCCTGAAAGGCACGGGGCAGGAGGTAGGCGAAGTGCGCGGCTGCCTCGACGTTGATCTCTCGGTAACGCCTGCAACCGACACTCTCCCATCAGGCGACTTGACCTCGGTATCGGCAAGAGCGAGTCGGTCACCACCGCTTGGATTAAATTCCCTGAGCTTGAACTTCAACCCCTTTCCCAACGCGCGCACGCACAGCGGAAAATATTCATCGCTACGAAAGCGAATACCGGGTTCTCGGCTGAGATCATGGTCGATGATCTCGGTCTCGTGACCGCCTATCCCCGTGGTTGGGAGCGCATAGCTGCGTTTTAGAGAGGATCGGAATCGCCTCCGCTTAACTGCCGATGGGCTTGCGGAATTCAATGAGCGGCATCCCAAAAAACCATCCGATTTTCCCGGTAGGTCGGAATCCATTTTTTTCGTAAAAACGAATTGCCCTATTCAGCGGGTCGGTTGTGTCGACAGTGATTGTCTTACATCCCGCCTTGCTGAGTTCGTCTTCGGCTGTTTTAAGGAGAGAAGTGCTCAAGCCCGATCCGTGTCATTCGGGGTTGACCGCCATACCTCGAAGGTGTCCTTCGCCGCTCTTCAGAACCTTGTAAGCGACGGTGCCAACGACTTCTCCGGCAGTGCTGGTCGCCACAACGACCGACATATCTGATAGGCGATGGCGAAAAGTTTCCGGGGTCAAGACGGTATCCGAGAACGCCTCAGGAGTGTAGCTCTCGCGATAGGGAGCGAAAGCTGTCAGAAGACATTCAAGGATCGCAGCGCAATCCGCAACGGTAGCTCTCCGAATCGCAAACGATTGTTTGAGCGGTCTCTGCAAAGAGGTCACATCCTCCCGGGCTGCAAAACGGCAGTACTTGAGTCTTTGCTCCAGTGATCCCTGCGAAAAGCCATTATGCATGATCGGTGAAAGTTGCCTGAGGTGAGTGGCCCGATGACCTTTCTAGCGTCGTCGCGGGCCATAATCGTCTAAAGTATCCGTGAATGAAATACCTTGTCTGTATCGTTTTTCTGCTTGTCACCGTGAGCGAAATGGGTGCACAGGAGACTACAACCGCTGCCACTTTTGACATCAACGCGGCTGAGCGGTTCGCCAATCTCGCACTCGCCTGCGTTCATAAGGAATATCCGAACAAGCTCAGTCACACCCTGAACAGCGATGCGGATGTGGCACCACCAAGAAAACTGACCCCCGCCTTCTACGGCTGCTACGACTGGCATTCCTCGGTGCACGGGCATTGGCTGCTCGCACGGTTGGTCAGGACTTTTCCCGACGCCTCCTTCGCGCTGCCTGCACGCGAAGCCCTGCGACAAAGCCTCAGTGTCGAAAACATCGTACAAGAAGGCGTGTACCTGCGGGCTGAGGGACGCGCCAGCTTCGAACGTCCCTACGGGCTGGCATGGCTGCTGCAGCTCGTAGCGGAACTACGGGAATGGGACGATCCTCGAGCCCGCGAGATGGCTGCCAATCTGCGTCCTCTGGAACAGGCTGCACTGGAGCGCATGAACGACTGGCTGCCCAAGCTTTCGCATCCTGTGCGAATCGGAGAGCACTCTCAAACCGCCTTCGCTCTCGGCTTAATGCTTGACTATGCACACGCCACGCGGGATACGAAGTTTACCGTCCTCTTGACATCGAAAGCCCGGCAGTTTTACCTCGGGGACCGGGATTGTCCGCTGGCATACGAGCCTTCGGGTGAAGATTTCCTTTCCCCGTGTCTCGGCGAAGCCGACCTGATGCGGCGTGTGCTGTCAAGTCCTGAGTTTGCTCATTGGCTCCGCACTTTTCTGCCTCAGATTTCCGCAACGAGAAAAGGCTCGGGGTTGCAGCCAGTGGTATCCCCTGATCCCAGTGACCCGAAGTTGGCGCATTTGGATGGACTCAACCTGAGTCGCGCATGGATGCTGGAGGGCATCGCTGCGGGCTTGCCCAAAGGCGACAAACGCCTGCCGATGATTGGGGCGGCTGCTGAGGAGCACAAGAATGCGGGATTGGCTGCGGTGACTGGCAAGCATTATGAGGGCGGTCATTGGCTGGGGAGCTTTGCAGTTTATCTCGTCACACGCCGGGGCATTTCCCAGAAGTAAGCGGTCGGTTTAGGATCGTTGAACTACGCGGCTTTCTTCTTTCGACAGCCTAAATCGGCCACATGGCATCTACTTATCCGAGTCCACTAAGGAGGTTCTCTATGGCTGACGCCCTGCGAATCACCGTTGACGAACTGAAGAGGCGAATGGAAGCCGGAGAAGACTTCACGCTGATCGACGTGCGTAATTCAGGCTTGGGCGGAATCGGACACCATGCTACCAGAAGCGATCCGAGTACCGCCGGATAAGCTCGAAGAAAACCTTCCCAGAATCCCCAAGAACAGACCTGTAGTGGCGTACTGCACCTGACCAGACGAAGGCTCTAGGGCCAGTTTGGCGCGGAAACTTCAGCAACGCGGGGTACGAAAATGTGTGGGCGCTTCCGGGCGGATTCCGAGCATGGCAGAACGCTGGATTGCCGGTCGCGCCAAAACGGCAGACAGCTTAGAGGGCCCCCACTTTAATTGTCATGAGTGCCCGTACCAAGCAGAGTGTGGCGACCACTGCTTGCACGAGAGCACTGGGGTCGAAGTCCAATGACGGAGGCAGGATGGGCAGACTCCCCCGGTTTCGAAGGTGTTCCAGAAATGCCCGCAGTCACAAAACCGATGGTCGTGCTTGCGCGGACTCCAAGCGCAGAGCGGGCAACGGATGCGAGGGCATGAGGGAGCGAAAGTTGTCCCTTGGTCGAGTTCTCGATTCAATAACAACAGACGGCTTGTCGCCGTCAGAGAGCACATGCCCCGATACTATGACCTAGTTCGGGTGCACGGATGAGGGGAGTGCTGTGACTGAACGAACAACGGGAAGGCCATGCGCGACTTCCTGCCGCCGCGGTCGGCGTTGGCTGAAGTCGTATGGCTACGCATCCTCCGGCTTAGGTAATGGTCCAAACTCCCGCGGATGCTCGGATACAAGCGAACAGCGAGTCCGTGAGGTGGTGGGGGTAGGAAAAGAATTCTTGGTCTAAAACTACCCAAACATATTTGAAATTTTGATCTCCATCGGTTCTTTGTCCGATGATCTTGTTCTCGACGCAAGAGTCAAAGGAAGGAACCGA
>QIAN01000195.1 GCA_003225005.1 Acidobacteriota bacterium | reverse complement strand
GCTCGTCTTCGGCGCGCTACTCTTTTCCGGCAGCCTGAGCAATCTTCTCGCCGTAGACGCCGGTTTCTCGCAAAAGGGAGTCGTCATCGCCGATCTGGATCTCTTTCGCCGCGTGAGCGTTCCGTACGCGGCACGCGTCACATTCAAGCAAGATTTGCTGCAAAAGATTCGCGCGCTTCCCGGCGTCGTCTCGGCTGCGGAGGTAGACATCCTTCCCCTTAGCGGCGGCAGCACAGAAAATGTGGTCTGGATCGAAGGAACCAACCCAGCCAGCGGATTGGATTCCCTGTTCAATTGGACGAGCGATGGTTACTTCAAGGCGACGGGCATTGCGCTGCTTGCGGGCCGGGATTTCAGTCCACAGGACACGGTCTCCTCTCCCAAAGTCGCGATTGTGAACCAATCCTTCGCTCGCAAACTTGGGCTAGGGATGAATCCCATCGGAAGGACATTTCGGCGGCAGGCTACTCCGTCCGAACCGGAACAATCCTTTGAGATTGTAGGCCTTGTTGCGGACACAAAGTATTCCAGCTTGCGGGAAGAATTTCGCCCGATCGTGTTTCTCACCACGTTCCAAGACCCTCGGCCGGGCCCCTTTGCTCAACTCGTGATCCGTTCGGGAGCGCCCATGGCGGAAACCGTTTCCAATGTCAGAACCCTTGTCGCTCAGGCCAGCCCGCTGATCACTCTTGGTTTTCAGCCCTTTGAGACCACGATCCTTGAGGGCCTGACGCGCGAGCGCCTGATGGCCAAAGTCTCCGGCTTTTTCGGGCTGCTTGCTGCGCTAATCGCCGCTGTCGGTCTTTATGGTGTGCTGTCTTACCTGGTCGCGCAGCGTACGAATGAAATCGGCATCCGGGTGGCGCTCGGGGCACAAAGGGGAGACGTCCTCTCTCTGGTGCTTCGCAACGCCGCTTTGCTCCTGGCCCCGGGGTTAGTCCTCGGTGCGTTTCTGAGTGTGGCCGCGGCCCAGGCGGCCAGAGCAATGCTATTTGGCTTGAAACCAAGCGACCCCGGAGTTCTCGTCGCTGCCATGACCGGGTTGGGCTTCATCTCCCTTTTGGCGAGTGTCCTTCCTGCGCGACGGGCGTCGCGAGTCGATCCGATGGTGGCCTTGCGATACGAGTGAACCGCGACACGTCCCGCTAGTGTCCCCTCGTGGATTTTTCTTGTTGTCTCGCTCATTGGTTGGAGTATCAGAGATGCCAGCGCTCAGGTGGATGTGAATTTGAAGCAGGCTGCGCTGGGTATGCGGAAATTCCTCCAAAGCTTCCCGAAAAAAAGTGAATACTTCCCAACCTTACGCTCACTGAATGGGAATGATTGACGCTAGGCCGATCACATGGGGATCGGCTGGTTGATCCTCGGCTTGACGTACCAGCAGGGCGAATAACCGCTGTGCGGGAAGAGCGAGTGAACGCAGGTAATGGTTTGCTCGGGATTCTGGGCGTCCACTTCATATTCCGTCTTGCCATTCTTTTCGGGGATGGCGAGCACTCGCAGGGCGGTAAGGGATTCGACTGGATCGGTTGGCTTTGGGTGGAACGTGCGGAAACGAAAGTAAAGATAGTCGGAGACGTACACAATTGCCAGGCAACCGGCGGCGCACAGAATAAGACGCTTGAAAATGACTCGAAAGGAAGTCATGTGTGATGCTGTCCACTGTAACGCAGACGGGTCAATACGGCGATGCCGCGAGCGCTTGCGAGTCTGATAAGAGCAGGCGTGGGATACAATGCTGCTGGCGTTGTATGACAAGATCGCCGAGCGGCGGGAGTCCGATAGGAGCGCCGCTCCTCGAGGGGGATGGGTGAACGCAATTCGCCGCAGCATGGGAATCGTGGTGGGATTAATGTTTCTGTGGATGGCCGGGACATTGAGAAGCGAAGATACAAAGAGTCTGGACGCCCGCCGGCAGGAATTGAGGAAACTCGTTGCCGAAGAATGGGAATACGTAATGCGTGAATACCCGGAGTTCGCCACTATCGTGGGCGACTACCGGTATAACGACCGCTGGAGTGATGGTTCCCTCGCGCATGTAGAACAGACGAAGAAGGACGAACAAGAGTGGCTGGCCCGATTCGAGGCGATCGACACAACGGGTTTTCCGGAGCAGGAAAAACTCGACCGGCAGCTGATGGTCCGAAATCTGAAAGCGCAGATCGAAAGCATCGAACTGAAGCTCTATGAGATGCCCGTCGACCAGTTCTACGGCGCACATCTGCAATTGGCGCAGTTTGTGGCGAGTATCCCCTTCCACACCACCAGGCAATACGAGGATTACCTGACGCGTCTCCACCAGATTCCTAGATTGATGACGGAGCTCGTCGAAATTCTGAAGCAGGGCACAAAAGACAAGTTGCTGCCACCAAAGTTCTTGCTGGAGAAAACGGTGGAGCAGTGCGAGTCGATCGCGGGGCCTGCCGGAGAGTCGAGCGCGTTCGGGCAACCGGTAATTCATTTTCCGGACGGAGTACCCGAGACAGACCGCAAGCGGCTGCATGACGCGATCGTGGCCGCGGTGGATATGGAAGTGCGACCCGCCTACACCAGGCTGGCGAGCTTCATCGCGGCGGAGTACGCGCCGAAAGGCCGAACCGACCCCGGAATGTGGGCGCTTCCAAACGGAGAGGCGCTCTACCGCTTTCGAATCCGTCAGCAGACGACCACCAATATGGATCCGGAAGCGATCCATCAGCTGGGATTGTCAGAGGTGGCGCGGATCGAAGCCGATGAACTGGTCATCGCAAAAAAGCTTGGCTTTGATGATTTGAAAAAAATTCGGGCGTCGCTGAAGACGAATCCCAAACTGATTCCGGTGTCGCGGCAGCAGATAATAGACACCTACCGCCGCTATATCGATCAAATGCAGGTCCAACTCCCCAAGCTATTCGGATTGTTGCCAAAGACCGCCGTGGAAGTGCGCCCGACGCAGGAATTCCGGGAGAAGGAGGCGTCTTCCGCCGAGTACAACCAAGGCACGCCGGATGGATCGCGGCCGGGAATCATCTATGTAAACACCGGCGACTATCAAAACCGCTCGCTGCTCAGCGTGGAATCGACGGCCTACCACGAAGGTGTGCCCGGGCATCACATGCAAATCTCAATCGCGCAGACGTTGCAGGAGCTGCCGAGGTTCCGGCAACAGGGAGGATATGTAGCGTATGAAGAGGGATGGGCACTGTATTCGGAACGGCTGGGAAAAGACATTGGGTTTTATCAGGATCCCTATTCAGATTTTGGGCGGCTTTCAGACGAGATGCTGCGCGCGGTACGACTCGTCACGGATACAGGCGTGCATTATAAGCATTGGACGCGCCAACAGATGGTGGACTTTTTCCACGAGCACTCCACGGAAGATGAACCGGACGTGCAGTCGGAAACCGACCGCTACATCGCGATTCCCGCGCAGGCTCTGGCTTACAAACTAGGGCAATTGGAAATCCTCAAGCTGCGCCAGCGCGCGCAGACGGAGCTCGGGGATAAGTATGATATCCGGACGTTCCATGATGAGATTCTGAACGGGGGCGCGCTTCCCCTCGACGCGCTGGAAGCCCGGGTCGCCGCATGGATCGCCGCGCAGAAAGGCGGCAAGGCGGACGTGACAAAATGAGTTGATAGTATCCCGCTGCCAACAAAGGAAACTGGCAGGCGATACAAGGCACCCTATTCGTTCGGTGGAGCCGATGGGATTCGAATCCGCCAGCTGTATGGAAATAAAGGAGTTGTGCGGTGCAGCCTGGCCTTCTAAGGAACTGAAAAGAAACGAGGGAATCCTTAGTGCCCCCTTAGTGCCCCGAACAATCCCCAATAATTCCGTGATTTTCCGACGGTGTATTTACTTGAGCTTATAGAGCACGCGCAAGTGTCCTTCCGAGTTTGCCTGACGGGGTGCGCCCCATTCATCATGCCCCTGAAGCCGAAATTGCCATACTACCTGAGTCTCGTCTTTCGTGAGTTCCTTGCATTCAGCCCACGCCCCGCACGTGCGGTCTCCGCTCAGCCAGAACTCTGTTTCCTCGACCGAGTAACCGGCGGCAGATGCGCCAATTCTTACTTGATACCAGTCGCTCCAGTCCTTTCCGCTGCCGCTCAGTTTCGGACCCGAGGACGCTTCTACGATTTTAGTGGGCGGTTCAGCAGTGCTCGCCGTCATGGAGGCAGGGGAACGTGCGACCTTTATCGGGCGTTGCACCTTTTCGATAACACCGAGTGGTGGGCGCTTCAGTTGCACTGCAACCTTCGCCGCAGCACTTGCTTGCGGAGGCACGGCTGGCAATTGTCCCGATGACGCCACCACTTCTCCTGGCTGGACGACTGGCACGTTCTGTGCAATGAGCGTCAGAGGAATGTCACCCAACTGGGTGCTGGTATCGGAAGGCACGATCCGTCGGTATGGTTCATATTTTTCGTGATCGATGCGCACCGTCGCATCCTGGGTGGGGTCGCTACGCGAAATCCAGAATGAAAACTGTCCGTCAGAGTCGGTCTGCCGAGGCGGTTCGGGATTGTTGCGGAGCGTCACGGTGACCTTGGATTCCGGAAGCGGAGCGCTGGTGAGCTTATCGAGTACTCGCCCGATGTAATGCACTGAGACCGGCCGACCGGCGACCCGATTGATTTCCCAGGCGTACACGCCGACGCCGCAAAAGAAAATAAGAAAAATGAGAACACGCCATCCCACCGCTGCGCCGCGGAAGAAATAGAAAGCGAGGCCGAAGAGCACGATGATCAACAATGCCAGGATGCCGAGTTGACTCTGAGAAGCCTGCTTGATGATTTCAGGAATGCTCTTCGAAAGCGATTCCAGCTGAGCGAGCAGGATAATGGGCGACTCCTTGAGCACTTTGACTCGTTCTGGACGAGGGGAGTCAATCGGGAGATGGCGTAGCGTACGCCTTCGCTCCGCATAAACCAAGGAATATAATCGGGACCCTTCTGAAACGATTTGCAAGTAGCTCTCACGATATACCAGTCGTGGTTTCTCGCGAAATTCCGTCTCGATTCCAGATCGTCTCCGTGCGTCAGGAGGACAGGGGCGATGGGAGAGCGAAACGGTGTCTCCGTGTTTGCGTGATTACGGATGAGGTGTCGATTCGATGCGGCAGGTGTAGCGACCAAGGACCTGATGGCCGCTGAGGACGCGCTATGCTGAAACGAGCGGTTTCTCTTTTTGTTTGCATAGTGGCTTGGGTTGGGGTGGCTTACGGCCTGGCCAATGGAAAACTCCAGATTCACCACATGGACGTGGGTCAGGGAGACGGCGCGGTACTGATCTCGCCAAAAGGACAAGTCGTCCTTTTCGATGCCGGCGAGGACATGAAAAAACGCGATTGTTCCAAACCGGTCTCGTATCTCGACCAACTTGGCATCGACCACATCGACTTTCTGTTCGTCAGCCACTACCATTTCGATCATATCGGATGCATTCCGGCGGTGCTCGAACAGTTTCATCTTCAAGGGGACGCCTACGATCGCGGCGAGAACTACGCCGGGACGACGTACGGCAACTACGTGAAGGCCGTGGGGACCCATCGCAAGACTGCTTCGATCGGGGACTCGATTACTTTGGACAAGAACTCGCAGAACCCGGTGGTGATCACGGTCGTCGCGGTGGACGGGAAATCACAGCACGGAGCGGTGCAGACCTCGAACGAGAACGACCTCAGCCTGGCGGTGGTGGTTTCCTTCGGGTCGTTCAAGGAAGAGATCGGCGGAGACCTGAGCGGGGACAACACGCAAATGTATCAAGATGTGGAAACGCCGGTTGCTCCTGATGTGGGCAAAATCGATGTGTATAAGGTTCACCATCATTGCAATTCGCATAGCACGAACGACGCGTGGATGACTGCTACGCGACCCGCGGTGGGAATCATCTCCACGGGAGACGGCAACGACTACGGGCATCCCACCGCCGACTGCTTGGAACGCCTGCACAAGCACAACGTGAAGGCGTATTGGACCGAAACCGGCAACGGCGGCGAACCCGAGGCGGGGATCGACGTGGTCGGAGGAAATATCGTGGTGGAAGTCGCCTCGAATGGTCCATCGTTCACAGTCACCTTCGGAGGATCGCATGTCGATACCTATCTCCTGATCGGCACCGGCGCGGGCGTTCCGATGAACACACTCCCCGTGGCAATCACGCCCAAATATGCGTGGAGCAAGAACTCCACTCACTATACAGACGCGCATAAATAAAGAGACATGATGATTACAAAAAAGAATGCAAATAGGGTCGAATGAGTTCCGGATAGGTTTGTATCTCACCGAACACCCGACTCAGCGTGCCGGTCAATTCCTTCTCATCCGGAAAATATCGATTATGAGTCCCTGTTTGGCGCGTATATCTCCACAATCGCTCGGTCGGATTCAGTTCCGGTGAGTAC
>QIAN01000020.1 GCA_003225005.1 Acidobacteriota bacterium | reverse complement strand
AGCTATTAGAAAGGACTCCCATGCCTTTGCAAGCAGGGCGCTGCCCCCTCAATGGAGTCAATCCCTATTTCGAGACCCTTTTTGGTGGCCACACTCGCAGCGCTGACCTGCCCCGCCTTTTGAGACAGCCGCGAAGTTGAATCCGAGAAGCTGCAGGTCTTTGTCTCTTCGTACTGCCCGTAGCGTCCGCAGTGCAACCGGATTTTCACCATTTTCTGAGTCGGCGCCCTTTATACTTGATCAAACAACTGGTACAGTTTTGGAAGTGCTCTTTCAGTTGTTAATGGAGGAGCGCGTTGAAACCCGCCCGAGCCCGACAACTAATCAAACAGGTCAATGATTGGGGCAGCATACTGGAAGCTGTGCAGAGATTCGCGCTGCAGCTCCTCGGCATGATTGCGCTCATCTATCTAGTTCTTCGGACGATACTGCGATGAGGGCAATCTGCCCAGCATCACCCGAGAGAGAGCGTAGGAAGGGCGGCGATAGGGATGGCTAGCGAATTGGGGACGGACAAACGGCTTGAAAGCATATTACTATAACGGTCCTGGAATCGAACTTCACATAGGCACGCTCGACAAATGGCAGACACGAATAAGAGAGACTTTGCCACTCTGGAAGAGACTTTGGAGCCAGGTAGATTGAAATAGTCTTCCTTCTGTGTCCGCTGCGAGCGACGCGACGGACCACTATCGACTGTGCTGCATCGTAGCTTGCGGAACACTGCGAGCGGGACCGCAAGGCATTTTATCTCCTCAGTTGGAATGCATCGAAAATCGGAGTTCCTTCGTGCTTATGACGGAAAAATACTATCGAACCGATGAAAAGGAGAACGCGGTTGATTTCCTAGAGGTCGCAGCAACCTTCTACGCCGGAAACCATCCACACAAGTGGAAATGGCTCACGATTTCTTTGCACGGTGCTCTTTATGGTTTCGCTGTGCTTGCGATTAGGGGGACGGACCCTGACCGAGTGAGCAAGGGTAAGAACAAGAAGTTGATTGGCTTGTGGGAAGTCTTAAAGAGATGCCAGGACGACGCATACATGCTTCAATACTCTGGTAGTCGGCGCGTCGATGTCTCACATGATGAAAACTTGGCCATTAAGAAGTTGTCTGCGGAATTTCGCAACAATTTCGAACACTTTATGCCCAAGCTGTGGTCAATAGAGGTCTCGGGTTTCCCCGCAATTGTGGGTCACGTTTGTCGGGTAATTAGCTTTCTTGCGTTTGAGTCCGGCAACGTGGGACTCACTCCCGGCCAACGTAGGAAGGTAGTCCACGCTTTAGATATTCTTCTTGCTTCTCCTAGACCGCACTCTCGCTAACTGGGTTCCGTCGTGATTGGAGTCGGCTTCTCCCTGCAAGCCCTTCAGGAGGAAATACGTGAACACGCCCATGCCCGCCGCCCCATCTTTCGTCCCGGCGGTACGGCGGTACAGTTTGTTGTTCGCCGTGAATGGTGGGGTATTCGCGGTTGCAAAAATTCTTGTGGGAGCTGAATGTAAGCCCCCCCGCTTCGTAAGGCTCTGCTGGAATGCTGGTGCGCCTCTTTCGCGGGCGGCAGAGTCTCCGAGAATCTCGCTTTGCGTCAACAACTCGTTGCGCTGAAGCGTCGACATCCTCGCCCTAGTCTCGGCCTCTTCGATATGGAAGCAGTCCCTCATCCTGGTCACGCCGGAAACCGTGGTCCGCTGGTCAACTCCTGTCCATGGCTAAATCAGGAAGCAGGTGCGATACCGTGCACGAACCGTGCATTTATGAATCAAATTGAGGCCCTTGGAGTTAGCTTTGAACGAGAAGCAGGTTCCCCAGTTTGTTGGAAACAATAGAAACGGAAGGAGGAAATGGAATGGTTAGAATGAATTCCTGTGCTTGCAAAGCAGGTGCTCTCCCAGCTGAGCTACACGCCCACGATAACCATATGATTCTAATAGATTTTTTTTAGGATGACTACTATTGACTGCCTACCGTCGAAGCAGATGCTCTTACAAATTGAGCTGCCTGCCCATCAGGTCCAACCTTCATCCTGTCAGATATTTATAGCTATTCTCCGAACAGCTTTGACTTCGTTCTCGGTCCATTCGGTCCAGGAGCGCCCCTTTTCAAGCAATTACACGTTGCAGTCTTGCATCTTGCCAGGCTGCAAGCGCGTTTCCTAGAAGCGCGTCAGTGATTGGGTTTTTAGGTTTGTTCAGCCGGGATTTTCTGCACATCCGCCAAATCGGTGTTTGGGCCGGCCCTCAGCGGTGCCTCATGCGCGAGCAGAGCGCCAAAAGCTGGATCCACGGTGAGCTTTGGACGGTATCGTGAAATGCGCGTTTTCTCCACCTCGGTTTCCCATGCACCTGTCTTACGTCTTTCTGAGAGAAAGAAGGTAAAGGAAGTAGCGGGTGAGGAGCCATGATGGCGGTCAACCCAATGGCGATGTCTTAGCCCGGATTCGTCGGCGCAGGAACCCGGAGAGGCACAGGGACCGCAGCGTCTGTGGGGACCATCAGAACCAGGGTACAGTTCTTGGAATAGATGGAGCAGCTCAGGATCGCTTTACGGATAACGCGGGCAGGAGTGTCATCTGGAAACGACTGAGGATACTTGAGAGCGGCCAAAGCGGCGATGGCGCCGCGCAGTTCTTCGGCACCGGAAAGGAAGACCGCGTCGTTGCTTTTGAGCCCATTGCTGACGCAGATCAGAAAATTTCCGGTCACGAAATTAGCTTGGAGCTTAGTTCGAAACGGAACCTGTAAGTTGCGCATATCGCTGAGTGCGACCCCGCCGTCGACAGAATGAGCGGACCTTGAGGCGCCTGAAAGGCCAGACGTGTTCGTCAAGAAAGGACGAAGATGAGTCATCTCGCCCGAAAGCTTCTCATGAGTAGCAGGGTCTCCGGGGAGATAAGAAGAAAGGGCCATGTTGCAGATGGCCGCAGCTTTTTCTTTCTTGCCAAGCTTTTCGTACGTTTCCACGAGATGTTCGCCGATGACTGCGCCTTGTACAATTTCCCAGGCCGCTTGCAGATACTTCTCGGCACCAGGAAAATCGCTGGCGCGGAATTTAATCCAGCCAAGGGTGTCCCAATTTGCCGCTAGTTGCAGCATGAGCGAAAAATCGGAAGGCTCCGCATCCTCTGGACGTATGTCCATGGTTTTCTCGGAAAGACCCTTAACAGCGCGGCTGGAGTACTCCAGCGCTTCGGACAGGTGCACCTTGGCCTCGGCGAGTGCGTACGCAACTTCGTTGAGTCCGCTGTTCTCGTCGTCATTCCCAAGGCCCTGCTTGAATTCAGGCATCGCCTTCTCTACATCGGGGATTCGAAGATAAGCCTTGCCCAAAGCAACATGGAGGTGTTCGGGGACGTCCGGGTGCGCGTCGATGGCCTTTTTCAAAAGAGCGACGGCCTCCGAAGCGCGCCCGTCTTCGCAATACAGGCTGCTCAACCGGATGAGTAACGCATCGTTGTCGGGGTCAGCCTCCAGAGCTTGTTCGAGTTGGGGGATGGCGGCAGTGGAGTTCCCAAAAAACATTGCCGGGGGTATTACACCGCCGAGTATACCTGTGCTTAGAAAATCGCCCTTCAGAAATATATAGCTGCGCTCCGTATCTTCGATAGCCTTAGCCAGGCTGCTGAATTTCGAACGATCTGTGCCGGGGATTTCGTTCAACATGGTCTTGAAATGTAGCGTGCCATGCAGTGTGTCTTCTTTGAGGGAGTACGTCGCGGAAAACTCCGCGAAGTCGTACTTACGTTCCACTTTCTGCGGGAGCAGCGGGGAGAACCCTTTTGGGAATTTGACTGTGGACTCGTACGTGACCTCTTGCGGAGAACCCAACGGAAGCGGATCTTTCGAGAGCTTTTGTTCCTCGTTCAGTTCCTGGATGAAAATGGGCGGAGCGGGAAAAACAATGCGGTGGTTTTTCCAGTCCGGTAAATCGACACGGTGGTAGGTAAAGGAGATCCAGAAAGGTTGGGCCGTATCTTCGGGCTGCTCTACGGAAACATTACTGACCGTGCCGCCGAAACCCATACCGCCAACGATTTTCTGAGTGAGTTCTTGCCAATTGTTTTGTGGAGTGGCACGGTAGACAAGGCGAAGGGCAAGCTCCCCGTCGCCGCGTTCCTCGAGTTTCATTTTCGCATCGAGCGTACCCTTCGTGTCGATCGAAGAATCGATGTGAAAAACTTCGTAGTTCGGAAGCGGCGGATTGGCCGGCGTAGCAATCAGCCGAGTGCCTTGAGAGGGAAGAACTGTAAGGGCCTGGCGGTCGCGCAGATTGCGAACCAGGAGACCAAACGGAGCGACTTCTGATGTGGTATCAAGAAAGACAAAAGATTCGCCTTGAGGAATCGCAGTGATGACGTGATCGAAAAGACTGGGCGAGGGAAATGAGGGATCTATACGGTAGCTCGAGCTGATCAGCACGGGATAAGCGGCCACGTTGACGGCTTGCAGCAGCGCGGCGAAGAGGGTGTGCTTGTCCTTGCAATCCCCGTATCGATTGACAAGAACTTCCGCTGCGGAATGCGGAGTGTAGCGGCTGAGACCGAGATCGATCCCGATATAGCGAAAACGTGATGACACGAAGTCGTAAAGTGCTCGTATCTTCTCCTCGTCTGTCGTCTTGCCCTTAGTAAGCTCTTCCGCCTTCGAGCGGATTTCGGCGGTTACCGCGGCCTTTGGCTTTGCCAGAGCGTCGAACCAATCTCCGGCCTCTTTCCAGGAAGAAAAGGAAGAGACTTGAACGTCCGGAGGCGGGATGCCTCTGTAGTTTTTCTCCCATGCGGGAGTTTTGGATTCTTCTCGCTTTTTGAGATTTACTTTCTCAAAGGTATATACGCGACGAGCGCCATCGTCCCGGACGGAAGGCTGCGGGTCGGAGTTGCGCAGTCTGACCGGAAGATCGCGCGGCACATCGATTTCCAGGGTTTCCTTGAGGCAGACGCCTTCACGGAAAAAGTTGTGATCGAACCAAAAGTGCCCGGGCGCAATCGGTTCGTGGATGGTCCAGCGGATATGAAGTTCCAGCACATCACCAGCGGAAAACGATTTAATGGCGATATGCTTCTCCCGCTGGTCCGTGTACATGGGTGCTTCGCGGCTGACCGCAGAATCCAATTCTTGAATGTCCGAGGCGGGAGTTTCCACAATGCTCCCGTCTGGTTTGCGCACACGCGCGTAGATGACCTCAAGCGACTCGAAGCTCGAAGCAAAGGGATAGGTAAGGAGGCCAAATTCGCGCACCGCCGATTCAGACTTGATGCTGACTCGTGCGACAAGGTCGCGGTAGCCCTTACCGTCGGCTTCAAAAGCAATTCTTGTTTGGATTAAGTCAAATACGTATGCCTCTGAGGAGTTGCTGTCGTTTTCAGATGCCTTAGCGGACGTGGTCGTAGGGACTGCCGACTTAGCCGGGGACTCTTGGGCTGGCGCGGCACCAACACGCGTGGGGAAAAGTACAAAGGCCGCAAAGCAGAGTGCGACCGGGAACCTGGGGCCCATCTCGATTTCTCCCGAGTCAGAAACCTCTCGGGATAATAACCCAGAAGGTCTCGTGATGAAACTTCTGGGTGATGCGGGACTGAGGTTCGATCACCCGATCGCAACCGAGCGGCGACCCACAAAAACATCCCCTCCGCTCTCATAAAAAACATAACGCTAATTGCGATGAATGGCCGCAAAATGCGAACGAAAAGTGAACAAAGAAGGAGAGAGTGATTCGTCCCGTTTCATCGCAATTTGCTGATTCTCTTCGGTTAGCGCCAGCTCTCGCATGATTTGTCTAAATTCGTCGCTTGGCTGTTAACAGAAGGGGTCGCAGGTTCGAGTGCTGCCTGGACATTCCCACGATGAGAAGTCACATGGCGCGCACAACGGCGTTGCAAAGACCTATAAGGCAAGCGTTTCGGTCCAACGTCAGTCCAATTCGAGAGGATGGTTGCACCGCATGTTTCCGTGTAAGCGACACCAGATGCGGCACTTATATGATTTAACCTGCTTACTTGCAAAGCAGGTGCTCTCCCAGCTGAGCTACACGCCCACAGTGGAAGTGATACTCATTCTAAAGCACTTTCCGGTTTTCTGCTCGCCTCGATTTATGTTTTTAGGCTTCGACCGTGCCGTTACCGTGCATGATAGCGCTCGATTTGCTCGACCGTGCAGATTCGCAGCAGGTATAAATCACTGAAAACAAAGAGTGGATTTCGCGCTGAGAATTCTTGGAGCGAGTGCTCCTACTCCAAAAAGCAGGGGTACTCATTTTGCTCAGAATTCCAATACGTCCATAAATTCCATTGAACTGTGTGAGAGCTCGAATACCTACTAAGGAGGGG
>QIAN01000192.1 GCA_003225005.1 Acidobacteriota bacterium | reverse complement strand
GTGCGCCACAGTCGCTGTTCCGTATCGGGCACAAAGCTCAAGGTCAGCTCCTGGGCCACGAACCGTTTCACCAGTCGTTCCGCATCGGGGAAATCCTTCTTCCGCCCCTGCGGCCCGCGATTGGATTGCGCCTGTGCCAGATGCAGCACTCCTGACATCGGGCCAGCACCTTTCTGCTTCTGGCAGGTCGGCTTCCAGTACCGTTCCAGTGCTCCCCAAACCGGTTTCCAATATTGCGCGGTTGACTCACTACTTCCTCGACCTCCTGCTCGACGAACCATTCCGATAGTAATCGCAGATGGTCAGGGGTGGTGCCGAACTGGCGCCTCTCAAACTGGTACTCGCTTCGACGTCGGCCACAACCACGGCCAACATCTTTTTGTGAACGTCAATTCCCGCTATTCTGTAAGCCATACGCTTCCTCCTGGCGGGAGCGAAAAGCGTGCCGCAACTTACATCAACCAGGGTCGCGGGCTATCGCCGCTCCCCCAAGGGAAGAAACGACGCCCAATTATTCGCTCAATCACGCACGCTCCGGATCAGACAAACCGTCGGCCTCGACTTATCCATTGCCCGTTCGACCTCGCCGCTCCAACCTGTTGCCATACTACCTACGAGTCATTTTCATAAGGTTTCGCGGGCCGTAGGCCCAAAAATGACAAACCGGAAATTACGAGAGAGCAAGCAGGCGTAGCGAGGAAATGGCAGGTCGGTGGCCTGCGGGCTGAGTGTTTTTTCCCAATTCAGCGCGGCGAATCTATGGGATACTGTGGGCACTGTGTGGGGTTTGCCGGACTCAGAGCGAGAGTATTTTCGTACAATAAACGTACAATGGATGGGGCCTTTTTAGCCCTTGTGGCAGTTCCTAGAATCAATAACTTACGTGTGCTCAACACCCTGGATAGTTCGACTCCCGCCGCGGCCTCCACCACTATCTATATTGTTATCAATAATTTACAAGAGAAAAAATTATACGTACAATGCTCGTACAGCCTTTTCCGGAAGAGGGGGCTCATCGATGGTCGAAATTCGAGCGTCTCCAGCAACGGGAAACGAGGTTATGGACCGTCGTTGAAACCGCTCTTCATAAGGGTTCGAGCAGCGAAAGGCACCTACCCAAGCAAGCCCAAGTGTGGCACCAGCTCCATACGCTGCGCAACGCGCTAACCCCACCGTCCCTGCCGCGTCCAGAAGCATCGTCCCTGGACAGGACCGTCCGGCGTCTAGCATTCTTTCCGGTCGGGAGTTCTGATTATCGCCTATCAACAGGCAAAGCCTTTTCGAGGACAGCCATTCAAACCGTTTGAGATAGAAACTCCAACTAGCCGCTCCGCCGGGTGTACGAGGGCGTTAGTTCGGTTTCTTAGGGTGACCAATCTATCCGCTCGATTCCGCGAACAAGATCGAAATGGCGGTCTCGGCTTAGGAGGGAGAAAGAATGCTGACGGCAGAGCGCGGCAATCCAAACGTCGTTGGAAGGAATTGGAGTTCCGGCTCTCTTGAGTTCGGTTCGAATAGTAGCGTAGGAGTTGGCCGTCTCTTCATCCACATCGAGTACTCGGTAGTTGCAAATCGTTTCTGTTAACCATTGTTCGTAGCGCTGCCGGTCGCGTGATTGCTGAATTCCATATCGGTATTCGCCCAACACAATTACCGGAACGGCGACCTCCGCTGCTTTGCGAAGGATCGGCTCCAGCGCCGCATCACCATCTGCGACGGCTGACAATCCATTGGTGTCCAGGATCACTGTTGATCCTCAGTCTCGACCTGGTCGAACTCTTCTTCCATGATCCGATTAATTCTGGCCGTTTCCTTGTGCAGGTGACGGAGTTTGCCGAACGTCTTCATCCAGGGCTTGCTGTCTCTAACGCCTTGGGCGCGTAGCTTGTCCGACAGCGCCTCCGAGACGAGCGCTCGAAAAGGAATCCCGCGCTCGGCCGCCACCGTCTTGGCACGACGAAAGATGGCGTCGGGAATTTCTAACGTAGTCTTCATGAGCCATGCTCCCATATTTATGGGAGCGAGTCAACTAAGCGCATGCTTCAGCTGCTTCAGCCCAATGCCAGGAACCGGGAAAGGTGGCTATTGCGAAGAATAGAAATTCATTTTTGTTTATGTTGGATAAATTGGCACACCAACAACGAACTACTATTAAGGCCTGCGCATAGCGGATGACAAACCGTAGGGGCCCACAGTTTCTGTAACCAGCGCATTCCCCGTTTTCACTGACGAAAATAACCAACTCTTCTATTTTCGATGGTCCTTCTCGGCACGCGCGTACCCTTTCAGGCACCCGAGACTATCGCGGTCGGGAACCGCGGAATGTAGCATGCCGCGGGCCAACGTCCCCAATGGCGCCGATGGGGTTTGCACGTGACTTGTTCCCGTCAACGTAATGGAGCTTCACGCGTTGTCGCGCTGTCCACGGCACGCAACCGGGCAGTGCGCCTTTCCTCCTTCTTCGCTGCTTCGAGGCGGCATCGCTCCTCGATAGACAGAACTGCTTCTGGGGAAGTCTTGCCGAACCGCTTGAAGTAGAGCTCTTCGATAAACTGGGGCAAGGGCAGCTTCCACGGCTGCTGCTTGTGGTTATCGATCTTGCCCAACTTCGCCGGGTTCATCCCCAGTTCGCGGGCCATGTGGACCTGGGCGTGAGACAAATGGTGGCGCTTTCGCGCCTCGATCCACGCCTGCATCTTCTGATTCGGTTTCTTCGTCTTCTTGGCCATGCCATCATCTTTCCTCTCGACTATCTTGCCAACATCTTCCGCGTCTGACATCGTCGAGCAGGAGGCGCTGGTTGTCAGCGGGATCATCGCCTGGGCTATTCTTCAAAATGGAGGTTAGGAGTATTTTCACAATTACCGTAGAGGAAATCGTTTGTGTGTGGACGGGTCTTTGCCAGGTCCAGACCGAACGAAGCTGGGCAACAGATCCAGGGACAGCGCTCTGTACGAACGGTGAAAATCAGACAAACGCTCCACTCTAACTTCGGTTTCACAGCGCCTCTGCGAGCAGATCCGGGATAAGGCCGTCCTGTTACCCCTGAGGTCGATTCTTTGCTTGCTCCATCGCGATCTGGTTTACATGTGACAACGCCTTCGACCCAGAGGCCCCCTCGATCGCTTTTACGGCGATGTCCTGCACCTGCTGCTTAGCCTCTACCAGTTGTTTTTCGAGCGTCACGATCTGAGCAGCCTGGCGGGCCAGAGTCTCCTCCAGGGTCCTCACGTGCAGTTCAGCAAGCCGCTTTTCGGTCTCTGCGTCCTTCTTCAGAACGAGCACCTCCTGCTCGAACTTGGCTTCCGTCTCGCGTCGCACCCGCAACGCTGCGGTCTCCGCCTCATTCTGGAGACGTGCAGGAAAACCCTCCACTTCCTTTCGTAAATGCGTCAGTTCGTCATCGCGCTCTTTCAGTTCCGCCTCGCGCTGTCTCCAGCCTTTCTCCAGAGCATCCTGACGCTCCTGGTTCTTCTTCTCCACGAGGCGCATCTCTTCGTCATATTTGTCCTGAGCTTTCTTCCGCTCGAGCGCCTTCTTATACTCATAATCTTCGATCTCGCGCTGACGCTGCTTCTTAAGATTGTCGTCCTGCTCCTTGCGCTCACGCTCCATTCGCGCCGACTCTTCCTCCCACGACTGGCGCTGCGCGCCTATCTCTGCCTCCACCCGCTGCTTTTCCCGCGCATAATCCTGCACCATCTGATCGAGCGCCGTTGCCGCCACATCAATCTTATGGAGCTGCTCCAGTTCCTTCCGCTCGAGCACCACTGCCTCCCGCAGCGTAGCCAGTACCTTCACCTCCTGCGTGAGCTGCTCGGAAATATCGGCAAGCGCCTTGCCGACCTCCAGTCCCAGCCCGGAAATCTTCTGCACTACGGCCTCGACCGTTATACCCTCGGCGCCTTGCCGGACCTCGGCCGCGTGCAGTCGCGCGGCCCCCTCGGCCTTGGCGTCTGCGGCCTCCCGCGCAGATTCCACCTGCTCTTGGATCTCCGCGAATTCCTGCTGCATTTCAGCCTTGCTGCGCTTTGCTCGCACGGGTGCTTTCATTGCCTTCACGGGCATCTAGTATTCCTTTCGCAGGAAGATTATCAGATTTCCAGGCCCTTGGGTCCAGTCAGAGATGTGCTCAGAGATTCCGGATAGCCTATAGTTCGTCGGCCGAATCGGGATCAGAGGTTGCATCAGTCACTTGGACGCTCCACACCTCGGGCCATCGCCTCAGCGGTCACCTCAAAAGCGGCCATGCGTGGTCAGTGCAAAACCGGCCATGCACGTAAGCCGTCCCGTGCTTGAGGAAGCATCTCTGTTTTTGTGCGCCAGCTTCGCGGACCGCATTTGAGTACGTGTCCGTGATGAAGCAAGCGGTCGAGCATCGCGGTGACGGCAGCACTGTCTCCCAGCAACTTGCCCCAGTCTTCCACGGGCCGGTTGAAGGTCAGTAGGGTGCTGGCACGTTCATAGCGTCGCATCACGATTTCCAGTAGGTCCTCGGCGGACGTCATCGGCAACTTGCGCATGCCCAGATCATCGATGATGAGCAAGGGCACCGAAACGAGTAGGTCCATGTGCTCTTTACGAGTTCCATCGATCGTGGTCTCGGCGAGTTCATCGAGCAAGGTGTGAGTCTCCCGGTACAACACACGATAGCCTTGCTGGATGGCAGCATGTCCGATGGCTTGCGCGAGATGACGGGCCTAAAAACAACGCGTCTTCGTGTTTAGCGATGAACGCGCCGGTAGCCAGATCGAAGACCAGACTGCGATTCATCTTCTTGTTAAAAGTAAAGTCGAAGCTATCGAGTGACTTCTGTGGGTCGCGAAACTGGGCTTGTTTCTGACGGCGCTGCAGCAATCGCTGGCTGCGACGAGTGAGTTCGTCGGAGACCAGGCAGGAGATCAGATCGATGGGTGTCATCGGTTCCGCCTGGGCTTGATGGAGACGAGTCTCGATCACGGCGGCCATGCCACCGAGCCGTAACTGTCGTAGGGCACGATCTAACTCGATCAGGTTCATTCTGGTTGCTCCTTGGTTCGATGGTTGATGAGATCGCGATAATGGACTAACTCGCGAATGAGGGGATCGACTTGCCTTAGGCTCAACTGCGGACCGCGTTCCAGATAACGGCGCACAAAGCGGTATTCGTGCACTCCCATTTCGAGGGCCGCTGCGCAAGCATCCTCGACCGCGGCGGTACCGAACTTTTTGGCCAGCGAGAGCACGCCCAGGATGCGGCGGACACCCGGTTCTCCTTGCTGGCTATAAAGAAGGTTGCAGAGTGTGCCGATGTGAGTACCCGCTCGTCCGGCTCGCCATAGTAACTGGGAGACGCGAAGCGGCTCTGTTTCGGGTGGTCTTCTTCTTTAATGCGGTACCAGCCACGCTTCTGGCGTATGTGTTCGCGAAGCAACTGACCGGTTTTGGGATCGAGGAGACGAACCAATAAGCCGTCCCACTGCACTTTGATCCAGCGTCCGATCCAGCCCGGGGGTGCGCTGTAATAGGCGGCCTCGACTTCCACACAGCCGTCCAGATGAACCGTGCGGTCTCCGTACTGGTAGTAGCGGAAGGGTTCGATCGGCAGTGGCCGCAGTGCCGGTTTCTCTTCTGCGAACATGAGCGCGACTTGTCGTTTCGTAGTGCCGTGGATCCGCGTATCCGCCCAGCGTGCTTCCCAACCATCCAGGTAGGCTTGTGCCTTCTCCAGGCTTTCGAAGCGGAGACCTTTCAGCGGGGTCTTCTGGGCGTGTCCTACCCCGGACTCGACTTTGCCTTTGCGATCTGGATCCTGGATTCGGCACGGCATGGCCACCGCACCGTAGTGCGCGAGGACGTCGCGATAAAGAGGATTGAGAGCGGGATCGTAAATATCGGGAACAAGCACGCCTTCGCGCAAGTTGTCGAGCACAACGATGCGTGTACTCCCGCCCAGCCGGCGAAATGCTTTCTCGTGAAGTTCGGCCCAGACGCGCGAACTGGAGTGAAACACCAGTAGGCGTACCGACTTGCGGCTGTAACCGAGCGTCATCACGAACAATCGCGTGCGTCGGTACTTGCCGCTGTGCGGATCTCGCACCATGGGACCCGTGCCGTAATCGACCTGCGCCTCTTCTCCCGGTGCGGTCAGGATCACGGCGGTGGCTTGCGGCAACTCAGAGCCCCGCCGCTTGTGGATGTAGCGTTTGACGCTTTGGTAGCTGTTGCTAAAACCGTGTTCAGAAACCAGGTCCTGCCAGATCGCCATGGCGTTGCGGCCTGGGCTCAGTCCCAGCTCAATGGCTTCCTGGAAAGGCTTGCAGGCACTCGCGGATGGATTGCGACCAGGATTTGCTGATCCTGAGCCTCTCAACTCCACGCCAAAGCCGGTGGTCACCTCTATGGCCGGTTTTGCCGAATCACCAGGAACCAGGTCCTGGTTCTCGGGTCGCGGAGTGCCCAACTCCACGCCAAAGTCGGTGGTCACCCCAATGGCCGGTTTTGAAACGGTTTGCCGTCCCCACCCGCCCGGCGGCCACACTCCCAGTCCCGCTGCCTTCAGGTAGGCGCTGATGGTTTCTCGACGAACATGAGTGGCCTCCTGGATGCGACGCAGGGACCAGCCCAGCTGCCCCAGAGCTAATATTTGCTGTTTCTTCTCGTTGTTCAAGACATTCGATGCCGCGGAAGGCTACTCTGCCTCCCGCCGCTGTCAATGTCCTGGACCGCTCTTTGCATGGCCGGTTTTCAGGTGACCTTACATGGCCGCTTTTGGGTGATCACTGAGGATCGTTCTCAATAAACCAACTGGGAAGGAGGAAAGCGTCATCTCCATTCGATCCGGCAATTCGCGACATCCAGGCAATGCGAAGTGTGACCGACTCTATTGCGCGAGCGCCCTGCTTGACATCCTCGAAGAACAGCCCACCTCCAGACCCACTCCTGAGACGTAGTCTTCTAAGTCTGCCCAAGCCAGACTTGCGGCGCTAGATTCGCGAAACGCGGTCGAGTTTTTTTCTCGACGAATCTGAGCGGACCCGTGGGATACTGGGGTCGCTATGTGGCGTCAAGGTGAGTCTAGAACGTGAGTCTAAAACGCAAGCATTTCGTACAATAAACATACAACGGATCTGGCAATTGGGCCGTTTTGGCCCTTGTGGCACTTCCTGGAATCAATAACCTGCACACTCTCAACACCCTGACTAGTTCGACTCCCGTCGCCTCCACCACTAATCCATTTATTATTTAAAATATGCTGTTGTAATTTAACCTTATACATTAACAATGTGCTCTGAGCCAGTGGGAATAACGCGAGCTGGCGATTGGCATTGCATGCAGTCCTTACCGTAGATTTTGCCGCTCGAGCGATTGTGAGAGATGGTAATAGGCGCTCCCCGCCACGGTTTCTGGGTCCGGCGCAGCTATATCCTAAAACTCTCAGCGGTTGTTGTATCGGACGGTTTAGGGTTTCTGTCCGACAGCCACCTGGCCTGCCAAGAGGAACGTTTTGGGATACTTGCCTTTCCCACAAAGCTTAAATGAACCAAAGTCCTTGTACCACGCTCCTGCGTATTCCGGGGCATGTGAATACCGATTCCGGGGCGATGTGAATAAAGATTCCGGGAGGATGTGAATAAGGATTCCGGGCATGTGAATAGAGATTCCGGGGATGTGAATAATCCGAACCGCGATTGAAAGAGGCGGGTTGGAACCGGGGTTGATATTGACGTTTCTGGATCGGGCTTTCTGAGTAGGAGCGGAAAGCGGTG
>QIAN01000193.1 GCA_003225005.1 Acidobacteriota bacterium | reverse complement strand
CGTAAGTACGCACATCAATATCGATGAAACGTCCCCAATCGATGCCCCAAGCCGGGTTCATCGCGCGGAACCCGGTCAGCCCTTCGGGGAATCCCGGCGCCGGCGCGGGCGGGGCTCCAACTGGGAAAATGGGCAGAAGAACAGAATCGTTCAGACGATAGTCTGGCCGAATCATAGAGTGGCCCAGTCGGTACCCAGCAACCGAGAACTCCACCGGCAGAAATGGCTCGTTCTTCCAGTGAAAGAATTTGAGTTTGCTCTGATCGTAATGTCCCTCAGTTTTCAGGTCGTTAAGGACAGACGAATGGATGATCCGTGGCAAGAAATCGTTGAGGACCACGTATTGATAGTGGAAGCGAACTAACTTTTGAATATCCTCAAACGGCAAACCGGGATTGTCGGCAAGAGTACGAGTGTGGAAGCGCAGGAAGAGCCCTTGGAGTTGAGAAACAATAGTGTTCTCATCATTTCGAGGATCTCCGATGAGAGCCCTGCTGGGATTTGCATTATTGCGCGGTAGGTCCGTCGCATGGGGGTCACCGCCACCCTTTATGGGATTTCCAAGAACAAAAGTATTCCCACCGTCGTATAGATAAGGTTGATCTGCTTCGAATGGGACGAGAGGAAAAATAGGGGCAATCGGACGAAGCATGGAGTGTGGGCTGAAGAAGCTCAGAGCGCCTTCCGCGATCCGAATGCGCGCCTCTTCCATGATCCAGAACACTCAGAGGAAGAGGATCGGTTTATCCTCATCGGAGCGAGTTCAACGGCAATGCCTCTGGTCGTCATTCACTGCTATAAGGAATCCGATTCAGTGATTCGGATCATTTCCGCGAGGAGGGAAACCAAGAAGGAGGTTAGATTTTATGAAGAGGGAATATGATTTTTCCAAGATGAAAGAACTCAAGAACCGGTACGCGGGCAAGAAACAAGCCGTGGGAATTAACTTGAACTCGGAAGTCGTGGACTATTTCAAGGGAATGGCGGATGAGACAGGACGTCCTTACCAGAAGTTAATCGATTTTTCTTCTCGACTGCGCGAAAAAGCGCAAGAAACTGACGATGAAGTGGGTAGCGCAGGAGTCTCAATCTTAAGCCCTTCACCCGACGGCTCTACCAGCCACGTGAACTGCCCGCGCAATTACCTCCGTATTTTCCTTACATCCGGGTTATCTCATAGGGTGTCTCTGGCGAATTGGTACGGTGGCAAGTTTCGAGTCAATGTAACAACATCACCTTGAGAACCGCTAGATGCGTACCACAACTCTGAGGTCATGGGCGGTCACCCAAATCCGGCCCCTCAGCGAAATAAGAATTCGCCAGCCACAGGATGGTCCGGAAGCTGTTAACTGACGCCAGAGAAACGAGTTATGTGATTTAGAGATCTCTGTTAACAGCCGAACGACCAACTTCATCAGAACTTGCCGGAGTTGGCTGTCCCTAATCGAAGGAAATCAGCAAATTGCGACTAAACCCGATGAACCCTTTTCTTCCCTTAATTGATCTGCTGGGTTCCCAAGGCAGAGGAAAGTTCCTCTTGACCGCGAAACCGGACAGAAGATGTGTTCGCCGCGGCACCAAACGTCAGTGCTTTATCGAACGCGTAAAGCACTGACGTTTCGGGACTCCGTGTAGCCGACGCTCCAAGAACTAAGGCCGCTATCGTGATCTACTTGCGGAACGACAATCGCGTATATTAACCGGCGATGATTCCCAATTGCGTTGCTATTATTACCGGCGCGATGGCTTAAGGTCTTTTTCTTGGCCTCTGTAAGTCCGCGCTCGGCAGCATTCGAAATGGTTTGTTTTTGCCCCAGCGGTAGATTGCGAAATCCTGATCCAGCGTCAAAATATCTGCGCTCCCAAACTCGTCAGCCAAGCGAATCAAGCAGGCATCCGCAAGATCAATTTCCCGGTCGTTGTATTTTCGAAGTACTTGCTTGACACCAGCAGTCTCTCGAGAAAGCTGAAAAGGAACCTGGAAGATCCCGGCGGCGATGTTCTCGATCACCGCTTCCGACGCGCCCGACAAGTTCCGCAACAAATAGCAGCTCTCTGTAATCACGGCCTCGCAAGTGACTAGCGGCGCCGCCACTTCTCGAACAGTCCGAGCGCACATTTTGTGAAAACTTTCGCTGCGATCCAAGAGCGCAACGATGAAACCTGTGTCAAGGAGGACCGGCTTCATCGTCCTAAATTCCTTAGATGTTTTTTGTTCGATCCCAGGTCCGGCACACCGGATTCGAACTTACCCAGGCCGATGATGGCTGGCTTCTTGCGCCGCAAATGACTCGCTTCCAAAACACGCAGCCCCTCGCGTACAACCCGCGAAGGAGTCCAGCCCAATTCTCGTACCAGAACTGCGAGCCTCTTCCGGGATCGGTCATCCAGCCTAGCTTGAATTGCGAAGCGCATGCACAAATTGTACTACAACTAGCCCTTTGTATGACATATGGAAGTTCGCCTGTTCGTATGGGCCACTAGCCGGCCCTAACTTCGAACTCGGCGCGAGAAGATCCAGCGGCTCGAGGCGGCTTGACATCGTCGGCCCTGAAAAACGCACATTTGCGCAGCTGCATTGATAGCTGTTGATCGCGATTAATCACGAAGTGCACTCTCGCAATTATCGCCGTGAGGATGGGATATCGCCTAAATATTCGTAATTTGCTGCACCGCAAGGGAATTGGCTCCGGGCTAGATTCGAACAAGCAACCCTTCGGTTAACAGCCGAACCACCAATCAGAACTTGCTGGAGTTGGTGCTAATCGAAGGAATGCAGCAAGTTGCGATGAAACGGGACGAGTCACTTTCCCCTTCTTTATTCACCTTTCGTTCGCAATTTGCCGGGCATTCACCACCATTACTATTACGCATTATAAAAAGGCGCCCCTTTGGATGTAAGTTTTTAGCGTGGGCCTTGGAGAAAAAAGGAGCACCTGTAATGGACAGTACAAAATACATCGGCTATCTGGACACCGACATACCCGATCTATTTCGTAGTGTCCATTGTGATCGCTCCTTTCGGCTGGAGAGGCCAACGCTCAAAACTTTCGACATCAAAGTCTGTGTCAAAGCTCTTTTACAGTAAAATGTTCCCCTCCTTACCTCGACTAAAATGTCCCCTTTCTTCGGGTAAGATCTTAGGAGCTCAAGCGGTCCGGAAAGCACAATAAAAGGAATCGTACCTCATTAGAGATCTTCCCTCGTGAACCATGTGCAGGACACTCCATAGAACATCAATCGTAAGTAGAGGCGCGAGAATGGGCAGAGATGGCCGGTTAAGCCGACAATTCGGAAGCTGTTCGGCTCCCTATCTGGACCAAGATAACAACCCAAGGCACTTCCGCGAGATGCTTTGTTTCACTTATTCGTGCCGTAGAGCTTGCATGGGATCGACGCGCGTCGCGCGCCGCGCAGGGAAATAGCAAGCGAGCAGCGCGGTTGCGGAGAGCAGCAGGGTCGTTCCGGCGAACGTCGGCCAATCGGTGGCGCTCACATTGAAAAGGAGATTTCTCAGCAAGCCTGTAAGCGCGAAAGACCCGGCCAAGCCAATTAGTACGCCGGCAATGGCCAGCGCTGTCCCCTGCCCCAGGCCGAGCTTCAATACGCTTTTCCGCGGGGCGCCCAAGGCCACGCGGATGCCGATCTCGTGGGTGCGCTGTGTGACGGAATAAGAGATCACGCCGTAGGTGCCGACTACCGCGAGCACTAACGCCAATGCGGCGAAAGAGACAATAAGTGTCGTTCGAAAACGAGGCTGTGCAACCGCCGTAGCAAAGCGGCTCTCGAGCGTGCCGACTTGCGACACCGGTAGCTCGGGATCGAGCGACTTAATCTCGTCTCGGACAGCGGTAATGAGACTCATGGGGTCGGCGGCATCCGTTCTGACAGAAAGAAACGCCTCCCAGGTGTGCGCTTGGGTCAGTGGCTCGTAGATCGCGGGCTGTATCGAATCCGCCAGCCCAGAGTATTTCACGTCCCCTGCGACACCGACAATCTCTCCCTTTCCCGTGATGCGCTTTCCGAGTGGGTCCTCATTTGGAAAGAATTGCCGGGCCGTTGTTTCGCTGATAATTGCAACCGGTGGCGAGTTGGCGGCGTCGGCGGCCGTGAAAAAGCGTCCCCTTCGCAGCGGAATGCCGAACGCGCGGAAAAAATCCGCACTGACAAGGATCATGTACGCGATCGGTGGAGGCTGGTTGGGAACCGCTGGGCGGCCTTCAATTGAGAAATTGTCAGAGTACTCGGTGCTGTCGGGGGGAAGGCTATTGCTCACGGCGACAGCGCGCACGCTTGGCAACGTCTGAATTCGCTCGAGGAGACGCGGGTAAAAAGAATCAAGTTGCTGCGCCTCTTCATAGCGCGGTCCGCGCAGGGGAATTTGCATGGTCAGAGTTCGCTCCGTGCTGACTCCGGAGTCGACGCGTTGCAAGCGCCAGAAGCTCTTGGTGAGGAGTCCCGCGCTAATCAACAGCATGACTGCCAGCGAGAGTTCTGTGACCACGAGCAAACTGTGCCAGTGCCTCTTGCCGGTACTTTCGGTCGTGGCACGCCCGCCTTCTTTCAACGCTTCCTCGAGACTCAACCTCGTGGTTTTCCATTTAGGCGCAAGTCCGAACAGCACCCCGGTCACCACGGAAACGAGCGCTGTCCAACCGAGCACGCGGCCGTCAATTCCGACTTGGCTCAAGCGCGGAATTGTATCCGGGGCTATCTTCACCAATACGCGTACGCCAACGACGGCCAACAGCGTGCCCAATGCGCCGCCAGTCAGCGCCAACAAAGTGCTCTCGGTCAGAAGCTGCCGAATGATGCGTGAACTGCTAGCTCCGAGCGCCGTGCGTAGCGACATTTCTCTAACCCGCGCGGCAGAGCGCACGACCATGAGATTGGCGAAATTAACAGCCGCAATCAGCAGTACGAGCGTTGCCGCCGCCATAAGAACCAGCAAAGCCAGCCGGACATCGCCCAAGATGAATTCGCTCACAGGCAGCGCATTGAAGGTGAATTGCTGACCGCTCAGGATGTACTGACCGGACGGATAGCTTGTTTTGAGAGTGCTCATTTCGACGCGTGCGCGTTGCAGGCTCACATCTTTCTTCAATCGCGCCACGCCTGTCAGGAAGTACGGGCCGCGCCGCGTCGGCGGCTTCAACTGCAGGGTCGTCCACAGTGAGACTTCCTTGGCAGGAAAGTCCAGCCTTGGGGACAGGATCCCGATGACCGTGTAAGCTTCACCTCCCAGATCAAGCGTGCGTCCCAAAACTTGCGTATCACCAGCAAAACGCCTCCGCCAGAATCCGTCGCTGAGCAGCGCGACGTGGTGCGCCCCGGGTCGATCTTCCTCCGGCAGGAAAGTTCGGCCCAGCTGTGCTTGCACTCCCAGCACGGAGAAAAAATTC
>QIAN01000191.1 GCA_003225005.1 Acidobacteriota bacterium | reverse complement strand
TCGTCTCGCTTCGATATGAATGAAAATAACCCGTCTGTTTTCCAAAATCTTCCCCGCAGCAAAGACTCTTTACCTTGGTAGCTAACAACGTGCTAGTTGCCGAGATTGCCCAGAAGAACTCCGGTAATCCGGACTTATCGGGACTCGGTACAAAAAGTGCAGGTGGATGCGCACCGCAGCAAGCCATTGTTCTCCAAGGGCCAGAAGGAGATTTTAGAGGTCTAGGCCAATCCGTTGGGGCGCCGATCCGCTTGAAAGCGGCTCGTTTAAACCGTTGCTTTATCCCTCAGGCCCATAACAGGCAGTTCTCGCTTCATTTGCTGATGATATGCCCGTGCCTAGTGCGTTCACCTGTTCCATACGGGACGCCGCCCGGACAATAGTCGCGTCACCAAACTTCCTGCTGACTAACCCGCGTGTTCGGGCGCATCAATTCGGGCACAATGCTTTAGTTGTCCGGATGGGCTGCAGGCGCCGCCGAGTTGCGATGGTAGTTGGGATAGGGCGGCTTATGGTATGTGGGAAGGGGATTTTTCATCAGATCCGAGAGGAGTAACTGAACGGCCCTCTCGAGTTGCGGGTCGTGCCCCTCACGCATGGCTTGGGGATCGAGTTCCACTTCGACGTCTGGCGCGATCCCTTGGTTTTCGACTTCCCATTTGTTGTTCGGCGTCCAGAATCCGCGGCTCGGCGCGGTTACGACGCCTCCGTCCATGAGATCTTCGCCGGGACCGAAGAATCCCACCAGGCCTCCCCAAGTTCGCTTCCCAACGAGGAGGCCAATCTTGGCCTGGCGGAAATGCCAGGGCATGGCGTCACCACCCGAGCCTGCATATTCATTGATGATCATCACTTTCGGCCCGCGGATGAGGCTAACGGGAGTGCTCATGTCTTCGCCGTCGCGCGTGGCGCGATAGTTCATCAGCGTGCGGCGCAGATAATCCAAAATGTAGTCGGTGTTCGTCCCGCCGCGGTTGAAACGCTCATCAACCACCGCTCCTTGCTTTCCCGCCTGGGAGAAGAAGTAGCGATTGAAGAATGTGTATCCACTCGAGGCAGTGTCGGGCAAATAGACATAAGCCAGTTTTCCAGCGCTGAGCTGCTCCACTTTTCGACGGTTGTCCTCCACCCACGCCAGTTGTCTGAGTCCCCCTTCACTCTCGACGGGAACGACCGTCACTTCGCGTGAACCTATGCCATCGGGATTCGGTCCGACGCGCAGAATCACGGATTTGCCCGCCGTTTCTTCGAAGAAACTGTAGACCTCATCAGTGCTGCGGAGGTCATGCCCATTCACCGCTAGCAAGTATTCGCCTTGAGCGACATTTACGCCAGGCTGCGTCAACGGCGCGTGCAATTGCGGATTCCAATTCTCGCCATCATAGATGCGTGAAAAGCGGAAAAGCGGTAGCGGCCGTTCTCAATCTTGTAGTCAGCTCCGAGGAGCCCCACGGGAATGCGTTTCACATCCGGGCCGTCGCCACCGGCAACGAACAGATGCCCCACCGTAAGCTCGCCCATGGCTTCTTGAAATATGTAGTTCAAGTCGGACCGCGAGGCGATTGCAGGAAGATAAGCGGAGTACTTTTTCTCGGTTGCAGCCAGGTCGAGACCGTGGAAGCCGGGGTCATAGAAGAAATCGCGCTCGAACCGAAACGCCTCGTGATACATCTCGTTCCATTCCGTGACGGGCTCGACTCGCACTTCCATGGAACTGAGATTCAATGTTTTTGCGTTCGAAAGGCCGCCGCCTCCCGCCGATGCGCCCGAACTTGGGCTACTTGGACCTGGTGCGGGAGGAAGCGGCGCAATGACCCAGGTTTGTGGGGGCGCGGTGTTTCCGCCAGGCTGGGAATCGTTAGGCTGGCGGTATAGAATCTTCTCGCCATTCGCCGAAACATGGAACTCGAGAATGTTGTCGAGCAGTTTGTCAATCTTTCGCGTCTTAAGCTCAAAGCGGTGAGTCGTTAGTGTGCTTGGTCCA
>QIAN01000194.1 GCA_003225005.1 Acidobacteriota bacterium | reverse complement strand
CCCCCTGTTTTTCATAAGTGTTCATTCTAAACGTGGTTAAAGCGGGATTGTATACTTGAGTTCACTAGCGTACTATCGCCTTGCCGTGACAGGAGCAGTCTATTGGTTTTTAATTTTGTTTTTGATTTCGTCTTCTCTCTTTCTCATCCGTTTGAGCACTTCGGGCTCAAAGAATGAGCTCGGCTTAAAGCCGACTTGGATAAGCACATGGTTCGGCGGGATGTACAAGGGCGACGAAATGTTTGCTATTGATCCGGTTTCTATCTCTACTCCTTGCCAGCCAAGGGCCTTTAAGCAATCTGCTATTGCGTTTGCCGATTCTTCGGACCTGACAGCATCGGGGTTTTTGGGGCCGAGAGGATTGGTGAGAGGGTTTACAGAATGCCGCCAGATAACCACGCCATCTCGTATATTCTCCTCTTCAGTCTTGATCGACACAATCTTCCAGCCCTTCTGTTCAATTTCTGACACTATGTATCGGGCGGCCCGGCGTGCCTCAAAATCTGGAATGACCTCCATGGCCACCTCTGTACCAGCAAACCCTTTTAATGCATTCATTTTCCCCAAGATCGCATCGAATTTTTCCTTATTAGCGGGGTCGATAGACGAGAAGTCTCGCGGAGCTAGCGATTTTTCAAGTTCAAGATTGCGAGCCTCTAATTCTTCAAATTTTTGTTGTGCCTCTCTACGCTCGGTCGCCTCTAATTTTTTCAAAGGCCTGTTTATTATTACAAAGATAAGAGCGCTGCCAGCGCTGATAAAGGCAAACCAAACGGCAATTCGTTCAGCCCATGAAGCGATAAACTCTAGCGTTTCTTTGTCGAATGACGATGACATCATGGTAGTGTTAGCCCTTCTAATTGACGGAATTGTGATTATCACAATAACTGTGAGTTCACGAAAGCGAAAACATGATTTCTAAGCCGCGTCTTGTACTTTGGCTGTGAGATGCTTGTATTCGAGGTTTGGAGAGTCAATCAGTTTGAGCATGGTATCGCGGAAAAGGAAAGGGTTCTTGCGGAGATGCTTCGCAGAGACTTTATGCCATGTCCCCACAATACCACGCTTGAGAAGCGAGAATGCGGATTCGACTGTATTAGTGTGAACGTCGCCATGCGCGTACTCGCGGGAATGGTTGATAGTCTTGTGAAGATTCTTTTGCATCTTGTCGAGCGCCCACGGATAGATAGCCGATTCATCCGTCATAATCACTTCCACATGACTGCCGATGTTGGCGTTGATAATCTCCCGCACGGTCGCAGATTTGGCATCTTCGGCGCGAATCAGTCGGAGATCGCCGTTGCGTTGGCGAATGCCAATTACCACGGATATTTCGCCCTTTGCACGCCATCGGCGTTTCTTGCCAGCAACGTAGGTTTCGTCTATCTCAACAGTGCCGCCAAGTTTTTTAGGAGCGGTCTCCAGCATTGCAGCGCGGATTCTGTGGCAGAGGTACCATGCCGTTTTATAGCTGATTCCGAGAGAGCGTTGAATTTGGCAGGCAGACATTCCCTTCTTCGATTCGCAAAGCAGGACCGTAGCGAGAAACCACTTCTCAAGCGGCAAATGTGTATCATGGAAGATGGTGTCCACGGTCACGCTGAATTGGTGCTCGCATGAAGAGCACAGCAGTAATGGCCGATTCTCTAGACGGTAGATTTTCTGCGACTGGCAGCGCGGGCACGCAACGCCGTCCGGCCAACGCAACATTTCGATGTAGGCGCGACACTTGGCTTCACTATTGAATTGCTTGATTAGCTCAACGAGATTCATAGGACGCTCCCATGCCGAAGAAGAAGAAACACCCGAAAGACATGACAACGGAAGAGGCGCTACAGCACTTGTTCACAAAGAAAGGCCACAAGATTATCAAGCGCCATATTGCCGAAATTGAGCGGAAGTCAAACACAAAGAAAGGCTAACAGGAATGAGTGGTGAAGTCAAGTATATAATCCCGGGTTAAAGTCCTTTGTTTTGATACACTTTTGTAAGTGTTGATTCTAAAGAGAGTTAGAGCTGTGTTTTTGACGCATATGCAGAAGTGTTGATTCTAAAGACGGTTAGCACTGTATTTGGTGCAACCCTGCCCCAGCGTTAAGATGCACCACAACGAGCGGTCCACGAACCGATTGGCAGACACATAAATGCCCTATAGGAGAGCATTCAAACTGTGAGAAGGTTGGGAGGAAGGCGAGGCGAACTACTTCACGTGAGTAATGTACCTTAGTAGTGACCCTGTTGTCAATAGAAATTTGTAAAAATATGGTAACGAAAAAGAAGGCTGTGGGTCCGCATGGCGTTCGTGCTACAGGTGTTTGCGGCGAGGACGCTTGGACGCGGCTCGACCACGCTCCGCGTGCTGGCGAGGTTTGCGGACACGGGCGGGGCGGATTTTGCGCATGGCTGCGTTGGTTCGCCGAAGGCGAGGAGTTCCTTGGGCTTGGGCATGTGCTTCTTGCCGTAGGTGATGGACCAGCCTTTTTTGACGCCGAGATCCTGGATGGGGAGAACGTCAGCGCGCCCAAGGCGGAAGATCAACAACATTTCGACGGTCCAGGCGCCGATTCCGCGGACGGAAACGAGACGCTTGACGAGTTCTTCGTCGGAAAGCCTTTGGGCTTGTTCGAGCGTGGGAACGACGCCGTTGATGGTTTTTTGCGCGAGGTCCTTCATGGCGAGGATTTTTGCGCCGGAGAGGCCCGCTTTGCGAAGCGCGGGCTTGCGGAGCTTTAGCATTTCCCGGGGAGTGGGGATGCCGCCGTTGGAGCTGAGAGCTTTGACGCGGGCGAAGATGGTGGCGGCGGCTTTGCCGGAAATGGATTGGTGGGTGACGGCTTCGAGAAGAGTTTCGTAGGGAGATTGTGCGGCTTCGATCTTGAGTTGGAACGGGACGGTTTCTTCGATCAGGCGCTTCAGGTGCTCGTCGCGTTCAGCGAGGTGCTTG
>QIAN01000190.1 GCA_003225005.1 Acidobacteriota bacterium | reverse complement strand
GTCGCCAGAGCAGGCGAAGGGCAAGGAACTCGATCCCCGCACTGACTTATTCTCGTTCGGCGCCGTGCTCTATGAAATGGCCACCGGCACCGTGCCCTTCCGAGGCGACACTTCCGCGGTCATCTTTGATGCGATTCTCAATCGCGCTCCCCTACAGCCGCAACGCTTCAACCCCGCCGTGCCAGCCCGGCTCGAAGATGTCATCAACAAGGCCCTCGAGAAGGACCGCGACATGCGCTATCAGCACGCTTCGGAAATCCGCAGTGACTTGAAGCGGCTGCAGCGCGACAGTGGCTCCGGCCGCCAGCTTGCGGCTCAAAGCCAGGAATCAGGAGAAAGTCCTGCACAGCCGAGTGCGGCTTCCGGACCGACGCCAACGGCCGTAAGTGGCCACCCCCCCGTTCTTTCCTCAGCACCTCAAGTCACGGCGAGCAGTTCCAGCGTGAGCGCTGTTGCGCGGCAACATAAGTTTGGCTTGGCGGCGATCGTCGTGATCGCTCTTGCTCTACTCGTGGCAGGCGGTTTCGGCGTCTACTCGTTCTTCAGCCGCGGCGGGCCGACTCCGTTTCAGAATTTTACGATCACCCAGATCACGAGTACGGGCAAGGCGCAACAGGCTGCGATCTCCCCTGATGGCAAGTACGTTTTGAACGTGCAGGACGATAATGGTCTGCAAAGCCTCTGGCTGCGCAACGTACCCACTGGCAGCGACACTCAGATCGTTGCTCCAGCAGCCGCTACGTACGGTTCCCTGGTGTTCTCCCCTGACGGCAATTACGTCTACTTCCGCAAAGCCGGCATCAATACTCAGAGTGAGTGGGACGTTTACCGAACTCCCGTGCTGGGCGGCACGCCGCAGATCATTCTCCGCGATGTCGATACCAACATCTCATTCTCACCCGATGGTCATCGCATGGCTTACGCCCGCGCCAATGACCCTGATGTGGGCAAGCAGCGTCTTCTGGCTGCCAACCTCGACGGCAGCGACGAGACCATTCTGCGCATCGCACCCAATACTGCGGAGGAATTTCCTCGCCTCGTATCCTGGTCGCCTGACGGCAAACGCATTGCCTACAGCGTCTTTACTCTCGGCGATGATCTTGGCACCATCAAAGTTTTTGATGTTGCCAGCCAGAAAGTCCAGACTCTGGCTGCTTTCAAGAACGAACTCGTGCACGAGATTCTGTGGCTGCCCACGGGTCAAGGGCTTCTTGCCCTGTACCGGCGGAAGGGGCCGAGCTACCAACGTCTTCAGATTGGCATCATCCCGCGCACAGGAGGACAAATCCAGCCTGTCACCCGCGATACCAATGGATATTCAGCGCTGACCCTTTCGGCTGACGGCAAGACCGCCGCCACCGTCCAGGTAAGAGTAAACCGTAGCCTCAGTCTGCTTCCCGGATCCGGGAATCAGGGGAATGCCGCCATCCAAACTCTTTCAGCCCAGGATGTAGACTCCGCCACTTGGGCAGCCGACGGGAAACTGCTCGTCTCCGACGCTCAAGGCGTGCGAAGCATGAACGCGGATGGTGGGCAACCCACCACGCTGCTCACCGATCCCAACTCTTGGATTCTGGATCTGCAGCGTTGCGGAGATCGCTACCTGGTTCTCGCCTGGGGTTTCCATGGCGGCACAAACCGCGTTCGCATCTGGCGAGTCAACGCCGACGGTTCTAACCCGAAGCAACTCACCCCCGGCACCTTTGATCGTAATCCAGTGTGCTCGCCCGATGGAAAATGGGTTTACTACTACCACAGCGAGGGTCCACATTGGTCCATGAGAGCACCTCTGGAAGGTGGAGAACCCGAGCCTGTGCCATCCGCCGATGTTGCCAGCTCCTACGGATTAGGCGCGGGCGATTGCGTTTCTCCGGACGGGAGGCTGCTCGCGATTAACGTGGAACTAACCAATCCTGCCGACCCGCAGGCAGTCCTGAGTAAGCTGGAGGTAGTCAACCTCGACTCAACTTCACAAACCTCTCCTCGCCTGCTCGACCCCGACCCGCGGATTGCCGGGGGCGGCGGCAGCGGCACCTTCACCAATGCCATGTCCTTCACTCCCGATGGAAAATCGGTGGCATATATCATTCGCGATCAGGGCGTGGACAATCTTTTCGCGCAGCCCCTCGATGGTTCCCCCGGACACCAGATCACGAGCTTTACCTCGGAGCATATCTCGAAATTCCAATGGTCCCCAGATGGGAAGTTGCTCGCCGTCGTCCGCACCCACAACACTTCCGACGTGGTGCTGCTCCAGGAAAAGTAGCGCCGAAGTCCCATCTTGAATCCAGCCAAACCTAACTACGCGAGCCTTCTGTCACCGCCGATGGCTGGAACGGGTCTTACCAGTCGATTACTATTCACGGCTTATTAGCGCAGCCTGGCGGTCCATGTTGCCAATGTTCCGGGCAGATCATTGGGCAAGCCGGAAGTCCTAATAAAGGGGATGTCAAGCGAAAAACACTTCTCCATGAGCTGGAACCCAGATGTATTTTCGCGGCATCCGGCCCTCCACGACATTTTCTCTTTCGCTGCTTGACCGTTTTGGCCTGTCGCAGAGCGGCCCTGTAAGCCGCGGAGCGATGAGGCCCGGATGCTTCTTCCCCATCCCAGTAGTTTCATATTCGCTGTCATGACGGCGCTATTCGGTTCTATGACAGCCTGCGGATTCAATTTGTCGACCGTGTGTTTCCTCTGACACTCACTTTGTTCTCGACATCCATTCGTCTCACACATTTCAGCCCAAACAGCATCCGTGTGGTCACCTGAAAGCGCCTTGCCGGTCCATCTTCATCGCCGCTCATTTCCCGGATGCATGTCGGTTGACTGCCCCGCTCATGGCCGCAGCTTCATCCAGGCTGAAGTAAAACGTTTTGCTCCCTTGTTGGTCTCGGCATCGGCCCAGATGCGTCCCCCGTGTTTTCGAAGAGTTTGAAGGCAATCTGCTGAGGCCAGCATTTTAATGTTAGTAAATTCCCTATAACCACATCTTTTCTGGATCTGGCTGCGGAAAAGTCGGCAAACGGCCGAAATGTCGGCGCTGCCCAGCAAGCAAGGCCGCTTGACTCAGTGTGTGCGTGAAGATAGATAGAAGTGCTTTCCATCTGCACAGGAGCCGGTGAGAGACGTCGGCTGTGGGACATGCTGCCCCCTAACTCGTGTTATCGTGAAGCAGCTCAAGAGAAAGGTCAGATGCATGACACCGCTGAAACTCCTTGTCGTGGAAGACGACACAGCGAGCCTGGAGTTGATGACCGAGGTCTTCACGTATCTCAAGGCGGAGGTGCGTCCGGTCAGCGACAGTGAGAAAGCAGCCGGCATGATCGATCAGGAGAAGTTTGACGGAATTTTCCTGGACTTGGAAATGCCGAAACTGAATGGTTTCGAGCTTGCCCGCGTGATCCGCAAGTCGTCCTGGAATAAATCTACGCCAATTATCATCGTCACCGGCCGCGATGAAAGACAAACCATGCAAGAGGCCTTTGCCCTCGGAGCAACTTTTTTTCTTCAAAAGCCTGTAGACCGACAAAAGCTAACTATCTTGTTCCGGACCGTCAGTGGTGGCATGTTGGAGAATCGACGCAAATCCATCCGGGTTCCGCTTCAAACCGAGGTGACTTGCACGGTGGGTTCTCGAACCATACGCGGGATAAGCTGGAACTTGAGTCAAGGCGGGATGCAGGTCGAAGTTAGTGACTTGCATGTCAAGGACACGGTGCGATTGTCCTTCCGGCTACCCGTTTCCGGGGTGTCCATCGACGTGACAGGCACAGTGGCTTGGGCAGGTGAGAGCCGTCAGGGTATCCAGTTCACGACCTTAAGTCCACCGACTCAGCAGTCGATTAGGGAATACATAGCCGCGGTCGAAAAAGACTAAGAACAAGAGGACGACATCCGACTACGTGCCCTCACGCACCGCCCCTGCCTTGCCACTCCCCTTGCTCCCAGAGACCTGATCCGCAGACACTTCTTGATCCCCTTGGTGGCGCAGAACACGGTCCAGCTCTTGAGCAAGGGCGCGCGCATCCACCGGCCTCGATAGGTAGCCATCAAAGTTAGAATTCAAGATCTTTTCCCGATCGCCCTGCATGGCTTAGGCAGTGAGCGCCACTACTGGCATTGACGCGAAGCGAGGATTCTCGCGAATCTTGCGTATGACACCAAAGCCGTCCAACAGCGGCATGCCGATGTCGAGCAGCACCAGGTCCGGTTGCGTCTGTTCAATGACGCGAAGCGCTTCTTCGCCGTCACACGCTTCCGCTACTGTGTGTCCACGTATCTCGAGTAACTCGCGAAGTAGTTCACGATTAACGGGATTATCTTCGGCAATGAGAATCTTGCTCATGACTGCGCTGCGGACCTTGCAAGCTTACGGCCCTGAATAACCCGTTCCACTTCAGCCAGGAGCTGTTGCTGCCAGGAGCCATTTTTTAGCAGCAATGCCTGGGTGTCGCGCGCAAGCAGAGCAGACTCTTGCGCTGTCAGGCTCTTTCCCGTCATCACAAAAATGGGCAGCTGCTTCA
>QIAN01000189.1 GCA_003225005.1 Acidobacteriota bacterium | reverse complement strand
TCGCCTCCCAGAACGTTCCTACCGCTGCGACTTATCGCCGCAGGGCAGCCGAGGCTTTTACGTCCGAGCAGAACATGCTTCGTTGCCTCCGCATGCATCGGATATGCTAACCACCTGCCCAGGCAATTGGTGGTGTGGGGACTTGCACCCCACGAGATTCACAGCCTTGTCGGCTGCTCCAGTGTAATCGCGATATTTCGCCAACCACCCGTCTAGAATTGCAGGCGGCGAAGCCTACGCAGGACTTTTTCTCGGTTTTCTTTCGGCAGAAACGCGGCGGCAAGCAGTGCTAGTACGAGGAGAAAAATCAGTATCAGCCTAGAACTGCGTAAATATTCTCAAGAGGCTCCATCGTGTACGATTCTACGCTTCAGTTCGATTGTGAGCAGGCGGGAATCACTCCGACGGGCTCTATTGAATGTAACCGCGATTTATCACCAGTTGGTTTACGCGCCTCGAGAACTTGGATGTGATCAGGATCACTGACAGGCTCCCCGCCTGATCTAAGATTGGCGCGTCCTTTATCTTCGTGGTCAGAGAAATTCCTGCCCGTTGCTTCTCGCGGGAGGAGCATATGCCCAAGCGAATCATTGTGGCCCACTACGGCGGGCCCGAAACGTTGCAGGTGGTTGAAGAGGAATGCGCCGAGCCGAAGCGTGGTGAAGTCGGGGTGAGGGTGCTGGCTGCAGGCGTTTCCTTACCCGACATACTGGCGCGCGAAGGTATTCATCCCGAAACGCCAAGGGTTCCCTTCACGCCGGGGTGGGACCTGATTGGCGTGGTGGATCGGCTAGGCGCTGGTGTGTCGTCAATCGAAATCGGCCAGATCGTAGGCGCAATGCCGATCAGCGGGGCATACACAGAATTCATCTGCTTGCCGCAACGGGAACTGGTACCGGTGCCGGAAGGTTTGGATCCGGTAGAGGCAGTCAGCCTCATTCTGAACTACATCACCGCGTACCAGATGCTGCATCGCACGGCGAAGGTCAAGGCAGGGCAACGCGTTTTGATTCACGGTGCTGCCGGCGGGGTTGGGACAGCACTACTGCAACTCGGGCGCCTTGCCGGACTAGACATGTATGGTACCTGTTCGGCGCGAACGGCGACAGTCGTTTCCGACCTAGGCGGAATACCAATTGATTATCAGAATCAGGATTTCGTGAAAGAGATTCTCCGACTCACGAGTGATGGAGTAGACGCAGTCTTTGACGGAATTGGGGGCGACAATCTCTGGCGTTCCCGCGAGGCACTCCGTCCCGGCGGGATCATAGTGGCTTATGGCTTTACATCAAAGCTAACTGGGGGGCGATTGGCTCCTGGCCAACCCGGTGGCCGCCATCGTTTTCGTGAATCCGCAATCCTCGGGTGGTACATCGCTCGAAACTGGTTCCTCCCGGGAAAGAAGCGAATGATCCCCTACAGCATTCAGTGGCGAAAACGCTTGAACCCAGCTCCCTTTCGGGAAGACTTGATCGCTCTGCTTGATCTCCTTCGACAACAGAAGATCACGCCACTGATTTCGCAGCGATTTCCCTTAGTCGAAGCAAGGCAGGCGCACGAGTTGCTCGGCAGGGGAGGCGTCATAGGCAAGATCGTGCTGGTACCCAAGTTGAATGTGGCGAACGATGAACAACTCACGACATTCCGACCCCGCTGAGCGAAGCGCACTAATGCGACTGTTTTACCGCAACTGGCGCCCGACGCACCTTGGCCGCTGGGTCAACCGCCTTATGGGCTGGTGGTCCGGTCTCGGGCTGCCGCCAAGGTTCCAGGCCGCCCTCGAAGCTCATGGTCGCACATCTGGCCTCCGATGCTCGAACCCCGTGGTGATCGCCACCGTGGAAGGCAAACGTTACCTCGTATCAATGCTCGGCCCAGAATCTGATTGGGTGAAGAATGTTGAAGCCGCACATGGCGCCGCGATGATCCGTCAGGGACGGCGACGCCGCGTTCACCTCGTCGCAGTGCCGCCGGAACAGAGGGCACCTATCCTCCGAGAGTACGTGCGAATCGCGCCGAGCGGCCGACAGCACTTCCCGCTTTCCGTCGGCGCGCCGGTGTCCGACTTCGAGGCGATCGCCGGGCGGTATCCAGTGTACCGAATCGATCCCTCTTGAAAGCGACGTGTGCTGGTCAAAGGGAATATTCCTCGTTATTGTCCTCCCGCTAATTACTGTGGATGTTCTTGCGTCAAGCTGGCTTCAGAACAGAATTCGTTTATCCGAAATTGAACGCCACAGACATGGGCGCAGCTTGTAAGGCTTTCAACGTTGGAGCAGCCGCTGCGAACTCGCCTGTTGACGCAAACAGGCATCTTGCACCACCGCCTGTTTCGCCTCGATCACCGCTCGATCCCGAATCGCTGGCATGGCCTGGCCGATCCCTTGCATGCGCCACTCGGTCAGCTCTCCATGCCGGCCCCGGCGCCGGCGGAAGAACTTCCTCACTTCTGCCGGCGAAGCGCCTTGTAACTCCTCCAACGAAGGCCAGCGCTCCAAGAACTCACACGCCAGCTTCGTATCCAGCCTGGCAAACCATTCCAGCATCTGCGGAAAGTACACCTTCAAGTATCCGGTCAGGCGATTCAGCTGCGCCGTCTTTTCCTTCACCCGCTTGCGCCGTTCCTCCACCAGGTTCTGTACCCGCCGCGTCGCTTCGTTATCCGGCGTCAACCGGCGCAGTTTGTCCCGGTTCTGCAGAAGCAGATCCAGCAGCAGATCCGCATCTCGCGGATCATCCTTGGCTCCCGACGGATACAACGCTTGCCGCATGCTCGATGACATGGTGGAGGGCACCGGATACAGATGCAGGTACTCATACTTGCGGAGCATGAATACCAGCGCGCCCTTCACCTGCTCCACCGCCACTGCGATCGCATCCTGCCCGAATCGTCGACACAGTTCACCGACCCAGGCCTCCACCACTTCTGGCTTGTGCTCCAGTTCTCCCGTTTCGCGCTTGCTGGAATCGGCCGCCTGCAAGCACCACACGTGCTTTTGATCTGCCCAGTCGATGCCCACGAACGCCACAAACTCCGGCTCCCGCTCGACACTTCCTTTTCTTCCTGACATAGCGGTTTCCTCGTTCTCGCTGCCTTTCCCCTGGGGCAGAGGCTGGCTTTGCTTCCGCGAAGCCCTTATAGTTGAGCCCTCTTTACTGCGTTGTTCCAGACTTCATCTGAGTATTCGTTTAGGAAGCAAAGCGCGTCCCGCGGTTCGAGATTCTGCTTTAGAACATCGCGTGTTTGGCGATAAAACTCGTAACCACGGGACGCCTCTGACGGCTCCCATTGTAGGAAGCCAGCAGAAAACTTCATCCGCAACCATTCACAGTGTGAACAGCGTTGTCTCTGCGGAAGCGGAGGCGAAATCCAACCATGCCTGGCTTCTTTATTGCTGATGCAGGGAAAGGGCTCCCCTTCCTCTGCACCCCATCCCCGAAAACGCAGATTTGCACAGAGCCGACGAGACGACACTGCTGTGCAAATCCCATCGCGCAATTTCTTTGGGCTAAGTCACTATAAGGCCATTACACGTTTTGACCGCTGGTCAATGAGTGAAATCGCGATTATCGCCAACTAGCGAGCACTCGACCATGCACAGTTGCAAAGCCATAGCGTACCTCGGCTTTCTTCCTCATAATCCAGGGTATGGCTCTCATCGTCTTCCTGCGAGGTGTTAATGTTGGCGGACACAGAACGTTTCGCCCAAGCATCGTCGCACGAGAACTAAGCGACTATGATGTCGTGAATGTGGGGGCTGCGGGGACCTTTGTTGTTCGTAAACCTGGGTCTCGAGCAAAGTTTCGTAGGGCATTGCTCCGCAAGCTGCCATTCGAAGCGGAAGCTGTGCTCTGCGACGGATGCGATCTTATGCGCTTGGAGATAGAGAATCCGTTTGGAACTGAGCCGTGCCCCGCGGATATCGTTTGGTTCGAGAGCATCCTGTCGAAAGCGGGCGGCGTCCGGGCATCGCTTCCAGTCACGTTTCCCTCAGACGGGGAATGGTTGGTGAGGGTAATGGCACCGGAAGGCCAGTTCGTGTTTGGAATGTACCGTCGTCACATGAGGACAATCGGCTATCTCGGCCAGATCGACAAGCTGTACGGCGTACCAGCGACGACACGGAACTGGAACACAATAATTGCGATCCTGCGAATTTTGAAGGGTCAGATGAACACACGATAGCAGGCGATAGAGATCGGAAATGGCGTTTTGAGTGAAATTAGAATTTTCACTCAGTTACGGTTTAGCTGCCAGGTGCGAGCCGCTGTAAAGTAAGTTAATGACCGTTACCTTCACGTTTAGGAATGTCCGCAATTTGGTCTCTCTTCTCGCGGTTCTCACTGTTCTGGGTTCTGCAGCGGAAGAGCCGGCGCCGCAGCCATTCAGCCGGGCTAAAGCGACCCTGATCATAGCCGATGCGCGCAAGATTGTGACGCCCAATGGTGTCGAGCGGCTGGATAAGGTTCGGATCGGCGGGATAGAGCAGTGGGTCTCGATACGAGGAGCGGACAAGCGCAACCCGGTGCTGCTGTTGATCCACGGCGGACCCGGTTATGTCTCCATGCCCATGAGCTGGTGGTTCACCCGTAGATGGGAAGAATACTTCACCGTCGTGCAATGGGACCAGCGGGGAGCGGGAAAAACGTATTTGCTCAATGACCCAGCAACGATTGGCCCGACCATGACCCTTGAGCGTTTGGTTGCTGATGCTGAAGAGATGACGACGTGGATTCGCAAGGAACTGGGCAAACAAAAGATCTTCGTGATTGGCCATTCTTGGGGCAGTTATCTGGGTCTGGAATTAGCCAAGCTCCATCCCGAATCGTTGTACGCATACATTGGAGTGGGCCAAGTGACCGACGGACCGGAGAGCGAACGTTGCGGTTGGGCTTTTGCCATCGATGCCGCCCGCCAAGCGGGAAACTCAGAGGCTGTGCAGCAACTCGAATCGATTGCCCCTTACTTTGCACCTGGTCACCCAGCCCCTCTCAAAAACATCTACACGCAGCGCAGGTGGGTGGATTTCTACGGTGGCGTTATGGCCCACCGGCGGAGTAACTCCAGTGAGAGCGATGTGGCCTTACTGTCGCCCGACTACACGGACGATGAGATACGTCATATCTGGGACGGCAACGATTTTTCCGAGTCTTACTTACTCGCGAAGCTTCTCAGCCTCGATCTCACGGAAATTAAAGAACTGAGATGCCCTCTGATCATCTTCGCCGGCCGCTACGACTTCGACGTCAACGCGCAGGTTGCGGCCGAATGGTTTAAGAAGGTGAAAGCGCCATCGAAGCATTTTGTTTGGTTCGAGAACTCAGCGCATCTGCCGATGACGGAGGAACCAGGAAAATTCTTGACATCTCTGGTACGCTACGCCCGGCCACTCGCAGAGAGAGCCGACGATACACTTCCTCTCAAGCCCTGAGCAAGACAAGAGATTTCGGTTACTCAAAAATCCAGAAGTGAAGGGCAACCGGAGGCTAATGTCAACTGACGAAATCAGATGTCTGAGTAAGTTTGTCAAGCATTTTTCGATTAGCTCACTTTCGACGTTCACTTAGAATCCACAGTAATTTCACATGCTCATGGCTGCCGCTGCAAAGACAGAAGCCAGGGGCGATCCGCGCTTGGCCAAGGCCGCGAGATATGGGTTCTCGTCATAAGCCGTACGGTCTTGCCAGCAACGAAACACGATGCGAATCGATTTGAAAGCTAAGGCTCGCACCGCGGCATGGTGCTCCTTGCCACGATCGCGCAGTTGCTGGTAGTAGGCACGTGCCCAAAGCGATTGCGCAATCGAGTGTTCCGCCCATTCGTGAAAACTTTGCCGCAGAAACTTGGGACAGGCCCAGCGAAAATGCACCCATTTCTTCTTCCCACTCCGCTCCGTCACTGGTGCAATCCCGCTGTATTTCTGCACCTCTTCCGCGCTGGCATAACGATCGCGTTGTGAGCCCAAAGCCGCCAACAACCGCGGCGCCAACGCTGCCTCTGCTCCGGGCAATGATTGGAAAATGAAAAAATCTAGTGAAAAGCGCCGACTGGGATTTCTCCTGCCTAGCAGTCGTTACTGACGCCTGTCCAAAGCCGAAACAAAACGAACTCCGGTGACTCCTAAACTCTCCAATGGCGTATAAACAAAGCCTTGGAGGAAAGTGCTTGTGACCGGACGTCAGGCTTGGTAATTGTAGGCATGACATCTTCTCCTTTCGATGCGATTTGAGTTAAGGGTGGTTCCCGTTTTTCTTACCCAGTCGCGAGAGCTCCTTTCGGGGTTTCTCGTTCTCCTGCTCTAACTCGTGGCATTCTGTTTTCTGCGGGAGCGACCGCCTCTCGAATTTCTCCCTCCGTGTACCGAGGAATAACGTGTTGCTGCCAATTTTCCAGTTTCTGCGCCCCAGACGTGGTCCGAAATCTTGGTTGGGTTCTCATCGACCATCGGCTGGCTCATCTGCCCTAATGCACTCGTGGCCGCCAGTGCGGTGAGCGTCAGAAGTGTCGAATAGACTTCATAGCATCCTTAGCGTCCTTATTCTAAGATCATTTGCTATTGTTCAGATCCACCACAGCGACCTTGTTCACTCCACTGCATGCCAGATACAGCCGCCGATCGGGAGTTGCCACCATATTGCGGACCACGCCGCCCCCGGATGGGATCGGCTTCGTACTGAAGCTCTCCGACTTGGGATCGAACCTGACCAGAGTGTTGGGCTTCACACCCGATTCGCTATACCAGACCTCGCCATCGTTCGTGATCGCAATTCCATACGGTTCTGACTCCGAGCCGCCCGGCGACAACCATTCTTTGAGCAGCTTTCCGCCAGACGGGTCGAAATGTCCCAGATACCCGCGCGCGAAATCGGAGTAATAAATCGTGCCGTCCGGCGCCAGTGCGATCCTCCGCGGGCGCGCACTCGCTGCCGGCAAGGTGTATTCGCGGATTCTCATCGTGCTCGGGTCAATACTGGCCAGCTTGTTGGTACCGAACTCGCAAAAGAAGGGCGTGTTGTTCTGCAAGATCACGATGCCGTAGGGCACAGCGTGCGGCGTAGGCGATTTCGTCAGGATCATCTTGCCGGTTTTCGGATCGAGACGCCCGATATAGTTTGTCTCTTGGTTGGTAAACCACAAAATGCCATTCTGGTCGAAGACGGGCGTGTGCGGGTCGATCTCGGCGCCATCGGCTGAGCGATACTCGACGATCTCGCCAGTCTTCGGGTTGAGCTTGCCGACGTAACCCCCGGAGATCGCGGTGAACCAGATGTTGCCGTCTTTATCGGCGACCAGCCCGTGCGGACCGGAATTGGGTGTCTTCAAAGGATATTCCTTAAACTCTCCGGTCTTCGGATCGAGTCGGCCCAGCTTGTTCGCCCCCTGGCCGGTGTACCAAAGCGAGCCGTCCGGCGCTCGCGCCGGATCGTGCGGCCGCGACTTCGGCGTTGGCACCTCGTATTCCTGGATCTGTACATTCAGCGTTCCCACCGTTGTGGAACCAGCAAGCGTGGCGGCTAGGGTGAACAAGCACAGTTTGCGCAGAGACATGAATGTCCTCCTTCGCAGAAAATTGTAGTCCTTCGTTGAGTGTGGTCGGCGACAAGATTGCCGGTTTTGAACAGGGACAGAACCCGTCACGAGCCGCACGGATCTCGCGGCGTGACTTCCGAGTTGCACTACGAGACAGCCTGAAGCAGATTTTCAGGTTTCACCAGCACCTTGCGATTCCAATGTGCAGGTAAAGAGATGGAACTGAGGGACCCTACACGCTTTGTGTCTCACATTTTCAGAATTACATGTCTGGATACAGTGTTTCACATCGTACGTACTCGGCAGATCGCGGTGGCTCGCAGAAATCGTCGAAAGCGTCGGTCGGAGTTCGTTCAGCTTTTCATGACCATTGTAGCCGTCGCTGCGGGCGTTGTCGCGTCCAGTGCAGGGATTCTAATCGACCGAGCATTAGCTCCCTTAGAAGTCACGGTAGCATCAGCGTCGTCGATGACTTGGTCGCGGGAACCATAGCGGCCATTCTCGCATGTCTCGCATGGGTGCATATTGACAGGGGCGGGCAGGATGGTATAAGTTCCTTCCGGAAAGGTGGATTTAATGAGGTGGTGGCGCTGGGCCTTGCTCCTCTTTGAGCTCTGCTTGTTCGCGCTGGTCCTAGTTTTGCCCCAAGTGGATCTCCCCGATTTCGCTTTCCACGGGGGCACCGGTCCGGTCGTTGCCAAGTCGAAGTTGTCTTCCTCACCTGTCCTGTCTAGTGGCGCCGCTCCTGTGCAGGCTCGGTTGCCACAACACGTTCACGAAATACGAAACCAACCTATTGGGCCTGCAGTCCGCCTGAAACCTAGTTCTCTGCTCTCGCTACTTTGCACTCTCCTTTGTTAGCCGCTTGTTCTCAGTTGACTCTGTCAAATTGAACTGGATATAGGTTTGCCCCGCAGGCGCTCCGCGCGGGGCCTAGGGGCAGCCGCACCAGGCATGGTGCCGGAGCTTCGGGGGAGGGTCCAGCTCATTCCTGAACGCGGCTGCTCCGCTGAGATGCGAGAAGGAACAACGATGGCGAGAAAGTGTGTGGGTATGTGGCGCAGAATCTTAATCTCCTCCTGCCTCGTCTGCTTTGCCTCAGAAAGAGGTCAGTCACTGCAAATGGAACAGCCACCTGCCGAGGAAATTCTTGTCGCGGAGTTGCAGGTGCACCCGTCGCATGCTCGCTCTCACCCCGGAGCAGGTTGCCCCACTGATCGAGAGAGCTATCGCCGAGGATATTCTGGCGCAGTGTGGTGTTGGGGGTGGCTTATGAGGGCGGAAGTACCGTGCCAAAGGATGATGCGGAAGCAATAAAGTGGCTGACGATAGTCTGCCAGGCGTGGTATCCCTTGGGTGCAAAACAGATTGGGGCATAAGTATCACCACGGCGCGGGTGTTCGGCAAGATTATTTTGAGGCAGTTTGGTGGTTCCGTGCGGCTGCCGAGCGGCACCACCCGGCAGCCGCGGACAATCTTGGATACACGTTACCTAAATGGCAGGGGGGTGTCTAAGGACCGCGCATTGGCAGCGAAATGGTACGCCACAGCGGCTGAGCAGGACTACGCGCCCGCTCAAAACAACCTTGGGCAACTCTACCAACACGGATTGGGTGTTCGCAGGGACTATGCGGTTTCAGTGCAATGGTATCGTGAGGCCGCGCAACAGGGACTTGCGTCTGCCAAGAACAACCTGGGCGCAATGTACGAAGCCGGGCTGGGTGTTCCCAAGAACTACGTAGAGGCTGTGAACCTGTATCGAGCAGCTGCCGAACAAGGTGAGCCCTTGGGTGAGAGCAATCTGGCGTTCATGTATCTCGCGGCCAAGGTGTTAACCGAGACTTCCGGGAAGCGGCTAAGTGGTACCTGAAGGCTGCGGAGTCTGGCTACGCGCCAGCCCTAGGGAGACTCGGCCAGCTGTACGCGACAGGGAACGGGGTCCCGCTGGATTACGTGGCTGCTTACGCCTGGTACAGCTCGGCGGCGGCCGGAGGATATGAGCCGGCGAAGATAGCGATGTCCTCTCTATCGCGGGTGATGACATCCAGGCAACTTCAAGCAGCTCAAGCTCGATCTCTCAGTGAACAAACACCACGAGGACGTTCTGACGCCGTGATCCTGGAGAAGAAGTTATCAGCCCAACAATGGCCACAAGACCGCTGAAAGACAATCAGGGGACCAGAATAACTGAGCTGGTGAAACCACGGCGAATCGGTTATTAGTCGTGAAGGTCGATTTAGCGTCTCCGTGGGTCAGTCGCGGAGGAAACTCACGCATTCCGGAGTCCCAGATCACCGAAAGCTCCTGAAGACCAACTGGGCGGAGAGAGTCGTCATGGATGGTGCGTTTCCGGTACGGCCGGACAGTGTTTCCAAAACCGGAGATACGTGTCGCTCACGAGTTGTGAGATTCGGGCTCTGTCCACCTTTTCCCGCAGTCCGCTCTTGGCTTCAGCCTGCTTACTTAAGAGGGCTTTCCTGAAGGAGTGCCTTGATCTTCTTTTCAAAGGCGTCTTTGTCCACCATGCCTGCATGCGACTCGGCGATCTTCCCGTCGCGGCCAATAAGCAAGGTCATAGGGAGGGAGGGGAGTCCGCCGTATCGGCTGGCTAGGTCTTGGTTGCCAATCACGACTGCATAATTCAGCTTGTGCTCTTCGAGGAATGGCTTTACCGATTTCCAGCCGTCGTCATCCATGGAAACGCCAATGGCCGCGAGTCCGTTGTTCCGGTATTTATTTTGGAACTCCACGTACCAAGGAATCTCAACTTTGCAGCCGTCGCACCAGGTAGCCCAGAAGTCGAGCAGAACTACTTTCCCTTTGAAAGCGGATAATTTGACCGGAGAGCCGGCGGAGTCGGTAAGAGTAAAGTCGGGAGCGGGCTGCCCGAGTCGAGGAGCGGGTTTCCCGAGTTGAGGAGGAGTTTGAGAGGCAAGGAGCGGGCACATAGCGACTAAGGCGACGGCGAAAGCGCGAAGTAACATCAGAGTGACCTCCTACACGAAACAAATGGTAAGTTCGGTACATGGTACTGCGAAATTCCCGTGGGAGCGAGGGAGAGTTTCCCTCGTGTCGTTGGTACATGATATGTCCGGTTGAGATAGCACATGACATGTCCGCTTTTCAGGCGGTGAGGATAAGAGACCATGCAAAGCATGGTTTCTTACTCGAAGGCCGCGATGGAGCGGGCAATGAAAGTACAGGAAGTCATCTTGCGGGCGATTGCGAAGAAGATCACGTGGTGGCAGGCAGCGGAGATCATCGGCATTAGCGACCGGCACATGCGTCGCTGGCGCGAGCGCTATGAAGAGTTCGGCTATGACGGGCTGTTCGATCGACGACGGGGGAAGCCCTCTCACAAGCGAGTCCCCATGGCCCTGGTGGAGCAGATTCTGGGACTCTACCGCGAGAAGTATTTCGATCTGAACGTGCGGCATTTTCACGAGAAGCTGCGGGCAGAGCACCAGATTGAACTCAGCTACACCTGGGTAAAACTGGCTTTGCAAGGAGCCGGACTGGTGGCGCGGGGACGCAAGCGCGGAGTGCATCGCAAGCGACGACCACGGCGGCCACTGCCAGGGATGATGTTGCACATCGACGGCAGCCGGCATCGCTGGTTCCAAGACGAACGCTGGTATGACCTGATCGTGATTCTTGACGATGCCACCAGCGAGATTTATTACGCGCAGCTGGTGGAAGAAGAATCGACGGTCACGGTGATGGCGGGATTGAAAGAAGTAATCGAGCGCAAGGGGATATTTTGCGCCTTGTATAGCGACCGAGGCAGCCATTTTTGGTTGACACCCAAGGTGGGTGGACGCGTCGATCCTCAGCGCTTGACACAAGTGGGACGGGCGCTACGCGAATTGGGGGTGCAGATGATTCCGGCCTACTCGCCGCAGGCTCGAGGGCGCAGTGAACGTAATTTTGGCACCTGGCAGGGGCGGCTGCCGCAAGAGCTGCGGCTGCATGGGATCAGCACCCTGGAAGGGGCCAATGCCTTTCTCCGAGAACACTACATGGCCGAGTTCAATCGCCGCTTTCAGGTGCGGGCTGCCCAATCAGGCAGCGCGTTTGTAGCCCGGCGCAGCCGAGATCTGGATCTCATCTTCTCGCTGCAGTTCGAGCGCACGGTAAACCGGGACAACACGGTCAGCTTTCAGAACCTCAGTTTGCAGATCGAGGCGGTACGTTGGCGAGCCAGCCTGGCTGGCTGCACGGTGACTGTGCATCAGCATTTGGATGGATCGATCAGCCTGACGCACGGACCGCATCGGCTGGGCCGATACAGCGCACAAGGTGAGACCTGGGCTGCGGACAAAAAGTCTGCGCGACGGTCTGTGGAAAAGACGCGAAGTGGAAAAGTCAAAAAACCGACTTTCCCACCTCGCTTGGAAATCCCGCACACCCCGCGGGATTCCCACTTTCCCACAGCCCCGACGGCTGCTGGTCCTTTAACTCAAACCGGACAAGTCACGTGCTAAGAAAACCGGACATTTTAACTTGCTAACGACAGGGAGAGTTTCCCTCGACTACTTGACGAAATGTTTACGCTTCATCTTTCACCTACGAAACAATGCCAGGCAAACGGTCGCTCCGAGTAGCCATCGCCGTTATCATCCTCTTTGCTGTCGTCTTCGTCCTGTCCATCTTCGTCCTCGTCAGCCTCTTCTCGAACGAAAACATCGGCACCTACCGACCGATCAGAAGGTTCTATAACCGAAGCTTCCTGAATGCATGCCCAATGGTACGCGGTATCGCTGATGACGGCAGCGACAAAGGGCACCACAACGAAGATTTATTTCGACATTGAAAAATAACGATGTCGATGCGAGGGCAAGGAGGGCAGTTTCGCCACTGACAACGTAAATAGCAGCCTTAATCTCACACACCTCAGCGCCGTCTGCGCCAACCTAGCCACATACCGATAGCAATGCCCGCTAGAACTGCTCCAGTCAGTTTCTTGCGGTCGGTAATCGGAACGAAACGGGTCTGCTGGTCACTGATCTCTATAACGCCCACAGGAATAGCGCGCACTCCCCGGCGGAAGATTGCCAGCTTGCTAGAAGAAGAGCCGAGCCTGAACCTCGGCGAATTCCACGGGCGCGCAAGCACGTCTTATCGTCGTTCACCACGCTGTTGATCCGCGTACCGCATTAGCCGGGTATCGGTCGCCTCCATACCCCAAGCCAGCGGCGGTTTTTCACCCGTATCCAGCGCGGCCTGATTGATGCTGTAGCCGCCACCCCATCAAAGCTGCGGTTGCGATCGCGCACGTCGCGATAGTCCGGATACTACTGACCCAGATCGTTAGCTCCCGCGCGCTCGATTCCGTAGAGACTCTTCTCGCCTCCGGCACATTCAGCGGGCGCAGGATCAACCCGTTCATCACACTGAATACGACGGCGTTCGCGCCGATGGCCAGTCAAACCTGCGGCGATGGTGAATCCGGGAGGCTTGCGCAACTGCCGGACGGCATAGCGAAGATCCTGGAACCAGCTAATCATGTAGCCACTCCATCCAGATCGAAGCAATTTTCGTTCCTTTCTTTCGGAATTGAAAAGGCTGAAAAGAAACAGTCCAGGGGATTTAGACGCCTAGCCAGGAATACTGTCGCTGTCCACCTGTAAGCGTCGTGTTCGAAATCGGACAGCCGCCGTATTTGAGGGGATCGTGAAAGCTCGGTGTTGATTGACCAAAGCAGCTATCGTCAGTCCTGTGTTCTGGGATGAGTGAAGTCGCGATTTGCCTATCCCATTGTTTCCGATTCTCTCCGGTCACCTTTACAAGACTTTGCACACCGTGACCGAGTTTTTACGTTATCGTTCCGCCCGCAGACTAAGATTCGAGCTGTGTGTGGGGCTTTTCCCCACTGTGCGTCGCTGGTACTCGCTGAATCTTCGTCGCAGGATGAGGCAACGCATCGGCGCACTATACGAATAGTGCGGCAGATCGATCAACCATCAATGTACCGGATACAGCGAAACTGGTTCGCACCACACCCCCCGATCGTCATCATTGGAATGCATCGCTCCGGCACGAGCATGGTCACCCGGATGCTCGAGTCCCTCGGCCTGTTTGTTGGAGCGAAAAAGGACAGTAATTGTGAAGCGAGATTCTTTCAAAGGATTAATCGGTGGCTCCTAGATCAAACTGGGAGCTCTTGGGATAATCCGCAACCGATCCATTACCTCGTCAATAACCGCGAGGTTCGCGCGAAAACCTCAGATTACATCGGTCGCTTTCTGCTGAAGTCTCCACGCGCAATCTCATTTCTTGGTTGGAGAAAGTATGTTCGCCACCCCGATGTCCGCAAGTTGGATGTCCCTTGGGGTTGGAAGGATCCACGCAATACGTTCACGTTGCCCCTGTGGCTGGATGTGTTTCCAGATGCCAAAATCGTCCATATTCGTCGGTACAGCTCTGAGGTCGCCCAGAGCCTCAAAAGCGGAAGCCACCTGCAAAAACATTTATCGCGAGTTTCCCATCTTCCATTGGATCAGGGAGAAGCGGGGAGGATTTGTTCATAGCTTGCGGTGTGATTCGTTGCAAGGAGGTTTTTCTCTTTGGGAAGAATACCTGCAGGAAGCGACTAGCCACGTCAAAATGTTGAGAGAGCGGGCGCTGGAGCTCAGGTTCGAAGACATAATATCTGAGCCGGTGCGAAATCTGGAAACGCTGTGCCGTTTTTGCGGATTGACCGCCAGCATGGTCGAGATTCAACATGCGGCTGGGTTTATCAGCCAAGACCGAGCTTGCGCTTTTCGAGGTAATCCACGCTTGGAAAGTTTTCCAGCGGGAGTCGCTGAGCGAGCAGGGACTAAACCATGACAAGAACAAGACGAGCTCGACTGATCACAGCAATTTCCTTAACCGCTGAGACATCCGGCGACGAAGCTTCCGCTGACTTCCGCTCTGTGCTGGACTGAAGGTATCGAGGGGCAAACGGTGCTTCGTACTGTCCGCTATGCCTTGCGGCACGGCTTTGGGTGTTGTCAGGGCGAGCCCATAAGCCCTGCCGAACTGGAGATGGGCGAGCGCGCATGGGAATTACGTCACTATGGCAGCTGGATGCGATAGAGGTTGCGGCGGGTGGTCTAGCGAGTGTAGGCGTAGAGGGAGGGACTTACGGCCGAGTGCACGACCTGGGGGATTGCCGTAATGGTTTTCGCGTTCGCCTCATGCTCAATTCGTGCGATGTCTCCGGGGGACACTTTCGGAAGGCCGGAGTCATGCAGCACGGGTAGCGCGTAGCTACTCTCATGCAATTGTGAAATGTAGACGTAAACGAACTTTCCGGCGGTATCCCAATGGAAGACGCAATAATCAAGGCACAGGGTAACGGCTTCGCTGCCATCCACGGCAAACGCTCTGATCGCAACCGGGTGCTCTTGATCGGGGTTTGGGGATGCGGCAACGATCCAATGGCCGTCCGGCGATACGGCGACGACATCCAGGATGCGTTTGGAGGTTAACTTGCGGCGACCGGATCCATCGCTTTTCATGCGATAGAGATAATTCGTGCCGCCTTCGGCCGCGCGAAAAACAAGATTGCCGTCCGGCAGAAAAAATGGAGAATCCTCGATCGCGCTTGAGGAGATGCGCACCGGAGAGGATCGACGGTTGGTGGGCGCAACCCACAAACCGTTATGGCCGCTCTGGTCTTTCATCGCGAACGCAACTTGCTTTCCATCCCTGGAGATGGCGTACTGATGACTCGAGGAATATTGCAACATGCTGCCGCTTCCCACGGGATAACCCGGCAGGAGCCTCTCAACTTTTCCGTCCCTCAAGTCTTTGACCCACAGCTCGTAATTGGGAGTTTGGTCCTTGGTCATCAGGAAGTAGAGGCTGTTTCCATCTGAGGAAAAGGCTGGCGCGATCGCATTCCCCTCCGAGGAAACCTGGTGATCGCCATCCTTGTCGTGGAACCACACTGTGCTGTCCTCGGTACCGACGGCCGTAATGAGCGACTTCCCGTCAGGGGCCAGCGCAATGCCCTCTTGCGAGGTTGGGCCGGAGGTGAGTTGCTCCGGCTCTCCGCCAGGAAAACGCTGGCGCCAGAGATGAAATTTGTCAGTTCTTGCGGTGAGGTACACCCACTTACCGTCCGGAGACCAGGCGCCGGAAATGCATGAACCGCTTGGGGGGCCAACGACTTGTGGGTCGCCTGCGCCCTGAAACGGAACAACCCGGCAGGGCAAAATTTGGCCATGATTATCCATCTCAACAATAAGCACCCACCGTCCGTCCGGGGAAAGAAATGAGTGATGGGCCATGCTGCGCTCGCCGGGAGGCGCATAGATATCGCGGCTATGCCCGCGGCCCTCGTCGCTGGTCACCAGGACCATGTGCAGGCCTTCTTTGATCTCAGAAAAGAGCAGCCGCTTTCCACCGTCGATCCACGTCAAAGACGAAGCGTTGGGCAATAGAATGTGGGGCTCGCCACCGAGAACTGGCACTTCCCACACGTCCCAATCGGGCGTGCCGTATGCAACACGCGAGCCATCGGGAGAGAATACCGGGCGCAATTTCTCCTTCGAGTCATGCGTAAGCTGCAGGGGTTGGCCGTCCGGCAAGAACTTGACGCAAATTTGTCCCAGACCGAAGAACGAATTATTTCCCCGGATGAACGCGAGCATCCGGCCGTCCGCCGACAGAGCGGGGTACACGGCGGAGTCGGTAAAGAAAGTGAGCTGCTCCCACTCCTTGGTCAGGGGAGGACTGCTGCGAGACGAGCGATAGAGGAGAAAAGCTAATGCGACAGCCGCCAGCAGAAGAAATACAAGCGGGACATAGTAATAGCCTTTTCGCCTCGGGTGACTTCGTGTCGCTGGTGATGTTACCGGCGGTAACTCTCCGGAAGACGGTACATGCAAGCGGACCGAACTGCTGTCCCGCTTCAGTCGCTGTAAATCCGTTCGCATCTCCGCCGCGCTCTGATAGCGTAGTTGTCTGTCTTTCTCCAAAGCCTTGTTGATGATCCGTTCTAAATCTGCTGGCAGATCGGGATTCAGCCGTACTGCCGATGTTGGTGTCCCATCCAGAATGGCTTTGAAGATCACACCTGAACTTTCTCCGCGAAACGGCAACGTCCCTGTTGCCATCTCGTAGAGCACCGCGCCAAAAGAGAACAAGTCCGTGCGTGCGTCAAGTTCCTTCGCTCGAACCTGCTCCGGCGACATATATGCGACGGTGCCGAGCGCACTGCCAGGACTGGTGAGATGTTCCTCCAACTCGATGGTTGGGGCGCTCGTGCCAACGGTCTCCGGCTTCAGGGAGACCTTGACCAGCCCGAAATCGAGAATCTTCGCCTGACCTCTGTTGGTTACGAAGATGTTCGCGGGCTTGATGTCCCGATGGACGATGCCCTTCGAGTGCGCCGCATCCAGCGCATCGGCGATCTGGATGCCCAGATCGAGCACCACCTCGATCTCCATCGGCTTGCCAGCGATCCGATGCCGTAGCGTCTGCCCTTCCAACAGTTCCATGGCGATGAAGCTTCGGCCATCGGCTTCGTCAATCTCGTAGATCGTGCAGATGTTCGGATGGTTCAGCGAGGACGCAGCTTTGGCTTCCCGCTGGAAACGGCTGAGGGCTTGTGCGTCGTGGGCGAGGACGTCGGGAAGGAACTTCAGGGCGACGTGGCGACCGAGCTTGAGGTCCTCCGCCTCGTACACAACACCCATGCCCCCGCCGCCGATCTTGCTGTGGAGGCGGTAATGGGAAACCGTCTGACCCACCGGTTGGGATGGCGTGGACACTGGTTAGACATGTTAGGTGGGAGCGCTGGGAAGGTCAATGAAGCGATTGGGTTGCCAGCACCTCAAGAGGGTTGTTGACGTAAAATCCGGCCCAACAGTCCCCGGTTCCCGTAGCACTGGAAATTTATCTGTAGCAGTAGAGAAAAACTTCACTCCAAGGGTTTCAATTTGCAAGTCCTCGAACCGTGGCCGTGTGGTGATCACCAATATTGGGGGGTTGTTCGATTTCTGTAGTGGTGACAAAAGAATTCACGCCGTTGCTTGTCGGATGCGGAGAAAGTTTCTAACAGTAGCAATTCTCTATTCTTGTGCCATGTTCTCAATATCCCAAATGCATCTTCTCTAGAAATTAGATTTTTGGATCTTGTCATGATGCTGGGCCTTCCCGACCGCAGAGCGGATAGCGAGAAACGAGACGGGATTTTAAGGCCGATCAGTCGCTGGACTGTGCGATTCGCACCGAGGCCAGTGGAGACTTCACAACTCCCCAACGCACTCATTTCAGCTCACTTCAAGTTTGTGTGAGCGGGGGATGGATGCCCAAACTGCTAATCGTTGTTTTTTAGGATGGCACCTTCGCGCTATAAGTACATGGCACTTTCGCGCCACAACCTCTGTGTGATGTGATACCTTACACGCTGTATAAAAAACCGCCTCTAGCCTGTAACAGTCGGGCGGATGCCCTCTCCTCGCATGATGATGGAAGATAAAATCCGCCAACTGTGCGCCAGAGCTGTAGCAGCAGGCGATGACGATTTCAAAGACGCCATTTCAGAACTCCAGGCGGCTCTCCGCGAACACACCCAAGGCCTACGTAAAACGTTGATTGAGCAGCTAGGTGGTAGAAAAGACCTCAGACACCCAACAGAGCGAAAATGACCTCCGTGCAGCGGGGCCGGGACAACACAGAAAGATTGCGGGAACTCGCGGCTCGAATCGCAGCCGAGCACGAACACGATAAATCTACGGAGCTCGTCAATGAATTCAACGAAACTCCTAGACGGCAAACAAGGCTCTCAGGAGTCACCGAAACACCGTAACTGAGGAGCACGAAGACCCGAACTGTCGGAAGGCACGGCTTGGTCAGCAGCTTTCGAGTCGCTGATGACATCCGGGTACTTCTTGGCAAGAAAAGCCATTCTGACTCGGAATTCTTCTGTATCATTCTTCTTCATCGAACTCAATATCTCTTCATGGATCGAGCGTACCATTTGAGCATGAGCAGAATACATTTGTCGGTTCCGGCTGATCGGATCGTCGCTGCCGACGCCTTTGTTAGAGGAGTCCCCGAAGACGAAGAAGAAGAAGAAGAAGAAGAAGAAGAACAAGAGGACGACCAAGAAGAAGGCGAAGAGGATGACGACGAAGGAGAAGGCTATTCGGAATGAAGACCGCCATGCCTCGTGGCGTTCTGCGGGAAGCTGAAAGCCAACGTGATCGAGCGTCCCAGCCAATGCTGCCGTGTTCCACAGTGGCCCGTCAGAGCCATTCACATCCCCACCCCACGCCGTTAGGCTGATGGTGAGCAGACTTCGGGGGAGGGCTGTTCAAACGAGCGTCCCACGACTCGAAAGAGTTTGGGACGTTTTGTTTTGCAACCGAGTTCTCTACCTGCGAGGTGAGCGGAGGTGTAGACGCTTGACGGTTAGGAAGCCTGAGCCTGCTTGACGAGATGTAAACGGGCACGGGTCATTTCTCTCATCTTGTCTACCGAATGAATCCTGCGGCCAAGGTCAGCGACTTGGGCAAGTTCACGCTGAATTGCTAGCAGCCGTTCCTGTCTCTCGCCGTGAGCGACTTGAGCCTCTGTTGTTGTCGTCATTTCTCGAAGACGATATTCCTGATTTGACTCTTGAATCTGCGCGATCTCAGCGCGAAGGCGTGCAATCTTTTCCCGAAGCACTTCTAGATGATCCATACCATGAGGATACCTCACTGAACCGCTTCCGGCAGGTTGGGTAGTGTGGGAGTTTGAATATCGACGGGCTTGTCCCCTAGGGCCGCTTTGTGGGACACTGCAGAACGTGGCACAGCCTGAACGGGTCATAGAGTCCAAGCCAGAGGACAACTTTCTGCGTGCTCGGTGCTCTGTTTGCCCCCAGCGTCCGATTTAATGTCGTGGGCAATACCCTCGCAGACAAGACGCACTTGCGGCAGATGTTTGACATTCATTTTCGGCAAGCTGCCCACATGCGCGTGGAGGCCATCGGAGCCAAGGACTCTGCAAAGTGACTACCGATAAGGCGTCCTCGTGATCCCAACGCCTTTGAATCGCGTCGGTCGCCAATCCCGCGAAGTTGGGGTTAATCCGACGCCGGAGAATGGTATCGCTGATGGGAACGAAATTTCATAACATCCTTCGTAACAACTGCGCTTAAAAGTGCTCTTTCTTGCCTATCTTCAAAGTGGGAAACCGCTTGAATCAAAAGAAACATTTTAGGGTTCAGAGGTGTAATCGGCAGGTCAGCGGTTCAAGTCTGCCCGTCGGCTCCCTTCTTCAAGCTCGCGAGCCCAGTGGGGGAGCAGAACTTAATCCTGCGGGAACGGTTCGACCCGGAGATCCAGCAAGATCGCTTCGCAAACCTATTTCTTAACCGGGGCATCCCATCCGTGATCGAGGCGGTTGAGGTTTCACTGGATGAACCTAAATTTCGGGAAACTCTCGGATTCTGCTCAGCACATGATCGACAGTATCATGGCGCGGCTTCCTTCGTTGGTGGTCGCGATTGCCGTTTTTGTTCTCTTTTACATTCTCAGCATCTTTGTCGGACGCATCATTCGCAGCGCAACACGCGCGCATCGGCAGAATCTTGGGATGGCTTTCGCGCGGTTGATCGGGGCCGGAATCATCCTGCTGGGTTTTTTGGTCGCTTTCTCAATTGTTGCCCCTTCCTTCCAGGCGGGTGACCTTATAAAGGTTCTCGGCATCGGCAGCGTTGCCATCGGATTCGCTTTTCAAAACATTCTGCAGAATTTTCTTGCAGGCTTGCTGTTGTTATGGGCAGAACCCTTTCGTGTGGGTGATGAAATCAAGTTGGACCCCTACGAAGGAACGGTCGAAGAGATCCAAGCCAGAGCCACGATCATCAAGACCTACGATCAAAGGAGAGTGGTCATTCCGAATGCCGATTTGTTCACTCACTCCGTCATCGTGAACACCGCGTTTGACATTCGCCGATGGGAACACGATCTGACCGTAAAAAGCGCCGAGAATTTCGAAGAATTAAGGTCTGTGATCGTCAATGCGGTGAAACGTGTCGCCGCCGTTCTTTCAGACCCCGGTCCGGAAGCGCTGCTCGTGGATTTGGGCGATCCAGGCTCGAATATTCTTAAGCTACGGATTTTATGGTGGACCAAGTCTCCTCGTCAGCACGAAATGCTCACTTCGTATGACAGTGTCTTGACGGCGATACGACAAGCGCTCAGCCGCTATGAAACAGGTGGCCGTCGTGATCAAGGTCGCGCTGCCTAGCTTAGTTTTTCATGCCCTTCAGGCACAACGAACAATGAAACGGGTCCTCGCAGCCGGCCTTGTGCGGGTGGCGGGGTGATTCTATCGTTGGGAATAGCAGCGCGGCTGGAGAGGTTGTCTGTGGAGTCGCGAGAACCCGCGGTCTTAGTTTGACCCGGACGCCGTTATGAACAACGGACTGTAGCCCTCATCTTCGATGGGGAGCGCGTAGGAGAGATTATCTTGATTCAGGCGTCCCTTCCGCTGTTGCTCAAGGAGAAAGGGAGCTATGGAAGTGCTCCATTCGCGGTGCTGCGGAATCGACATTCACAAGAGAAGCATCACGGTCTGTGTACTGATCGGGGAAGCAGGCCGAAAGGAACAAAAACATCTACGCGAGTTCGCGACCACCACCTCGGAAATTCTGAACTGCCCGGACTGGTTGCGAAGTCTGGGCTTCACCCATGTGGCGATGGAGAGTACGGGAGTTTATTGGCGCCCGGTCTGAAACCTGTTGGAAGGGCAGTTTGACTTGCTGCTGGCCAATGCCACACACATGAGGAACGTACCGGGACGAAAGACTGACATCAAAGACTGTGAGTGGATTGCTCAACTGTTGCAGCACGGATTGCTGAAGCCCAAGTTTTTTGCCCAATACGGTGTTACGAGACTTGCGGGAACTCAGCCGGGATCGCACTAGTTTGGTGGCCGAACGGTCACGCCTGAAGAACCGAATCCAAAAGATCTTGGAAGAGGCCAACATCAAATTGGGATCGGTGGCCAGTGACGTGTTGGGAAAGAGTGGTCAAGCGATGCTCACGGCCATGGTCGAAGGCCAGGAGAATCCTCAGCCACTGGCGGACTTGGCCCTGGGGCAATTCCGCCTGAAGATTCCTCAACTCGTGGAGGCTCTCCGGGGGCGAGTCCGTGGTGTACATCGCTTCCGTTTGAAGCAACACCTGGAGCGGGTGGACTTCATCGACGCCCAGATTGCTCAACTGGAGGCCGAGATCGAAAAGCAGAATGCACCTTTCGACGAGGCGGTCTCACTGTTAGCCGAGATCCCTGGTTTCGACCGGACCACGGCTTGGAGCGTAATTGCCGAAATTGGAATCGACATGAACCAGTTCCCCTCGGCTGACCACTTGGCCTCCTGGGGGTGCAAAAACAGTTACTTCACTGCCTTCTTCCAGCGAATCGCCGCTCACAGGGGCGCAAGCGAGCGATCGTGGCCGTCAGTCATTCCTTGCTCGTCGTCTGCTATTACCTGCTCCAGCGCAGATGTCGTTTCCAGGACTTGGGGGTCAATTACTTCGACCAGCTCAATCAGGAAAAACTTACTCGCTATTTCGTCAAACGGCTAACCCGACTTGGCCACAGAGTCGCCCTCGAACCCGGTTCGGCCGCAGCTTAAATCCGTTTCAGGAAAGCTAGGGTGTTGCTCAGGCGATTTCAAGCCGAGCTAAATCAAGGAAAAGGCTAGTGCATGCCGGCAGCACATGGAATGTGACCGCAGCCACCTGCGATCTCTACTTCGTCGGCACCAGCGTCCTTGCACAATTGACTGCTTATCGTTAGGCCTTGCCTCACCATTTACAAGAAAGATGTGCGCACTTCTTTGTTTCCGCTTTCGCCATGACTTTCCCTTTCTATTCTGTTTGATGTGACTCCAGTCCAACGTTGGATGCAAGGCCCAGCAAAGTGTTTGGATGGAAAGTGGCCTCAGACTCGCATACGCCGTCGGTCGTATAGGGGGGGTACTGCTGCGGCCGATACCTCGACGAACGGGGGCGTGTATTTCGCGTTTAGCCAGGCCGCGTAAGTCCGTCGTCTCCTCGGCGCAGGCTGCGCTGAATCTCGCTCGCCGCCCGCCTGCCACTCGCGATCGCGCCATGAACAGTTCCATTGTGGCCAGAGATGTCGGTGGCTTCCCCGGCAAAAAACAATGTGTTCTCAATCGGACTGGCTAATGCCGCTTGCGCGCCATCTCCGCCGACCTTTGCATGGCTGTAGGCCCCGCGCGAGAATGGATCATTCTGCCAATCGTGAAAGTAAGCATGTTGGAGCAGGCTTTCCAATTCTTGCGTACTGACGCCTAGCAGGCGATTGAGCGTTTGAAGACTCTGTTCAACCACAAACGCTTCATTTTGGCCGGAAAGCCTCTCCGCACAACGAAACGGCGCCCAACCGGTAATAATCGGCAATCTCTCGGGCATTGTCGTCCACCAAGTAGGGAAACAGTCGTCCTGCGAGAAAAGAAAACTCATCTTGGCCAAAGTCTTGGACCCTTTACGGCGATCCTTGGGAAGCCGCACCCAGAAGCGCTCACGAAATCGAAGAGTGACGCGAATTACCTTTCCCATAGCCAGCTTGCTTAGCGCGCGCTTTTTTTGGCGAGGCAGGTCCGGAGCGAACCGCACGGCGCCGTTCTCTTCAGTGGAAGCCCGGAGCACGCCTAGCGGCAGAGTGATAAGAACACGCGGCGCCGCGAAGCTAGTCGAACCATTTGCTCTTACTTCAACATTCCCCGGACGCCAGTGAATGCTGTCGACCTTGATACCAAGCTGTATAGAAACCCCGGCATTGAGGAGCTGTTTTTGGAAGATTTCGATCAGATCCGCGTATCCATGCTGCGCTCGAAAAGCGCGATCTCCTTCGATTCGTTCCTCAGCGCGCATTCCCTTTAGCAGCCAATGCACGCTCACCTGCGACGGATCAGCGGCGTTAAAGCCGGTGACGTAACTCAACGCCCGCTCTTTGGCCTCTTGAAGCCTACGATTGGTTTTCGACTGACGACAACAATGCTTCAGGAAATCCACGAATGACTCATCCGGCGTCTGGTCGTCCATCTGCTTAAGAATTTCGTCCACCTCTGAGAAGAAATCGCACTTGCCCAAGTGTCCGCTTTGAACACACCAGTTGTCCCCATCGACTTCTTTCACTCGGACCCGCCGCTTCTTAAGCAGGTCCCATATTTCAGGAGGCCGTCCGTGAATGAATTCAGCCCCAAGTTCGACCGGAGCGTGACACACTGGATCGGAAAGCGTAAATATGCGTCCGCCGATTCGGTTGCGCGCATCCAATATCGATACCGCGAGTCCAGCTTGTCCGAGTTCAGTTGCAGCGGCTAGCCCTGCGGCGCCCGCGCCAATGATGACGATGTCTGGGGGAATGGACATGTCGAAAGAAACCCGTCGCACGAACAGATAACTGAACTAGATGCCGACCACGGGTCCTTCGCTGCTGACAAAATGGACTCAATCTTTGCCCATTGACGAGCTGGATGCCTCAGGGCGCACTTTTCTTGCAGGCTACTGGAAACAGCCCAGTAGTCATCCAACGTCCATGACCTTGCCGCTTAATAAAAAGTACCGCCCCATGGACGCGATGCCGGCTTCCGAGCTCCCTGCGGGGCCCGAGTGGCAATACGAACCTAAGTGGGACGGCTTTCGCTGCCTCGCCTTTCGGGACGGCAAGCGCGTTGATCTGCAATCGAAGGCTGGCAAGCCTCTGACTCGTTACTTCCCGGAACTTGCTACGGCTCTGATGGCACTTCCGGCTAAGCAATTCGTTTTAGACGGAGAGATCGTCATTCCGCAAGACGGAGGCCTGTCGTTTGATCAACTACTCATGCGCATTCATCCCGCCGCTAGCCGGGTTTTGAAGCTGAGCAAACAATCGCCGGCCACGTTCATTGTCTTCGATCTCCTGGTCGACGAAAAAGGCAAGTCCTTGGTAAATCTGCCGCTTCACGCCCGGCGTGAGCAACTCGAACGATTTGCGAGGAAATATTTCTCGAAGAACAAATCTATCTGCCTTTCTCCGGTAGCCGAAGACGTCTCGGTAGCGCGAGAGTGGTTTCA
>QIAN01000188.1 GCA_003225005.1 Acidobacteriota bacterium | reverse complement strand
TTTATTTAAAAGCGGAGTCGCCAGGTGTGCAAGGTATTCTGCCGACGAGTTATCGCCAGCGCGCGGCCCGGTAACTTATCTAAGTAGTAACAATGGATGAATGATACCGCCAATTGATACCGGTTACGGCATTCAAGTCGTTTGCTATCAATGACTGGCTGAGAGGGCTGGATTCTCCAGAACTCAGGCGGCCCTCCTCATTAATGCTATTGTCGGAAACTGAATGGCTGTTGCCTCTGAGCTAGCTATTGTACGTCGTACATTCGCCCCGAGAGATAAGCGAAAGCCATCGGATCTTTACCATGTAACTCGAGCGACGCGACCGACGATCGTTGTGTTAATGCCCTCCGTAGAATTCACTCTACCGTAAGTCACATATTTGCAATGGGATAGGGGGTCACTGAGCAAGGACAGGGGCACGCCCCGGGAGTCCCCTGGGGTACCGTTTTGCCCGGTCCGCTTGGCCAGGTCAACCGTTCGCTGATGCCGAATCGGTTCGTTTGGTGCAACACCGTCCATGCGTAACTCGTTGATTCAAATATGGTACCCGCCTCATGTGAGACTCATATCTTGGGAGAAAGGGATCAGAAAGGGATCGGAACGGGATCTTATGGGTACAGTCGTGTCGGGGAGTTGAGGGCCCTGGTTGGAGGCGACGGCGGTTCGGTGAGCGGAATTCTGTTTACGTTGTAACTCCTGAGTCGTGTACCAAATATACTCGCGAGAACCCGCCTCCCCCCTCTCTATCACTTCCACATCATAATTAGTAGTGTCCCTGTCGCTCCTGATTCGGGAGGAGTGCGCGCACACGGGGCCCCAGGACAGGGGGTCAGTACTTATGGAATATGGCCGGGGCCGGGGAGCCCCCGTGGGGTTTCTGCAGCTGAGGCGATTTGCCCAGCCCCAGTGTCGTCTCATTATTTCAGTTACCACAGAAATAACAGAGATGCGTCACATTGAAGCGCAGGGCGTCGCCAGATTCTTGTCTGATCTGAAGGCAGAGCAAGGCCGTTTCGAAAGAGCTATTGATCGCGCAAAGCAACTTCTCGTGTGGGGGATTGGCTCACTCATGTCGGAAGAACAGATCAAGCAGTACATTGCTCATCGCGGCATATCAGCTAATTGATTTTTCGTGCTCAACACGCAACCTGTGCTCTTGCTCTCCCAAGGTGACCCGATCTGGTCTGTGATTTCTGAAGCTGGACAACAGCCCCGAATACCGCCTCTGCGGGCGGTCATTGTGAACCGCGATGCCCAACGCTTTCTTCTGTCCGATCACCGCCACCAGCTTCTTGCCCCGTGTGATTCCGGTGTAAATCAGATTCCGTTGCAGCAGCATGTAATGTTGCGTGGCGAGCGGAATCACCACCGCTGGAAACTCCGATCCCTGCGACTTGTGGATGGTGACCGCGTATGCTGGGGCAACTTCGTCCAGTTCCCCGAAATCGTATTTCACCATCCGGTCATCGAAGCGAACCACAACCTGATGCTCCACAGGGTCTATTCGCTCGACGGTTCCGATGTCCCCGTTGAACACCTCCTTGTCGTAGTCGTTCTCCGTCTGGATAACTTTGTCACGCATCTGGAACCGCCATCCGAACCGCTCCACAGATGGTTGACCGGGTTGATGTGGGTTCAACACCCGCTGAAGTGTTGTGTTCAGTTCTCTCACGCCCAGTGATCCACGGTTCATGGGGCAAAGAACCTGAACATCATGGATCGGGTCTAAATGAAATCGCTCCGGAATTCTCTCCTGCACCAGCTTGACCAGTGTCGCCACGATCTTCTCCGGGTCGTCCCGCTCGATGAAATAGAAATCCTTACTCGGGTCTGCTTCCCTCATGTCCGGCATCTGACCTCGACGAATGCGGTGCGCAGTGATGATGATCCGGCTATCCGCTGCTTGCCTGAATACTTCTGTGAGCCGCACAACTGGCACCACACCGCTCTCGATCAAGTCATGGAGCACCGTGCCGGGCCCAACCGAGGGAAGTTGGTCTACGTCGCCGACCAGAATCAACGCGGCGTGGTTGGGAATAGCCCGCACTAGCGAGTGCATCAGCAGCACATCCACCATCGAGGTTTCATCCACGACCAGAAGGCCGCAGGCGAGCGGGTTCGATTCATCCCTGAGGAACCGCCCCGTTGCGGGATTGATTTCCAGCAAGCGGTGGATCGTTTTCGCCTCCAATCCCGTAGTCTCGGTGAGCCGCTTCGCCGCCCTTCCAGTGGGAGCGCACAGCAGGCACTTCACGCCCTTCGCACGCAGGATCAGGAGGATCGAATTCACTAGCGTGGTTTTACCCACCCCCGGTCCTCCGGTGATGACGATCACTCGATTTGCCAGAACCGTTTTCAGCGCCGCACGCTGGCTTGGGGCGAGCGTCTTGCCCGTCCGCCCTTCGCACCATGCGACCGCCTTTTCGAAATCGATTTGCGGGTAGGCTGTCATCCCTTCTCCTGCTAGCCGCTTGATCCTCAGCGCGATACCTTCTTCCGCTCTCCGGAGATGGGGCAAGAAGATCAGCGGCTCGCCGTCGATCTCCTCCAGCAACAGGGAGCCGCTGGTGAGCATCTGCGACAACGCCTGTTCGACTGGCGCTTCCCCAACTTCCAGCAGCTTTACCGCCATGAGTTTGAGTTTTTCCAGTGGCAAGGCGCAATGTCCGTCCGAAGTCGCCTCCAGTATCTAGGCTGCCGAGCGCGAGGCGGCTGACCCGAAGGCCCGACCTCGTTCGGAGTTGGGCGTGCCGCCACCACGGCGCGGCCATCAAACGGATCATAGGCCGATTGTTTCAGCACCGCGAGTGATATTGCTGTTTGACGGGGTGCAGTTTGCGTCCTATGATGGCGGGCTTCAGGCAGTAGGCCCGATGGCGCATAACGAAATCCCGCTGGAGCAGAGCCAGGCAGGGCCCCTGGAGATTGCTCATGTGCTGTTCATGGATCTAGTGGGCTATTCCAAGCAGCCCATGGATCAGCAACGACAGGTTTTGCGGCAACTGCAACGCATCGTGAGTTCTACGAGCGATTTCCAGCGAGCCCCACCCCAGGACCACCTGATTTGCTTGCCCACCGGGGACGGCATGGCGTTGGTATTTTTTGGCGATCCGGAAGCGCCTGCCCGTTGTGCATTGGAGATCAGCTGTGCGCTAAAGCAGGGAGCCGGGTTGAAGTTGCGCATGGGGATCCACACCGGTCCGGTGTATCGGGTTAACGACATCAATGCAGCCCGTAATGTGGCTGGCAGTGGGATCAACATCGCGCAGCGGGTGATGGACTGCGGCGATGCCGGACACATTTTGGTGTCGCGCCAATTCGCTGACATGCTGAGGGATCTGAGCCGGTGGGGGAGCTGTCTGCATGATCTGGGGGAGGCAGAGGTCAAGCACGGAGTTCGCGTTCACGTTTTCAATCTGGTGACCGCGGATGCGGGCAACCCGGCAAAGCCTGAGAAATTTCAGATCTTTAGCCGGGCGACGGGATCAGGATCAGACAACGCACCACGGAAGGACACCCCTAACAGCGGTCAAACCATCTCCCATTATCGCCTTCTAGAAAAGCTGGGGGGCGGAGGCATGGGGGTGGTCCATAAGGCCGAGGATAAACGGCTTCATCGCTTCGTTGCCCTCAAGTTCCTGCCGGAGGAAGTTGCCCGTGACGCGCAGATACTCGCCCGTTTTCAACGCGAAGCCCAAGCCGCATCCGCACTGAATCACCCCAATATCTGCACGATCCATGACATAGGTGAGGAAAATGGCCAGGCGTTCATCGCCATGGAGTTCCTGGACGGATTGACGCTAAAGCATCACATCGCGGGGAAGCCGCTGGACACCGAAAAACTGCTCAGCCTTGCTGTAGAAATTGCCGATGCTCTCGATGCCGCCCATGCTGAAGGCATCGTTCATCGTGACATCAAGCCTGCAAACATCTTCGTTACCAAGCGCGGACACGCCAAGATTCTGGACTTCGGATTAGCGAAGGTCAACGCCCCTGGGCGGTCTGCGAGCCAAATAGCCGCACAGAATACGCTGACGGACGCGACTCTTGAGGACGAACATCTCACGAGTCCGGGAACTGCATTGGGCACGATAGCCTACATGTCACCGGAGCAGGTCCGCGCGAAAGAATTAGACGCGCGTACCGACCTGTTTTCTTTTGGGACGGTGTTATACGAGATGGCTACTGGTGCATTGCCATTTCGCGGCGAAAGTTCAGGATTGATATTCGAGGCAATCCTGAACCGAACTCCACTAGCGCCGCTACGGCTGAATCCTGACCTACCACCCGAACTGGAACGGATAATCAACAAAGCTCTGGAGAAAGACCGCTACCTGCGTTATCAGAGCGCGGCGGAGATGCGAGCCGACCTGCAACGTTTGAAGCGGGACTCCGAGAGCGGAAAAGGTTCTGCGGCAAGCTCGGTCACGGTGGCCATGCCAGAAGCTCCTGCGGTCCGGCTTGCGAAGCTCTGGAAAATTGCGGTTCCCATCCTAACCGTCGCCTTGCTCGTGGCGGGCGGGCTTTACTATCGTGCGCATCATCAAAGCAATCGCCTGACCGATAAGGACACCATCGTTATTGCCGATTTTTCCAACAGCACGGGCGATGCGGTATTCGATGACACGCTGAAGACGGCACTCAACGTTTCCCTCCGGCAATCGCCTTTCCTCAACGTGATCTCCGACAGCGACGTTGCGAAGACCTTGCAACAGATGACCCGTCCCGCCAGTACGAAACTCACGCCCGAGGTAGCCCGCGAGCTTTGCCAGCGGGCGGGAAGCAAGGCTTACCTTGCCGGGTCGATTGGCAGTCTGGGCAGCGAATACGTATTGGGGTTGAAGGCGGTGAATTGCCAGAATGGAGACACGCTGGCGCAGGAGCAGGTGACGGCGGCGTCCAAGGAGAAGGTGCTGGACGCGCTGGGCGAGGCGGCATCCAAGCTGCGCGGCGAACTGGGCGAATCGCTGGCGACGGTGCAGAAGTTTGATGTACCGCTGGAACAGGCCACCACGTCTTCGCTCGAAGCTTTGAAGGCGTACAGCCTTGGACGAAAAGCTGCAAACGAGAAAGGCCCCGCCGCAGCCCTGCCTTACCATCAACGTGCCATCGAGCTTGATCCGAATTTTGCCATGGGCTACTTAGTGGTGGGTGGCGACTATTTCAGTCTCGGCGAAGTAGGTCGGGCCAGCGAGTACTTCACCAAGGCATTCCAGTTGCGGGAACATGCCAGCGAACGGGAAAAGCTGGCGATCAGCGCCAGCTACTATGGGGTTGCAACCCGGGAGCTGGATAAAGCGGCTCAGACGTTTCAGGAGGAGATTGAGAACTATCCGCGGGAAAGCGAATGGTACGCCTATTTGGGCAACGTGTTCGTATTACAGGGGCAATATGAGAAAGCCGCGGAGGTCACGAGGCAAGCCATGCGCCTTACGCCAGATATGGGTTGGGGCGTGAATCTCGCCGCCGACGTCCTCGCCTTGCAGCGTTTGGACGAAACGCGGCAGATCATCCACGAGGTGCAGGCGCGAAAACGGGATGGTTTCGCAATGCATAGTGTTCTCTACGCTCTTGCCTTTCTCGGGGCGGACTCCGCCGCGATGGCGGAACAACAACAGTGGTTCGCAGGTCAACGAGACTATGAGAACGATGGACTGGCGCTCGCATCCGATACCGAGGCGTATGGCGGTCATGTGGGCAAGGCACGGGAACTGTCCAAGCGGGCGGTGGACTCCGCCGTGCGAGCGGACAACAAAGAAAGTGGGGCGGTCTATCTGGCGAATGCTGCTCTTCAACAAGCTGCTTATTACAATGCCACAGAAGCGCGGCAGTCAGCGGCAGAAGCTTCGAAACTGGCCCCCACGAGTCACGCAGTCGAGAGCGAAGCCGCGCTTGCGTTTGCCATGGCGGGCGATACGGCAAGAGCCGAATCGTTGGCCCAAGACCTGGGGAAACGCTTCCCGCTGGATACGCAGATGCAGTCGCTTTGGCTACCAGCGATTCAAGCGCAATTGGCGCTGGACAGAAAGAACCCGGCTCTCGCCCTAAATGTCCTGCAAGCTGCTTCACCCGTCGAGTTAGGGACAATTCCATTTATCAACAATGGTTCCTGCCTCTATCACGTGTATGTACGCGGAGAGGCATACCTAGCAGCGGGACAGGGCAGTGCTGCCGCCGTCGAGTTTCAGAAAATCCTCGATCACAGCGGGATCGTTTGGAACTGCTGGACGGGAGCTTTGGCGCATCTGGGCGTGGCTCGTGCTTATAAAGACTTCCTCACCGTCTGGAAAGACGCCGACCCCGACATCCCCATCCTGCTAGAAGCCAAAGCGGAGTACGCGAAGCTGAAGTAGCCTGCTTTCTGCTGGCAGGTATCCTCATCGAACTTGTTATCTTCGCGAAAGCGCCGTCTGACGCGGCATTCACGCCTTCGCCGCAATAGTTTGCCTTGACAGCAGCCGCTTTAGGTGTAGAGTGGTCCCGCTCAGCCGTACCCTCGTCGTCATTCTATCCGCGTGATGGTCAAGCCACTGTTCATTTCACAAGCCAGTCGAGTCAAAGAGCGACACTCGCCCAGATAGAGCAACACTTGGGTAGATGAAGAAGGCAGAGCGGTTCACGAAGAGTGCTACATGGAGGAAATCACTCAAGCCACCGGAAGATGCACTCAAAAGCACAAGCAGGAAGGAATCACTGCTGTGGTGGTGCGCCTTTGTCAGTTTTTGGTCCCCGGTGGTCAGCTATCTTGTATCGCCCCCCGTATGGTCTTACCGGTTGGACCAAACGGCAGACAGGGCAGGAAGTAGTGTTGCGAACGGTGACGCTCCACTTGCCTACGAACATGCCACCGCCTTTGCATTCAGAGGTCATAATATACATTCGCTCTATAAGTGGCGTTCCTCCGTCTCCGATCAGTCTGAGACAAAGCTCACGGTCCGGACAATGGCCCTCACGTGGCGTTACGGACGTAACGGCGAAATTGCTTAAAGGTTCGCCGCCGTCGGCGCTACTGCGCATGTACACGTTCCAGATGCCGCAGTTTCCCAGCGTGCTCGAACTGGTGCAGGTGTAGTTGAATCATCATGGCTGCACCAGACGAATCTTTCGCCCACGAAGGAATCAAACCCCAACGCATGAGTGACAACTCCCGGCGGGGTCCCTTTGGGTTCTGCCGGATTACAGGTACAGGCTGGGTCGGCGCGATGTTGTACCGCCGGAGTCCAGTCGTCAGCGTCGTCGGACGCAGTATCGAAGTACTCCTCGACAAGCTGTTTCCTCCGCGACAATCGGTAGCGTCCGCACATCACCTGATTATTGCAGATCGTGAGCGTACGCCGGGAGAATGCAGCACGGGTTAAGCCCGCTCACGCAGCAGAGCGTCGATGAACCTATCCAAATCACCACGGTCAATCAGGTATCGTTTGCCAATCACGCAGGCCCGCAGTTCCTTCGACCAGATAGCCTGACGAATCGCCCACACCGCACACGAGCAGTAGGCCGCAGCCTGTTTGATTGTGACTAGCCGAGGCGTTATCGGCGACTGTTATTGAGGTCTGGGTGGGGCCGGCCGGCGATGCGAGTGACAGTTTGCGGGCCATCGAAAATCCTCCGTCGTCATACTGCAATTTCCGAACTATATTTGAGGGTCAGGCTCAGGGTTCGTAATCGTCCTCGCAGTTCCTTAAATTCTCTCGTAGGTTGATTGCTGCAACGTCACGGTCGAGACAGACCACGTGCAGCCTTCCGTGATATAAATTCTGTCCATGAAACATCCAGAAATCCGCTGGAATCCAGAGCTTGAAGAATGGTTTTGAGTGAGGTGCGGGCGAACCTCTGACCATGCTGTGCGGGAGGATGCCCAAGCCGAGATGGAAGTTTTCGAGTGCGTGCTTCCCAGCACGAAGTACCCGAACAACCTGATTGAAACTTGAGAATCGAAACACTACAACCCATCTCATAAATAGCGGGGAACCCTAACCGACCGCGCAGCAATGGGTAAGCTACTCTGCATTTGCCGACAAAAGCCCGAGTTGCGCTCTCAAAAGCTCTGAATCGTCCACATGTTGCCGCTCATGCTCCACTCAGCGATAGCCAAGCAGTGCGCAACCTCGTCAAAAGGGGTATCATGCTGTTCTGCTGATCCTCGGGCCTGATCGAATCTCGTGGGGTGGTTC
>QIAN01000187.1 GCA_003225005.1 Acidobacteriota bacterium | reverse complement strand
ATCGGACAGCAGACGATGGAGATTGATTTTTTAAAAAAAGCCTTGCGGCGTTTCAGGGAACATCCGCTGCCAGTCGGCGGCAATGGCAAGGCCGCCTCTTTGAGCAAATCGAGCAAGCCGTCAAAGAAACGGGGGCAGCGGTGATGGAACTCTGCCAAGTCGCGGGCGTGAGCCGGGCAGGATACTACCGTTTCCAGCGGCGCGTACAAGAGTCCGAAGCGGACATGGACTTACGCAGTGCGATTCAACAGATCGCGCTGGAGTGGCCGAGTTACGGCTATCGTCGCGTGCATCGCGAACTGATGCGGAGGGGATGGAGGGTAAACCACAAGCGGGTTCTACGGCGGATGCGGATGGATAACCTGCTTTGTTTGCGAAAGCGAAATTTTATTCTGACCACCGACTCGCATCACGGACTGCCGATCTATCCCAATCTCGCCAAGAATATGGTGCTGACGGGTATCAATCAGCTTTGGATCGCCGACATCACCTACATCCGCTTAGAAGTGGAATTCGTGTATCTGGCGGTTCTGCTGGACGCGTTTTCCCGAAGCTGCATCGGCTGGGCCTTGCGGCGCAGCTTAGAAGCCGGGCTGGTGCTGGAGGCCTTGCGCATGGCGCTGCGACAACGCCGCCCCCAGCCGGGCTTGGTGCACCATTCGGACCGTGGAGTGCAATACGCAGCGGGGGATTACATTGCCCTGTTGAAGAAGCATGGTATCAACCTCAGCATGAGTCGGCGCGGAAATGTCTACGACAATGCCATGGCGGAGAGTTTTATGAAGACGCTCAAGTATGAGGAAGTCTACCGCACCGAATACCGCAATCTGGAGGAAGCCAAGCCAGCGATGAAAGAGTTCCTGGAGAAAATCTACAACCAGAAGCGTTTGCATTCGGCGCTGGGCTATCGTCCGCCGCGAGAGTTCGAACGGTCGCTGTCGGTGGCGTAGATAATGCGAGCCAGCATGGAGCTAATTTTCCCTTAGGGGAGTGGAGACAAGGAACGTGCGAAAAAAACAAAAACCGGGGGATGCTGTAGGTCGACGGAGTGGACGATCGTCGCTCCTAAGCGATCCTGGCGCAAAATGTTTCTGTGAAAACCGGGGGCGAGGCACCGAGCAAGAAAAAACCGGGGCGGGGCTATCGTCCACCGCGGGGGTTGGAGCCGTCGCTGCCGGTTGCGTGGCGGGGCAGGAGAGGAGCCGTGGCCTGAGTCGAACACACAGGGCGCGGAGGAGGAAGAGCAGCACGTGCCAAAGTGCGACGCAAATAGCCTTCCGGATCGCCGTGGTGGCGGGGAAAATTTGGACTTCCCAGACGGAGAATAGCTTCCACCTGGGTTATCGATACGTGCATGGCCAGCAGTTTTCTAGCCAGCCACAGATCGATGATGCTCCAGTCCGGCTGGGGAAAGCGCTCCCGAATACGCCAACGTTCCGTCCAGCTTTGATAAATCCGGGCGGCTCCGTGGGCCGTAATCGTGGTCGATGGATTGCCTACGCGCGAAAGACAGTAGGGAGTATCCCGCACAGCCGCCGACTGTTGTGCTATCAGCTGCGTGGCCGAATGCAGCAACTCTTGTGCGGCACGTGCGATGCCCGCATGAGCTTCCACAATCTTTACCCAAGGAGCGTAACCCCTGGCCGTGCGTCGTTGGAGCTTCTGATTGGTAAAGCCCGCCAATCTTCCCAAGTGACACCCGTCGGTGCTGGCCAAGTCGCCTCCGTAGGTGCGCGCCAACTGCTTACTGACGGCGGTCGCCAGGGCAGGTTCCAGGGGTGTGGTGCTGACGCGAATCCAAGCTTGGAGATGGCCCGGGCTGCTCTGCAGCACCACACAAGGCTCATGGCCATTGGCACGCATGCGGGGAAGGACATCGGCAGTGGCGTGATCGAGGTCAATCAGAATGTAGCCGGCGTTGCACTGCTCGGCATAGGGCAGAAGATAGATGTCATAACCCTGCTGGTTACGTGCGCGCAGAAAGCGCACCACAGATCCACGCACCAACTGACCCGCATCCCACACTCGTTCTCCTGGACACGGCTTTCGTGTGGCGCCGTGAATCAAGCCGATGAAGTAGAAAGCATTGGGCATGGCCGCGAGCTGGCGGCGGACAGCGTTCCAGGTAAGAAAGAATCCGCGATTGAACACGGAAACGAGAATGCAATAGAAGCACCGCGCAATTACAATGAGTTTTCACTGAACGGCAACAACCCCCTTAACTCTGTGTCTCAGTCCAGGGGTGCACCCCAGTTGCCCGTCCTCCCCTCCCACACTGTCGTCTTTCCCTTAATAAATGCGGTGGCGGCATTTCCAGGAAGAATTTATCTTTAATTTGTGCAGGAAGTTTGCCTTAATTAATTCAGTCCGTTGAAAATACGGTGTTTCTTTGGATTTGCGGCCGGGACGCGGCGTCGGATGTTCCGTCTGTCGGATGAACAGAGCCCAGTCCAAGCTTCCAGCATCTGGTCCAAGGTCGCCTTTTCCGCGCCAAAGCAAGGTTTTCTCCCACTGCACTGATTAAGAAGAAACGACAGAGGACATCATGCCCATTACCTCCGATCTGTTTGAAGCCTATCTCAAGTGTCCAACCAAATGCTTCCTGCGATCACTCGGTGAAACAGGAACCAACAATAGCTACGCGAATTGGGTTAGGACACAATACCTTTCCTACTCCTCCGAGGGAATCAAACAACTTGTGAATGACTTCGCAGAGGACGAGGTCATCACTGGAACGGTCGACTCGGAGGAGACGCGGTCGCCCAAATGGCGTCTATCTATACAGGCCGTGGCGCGCACACACAATCGGGAATCGATTATTCACGCAGTGGAGCGCTTGACGTCAGAGCGCGGGGATAAATCGGAGTCGCTCATCCCGATTAGATTCATCAACACAAATAAAGTGCACAAGCACGACAAACTCTCATTAGCGTTCGATGCGCTTGCTTTATCCCAAATGCTGGGTCGCGAGATCAGCGTAGGCAACATCATCTCCGGCGACAACCACGCTAGGCTTACAGTCAACCCCGGCGCATTGGCGAGTGAGGTGAACGCAGTGACAAAGAAGATCGACACTCTCCTCGGCAGGGATTCGGGAACTGATTCTCAACCGGCACTGTCCAGAGTGCGAGTTTAAACACGAGTGTAGGCAAAAAGCGCTTGAGATCGACGAGCTCAGCCTACTCTCTGGCATCACCGAGACTGAACGCAATAGCCATCGGAGCAAGGGGATATTCACCGTTAAGCAGCTTTCCTACACGTTCAGATCGCGCAGCACGCGCAAAAGGGCAAAGAATCCTGCAATGCCGCACTACTTCGCGTTGCAGGCGCTCGCCATCCGAGAGAACACTGTCTATATCCACGGGACCCCAAGTTTTCCTAAGTCGGAGACCCAAATATATCTAGACATCGAGGGACTGCCTGATAATGAGTCGTACTACCTCATTGGCGCTTTGGTGGTGTCGGAGGGAAAAGAATCTTTTCACTCGTTTTGGGCAGACGACAAATCAGAAGAACTGGCCAGATTCTCCGAGTTTGTGGAATCAGTCTCCCAGCTGTCTGATTTTCGCATTTTGCATTTTGGGGCCTACGACACGGTCGCCATGAAACGGATGAGGGCGAGATTGCCGGAGTTCCTCCACACAAAGGTAGATAGGATTCTCGAACGGGCAACCAACGTGCTGTCGGTCATACATCAGCACATCTATTTCCCGCTTTATTCGAATGGCCTTAAAGATATCGGACGTTTTCTGGGTTTTGAGTGGACAAGTAACAACGCGACCGGACTGGAGGCTATAGTCTGGAGAAACATCTGGAACACTGCCAAGGCCGCCGACATAAAAACACAATTGCTTCAATACAACCAGGACGATTGCCGTGCGCTGAAGCACGTCGTTGAGTCTATCGGCAGGCTGGTTACCTCGAACGTGCACTCTACGTCACAGCTACCGCGCTTGGCTCGACGAGACTGGCGCTCCGCTGGGTGTGCAGCAGAAACTCATGCGTCACGCCAATATTTCGACCACGATGAACATCTACGGCGGAGCCTTCATGAAAGCGAAGCGCAAAGCCAACACGTCCGTCGTGCAGCGCCTGCTCCTTCTAGATCACACCAAATAAATAAAGACCGTCTGGTGGACGGCCTTGATTCTTACTTTCGGAAGCTTGCAGGAGCATTTCGCACCAGAATCGAAAATGCAAATTCCTCGTAACTCTATGATTGCGTTGGTTGCGGGGGGTGGATTTGAACCACCGACCTTTGGGTTATGAGCCCAACGAGCTACCAGACTGCTCCACCCCGCATTTCGATCATAGCAACGCTGGGTGGTAGCGTCAAACGGCGCGCGAAGGCTGAGTTATCGCGCGCAGTGATCGAAGGGAGTGATTGCACGGATAACGATCGGATGCATGGTGATCGCACGCAATCGAAATGGAAATGCCGGCGCTCAGCGTGCGAGCGAGATTCAGAAGTACGGAACAGTCTCGTACCTGTTGCCGCTAGAGCTCGAAGAGCCCGTGCGGTTAGAGATGACCGAGCAACTCAACCAGTTGCTCGCCGATACCATGACGCTGCGCGATCTCTACAAGAAGTCACACTGGCAGGTTGCAGGGCCGACTTTCTATCAACTGCACCTGCTGTTTGACAAGCATTTCGATGAGCAGGTAGAGATCGTGGATCTGATTGCAGAACGCATTCAGTTGTTGGGAGGAGTGTCACTGGCCATGGCCGCCGATGTCGCTGAGACCACGCGCCTCGAGCGTCCTCCACGGGGCAGGGAAGAGGTTCCGGTGCAGATATCGCGTCTGCTGGACGCGCATCAGATCATCATTGGTCAGTGCCGGACATTGGCTCGCCGGGCCTCTGTAATTGGCGATGACGGCACCAACGACTTGGTTCTGAGCGATGTGTTGCGTCCCAATGAACTCCAAGTCTGGTTCCTGAGCGAACACCTGGTTGATGCGCCTCTGGTACATGCAGAGGAACCGCGCGCACGAAACGTTGGATAGCAGCGAATAGTATTCGCGATGCGGGCCGGAATGACCGCATCCGCCATCTCTATTTCGCGCCCGCCTTCAGTTTGTCGTGGTCGTAGTACTCGTACGCCGACATCGGTCTCTCGCCGCCTTTCTTCCAGATACGAGAATCCTCCGGCAACTTGTCCAGCGCGCGAGCCATTTCACGGATGTGCACAGCGACTGTGCCGCAGCACGCTCCAATAAAGTTGATTCCCATATCACGAGCCTTGCACGGCATAGTCCGCCATCTCCTTGCGTGTGAGTTGCAGGGTATCCAACGCGTAAGGAAACTCAGGCAAGCTAGTGAAGTCGGGTTTGTTCTGAGGAGTGCGGTACGCAACCGGCTGACATGCCAAGTATCCGGAAACCGCATTTCGCATCTGCTCCATCGGGCCCAGGATGTGCTGCGGCGGACGCAGGCAGTTCATGCCGACGATGTCGGCGCCGGCGTCGAACAGAGCCTTAGCGGCGTCCGCGGCGCTTTTGCCTTCTGCGGTCTCATCCTTATTCTCGAAGCAAATGGTAACCATCGTCGGTAAACATTTTTTTTTGGCGCGCTCCACCGCGATGAGTGCCTGGCCTAACCAGGAGAAGGTCTCACCGATGATGAAATCCACTCCTTCGTCCACTTGCACGGAAAGCTGCTCATCAAAAGTCTTCCGAACCCGGTCAGCCGCGGACCGACTTTCCGGCTCGTACATCCATGTCAAACTCAGGTTTCCGGCGACCAGGCAACGGTCGCCCGCGACCTCGCGGGCAATCCGAACCGCAGACCGGTTGAAGTCTTCCAAACGATTCTCGAGACTTACAGGGGCAAGCTTGTCGCGGCTGGCGTAAAACGTGAGCGCCTGCAGTACTTCTGCGCCTGCCTCGCGAAACTCGACGTGAAGTTCGCGTAGGGCATCTGGATGCGTAAGGACCACCTCTGGCGTAAACGGACCCGCGCGCACCCATCCGCGCTTTTCCAGTTCGAGCAAATATCCGCCGTCGCCAAGTACAGGACCTCCTTTCAACCTTTCGAGAATACCTTTCTTTTTCATTTTCTTTTCCTCTGCCTTAGTCGTCCAGGAATTCGAACGGTGCCTTCATGCACTCGGCAAGTGAAGCTCAAGCGGCCGCTTCCTTGAAACGCCCTCTTTTCCAGTCGCGCAATACTTGATGTGCGGCGTTGCGCCCCGGTGCGCCGGTTACGCCACCACTCGGATGTGCACCAGCCCCGCACAGATATAGGCCGTCAATCGGAGTGCGGTACTGCGCACAGCCTGGTACCGGACGCATAAAAAAAGCCGCTCGAGACGCAAGTCGCCGTGAAAGATATTGCCTTCAGTAACTCCGTACGTGCGTTCCAGATCAAGCGGCGTCAATACTTGCCGTGCCACGACTGCGCCGGCCACATTCGGCGCATACTCGAGTATTTTCTTCACCACGCGGTCGCCCAGCAGTTCGCGCTTGTCATCCCAGGTGGTAGGGAACCTATTGCACAAAGCAGGTGAGATGTGCTTACCCGGTGGCGCCAGCGAGTCGTCTGCATTCGAGGAGACCACGCAATCCACCCAAAGCTGTTCAGGTATCCCGCCGAACTTGGCAATGTCGTAACGGCGCTCGGCAAATTCGAGCGACGGGACGAGCGTGTAAAACGTGCGCTCAAGAGGCGTCGCGCGCGGGGAAGTTCCCGTGAATCTGGGTTCCTGGTCGAGAACCATATTGACCTTGGCGCAGGGCCCTTGCATCTTGATGCCGCGTACGGCGTTCCGAAAATCTTCCGGTAAATCACTCGATGGAAGCATCTTCAAAAAAGTTCGATTGGGATCCGCATTGGAAAGGATCATGCGCCCGCGAACCTCCGTCCCATCTTCCAGCACGACACTGCGAGCGCGTCCGTTGCGTACTTCAATCTGAGCGACCGGAGAAGACGTGCGAATCTCAACGCCACGTTGCGTCCGGCGGCAGCCAGCGCCTGAGTGATCGATCCCATGCCCCCCATTACGTGTCCGAAGAAGCCTTGCAATTCATGCTCCCCGCCGCTCCTCAGATGAAAGAGAAGTCCGATCGCGGTCCCCGGCTGATAGGGCCACCGTGTTTGCCATAAACATCGTTGGCAAGGAACATGGTCTTGATTTGCTCGGATTCATAGTTGTTGGCGAGGAACTCGCCCAGGCTGCCGGTCAGAAATGAAACGAGCAGTGAAATCTGGTTGCTGGAAATTCCACGGAAGCGTTTGCCCATGCGAAAAGGATCCCCCCATCCGTTGATGGTGGTTGTGCCGATTTCCGGGGGAGGCTCAAGAAAAAACGGCTGCAGATAGCGGGCAAGCTTCTTCAACTGGTCGTCTACTTGGACGAAGCGGTCGGCGTCTTTGGCAGAGATCTTGGCGAACTCTTGTCTGGCCCGTTCGCGGTCCATCCACCAGGGGACGACGTGCCCGTCAGGAAAGGGAACCTGAATAGCCGGATCACAGGGAATCATGCGCAGTCCGAAGTCGGCAAGGCGCAGCTCTGAGATCACCTCGGGTCGCAGCATGCTGGCAATGTATGATGTCGTCGAAACACGGCATCCGGTA
>QIAN01000186.1 GCA_003225005.1 Acidobacteriota bacterium | reverse complement strand
CGGGAATCCCTGCTTAGAATTAACTAAGTCCTTGTTTTTTCAACAACTTGGCGCTATTCTAGCCTCGGGTAGCGCGAGTTCAGCGGGAAGGCTTCTTTCATGCGAAACTGGAAGAGAATCACCGGTTGCGGGCGGAGCTTTGCGTGCCTCGCGGGGAGCTTATTCTTGGCGACGATCACCTTCGGTGGGCAATCCGACGCAAGAAACGATTCCACTAAATACCCTGGTCTCGCGCCGATTCGCGAATATATTTTCAAGAGTTGGGACACGCTGACGCGCTCGATGGAAGATTGCAGCACCGTTGTCGATTCGAAGCTCGCGGAAAATTCCGTCCTGTATCTCCCGGCAGACTTCGCCACGCCCTCGAACGTCGAAGAACTGCAAAAGCGCTGCCACGTTCAGGTGAAGAATCTCCCTAAAAAAATCACCGGCCCCGGCCAAATCGATACAACGGCACTCTCTCCCCAGGGCCTCCTTTATCTGGAACACAAATATGTCGTTCCCGGCGGGCGCTTCAACGAAATGTACGGTTGGGACAGCTACTTCATCGTCCGCGGCCTATTGCAAGATGGAAAAATCGACCTCGCCAAAGGCATGGTCGAGAATTTCTTTTTCGAAATCGAGCATTACGGAAGTATCCTGAACGCAAATCGCAGCTACTACTTGAGCCGTTCGCAGCCTCCCTTTCTGACTTCAATGATCCTCGGCGTTTACGAAGCTGAAAAGGGTGCCGGACACGAAGACAAGAAATGGCTCGAGCGCGCCTACCAATACGCAAAGAAAGACCAAGCAATGTGGGTGCGCGAGCCGCACCTCGCTGCGGATACCGGCCTTTCCCGTTACTACGATTTCGGCGACATGCCCGCGCCGGAAAGTTTAAAGGATGAAACCGAGTGCGCAAGGGCACGCCCGGAGCCGACGCGCCTGTGGGCAAGGGCTATACCGTGCAAATCTGCGACGAAGCCCGCACCATGGAGCGCCCGGGCTGCGACGACGCGGAAACGGTCACGCTAAGCCGCGATTTTTATCGCGCCGACCGTTCCATGCGCGAATCGGGTTTCGATGTCTCTTTCCGCTTCGGGCCGCACGGCGCCGCCACGCACCACTTCGCCCCAGTCTGCCTGAACAGCCTCCTCTACAAAACCGAAAAAGATTTGGAAGAAATGGCAAAGTTGCTCGGCAAACAAACCGAATCCGCGGACTGGGCCAAACGAGCCGAATCGCGAAAGCAACAGATCCAGAAATATTTGTGGGACGCGCAGACCGGACTCTTCTTCGATTACAACCTCGGCAAAAAAGAACGCTCGCGGTACATCTACATCACCGCCTATTACCCGCTCTGGGCCGGCGTCGCCACAAAGGAGCAAGCTGCTACGTTGGTGAAAAATCTTTCGAAACTCGAACAGCCCGGCGGCCTCGTCATGAGCCCCTATGAAACCGAGGGCCAGTGGGATTTTCCCTACGCCTGGGCGCCGACACAAATCATCGCGCTCGAAGGCCTGCGCAGGTACGGCTACACCGGGGAAGCGGACCGGATTTCTTACAATTTCGTCAGTATGATCGCGGAGAATTTTCACCGCGATGGCACCATCCGCGAGAAATACAACGCTGTGACGCGTTCTTCCGAAACCGCCGTAAAAGCCGGCTACAACATTAACGTTGTGGGTTTTGGCTGGACGAACGCAGCCGTTGTCGTCTTCCTTCACGACATGCCGCGAGAGCTGGTCGAGAAACTCGCGCGCGAGCAAGCCGAACTCGCCGCAAAATAGCGGCGTCTAAATTCGCTATCGAATCGCCGACAGCACGCTCTCGTCCGCCGCAGGCATCGCGCCTTCCTGCGACGCCACCCACGCGCCTAGCCGGTTCGCCGCCAAATTAATTTCTCGTAGCGGCGCTTTGCGCAGCCAGTGATGCACCAGCGCCGCCGTAAACGCATCTCCCGCGCCGACCGTATCCGCCACTTTTACCTTAAACCCCGCGTGTTCATCGGTCTTCTCGCCGCAAACCAGCAAGCTACCTCGATGCCCGCGCGTAACGCAGACCAGCTTCACTCCAAACTCCTTCGCAAGCCAGAACGCCGCCGCGTTCTCGCCGCTAAATTTCTCGCCAAACATTTCCACAATCCGTGGCAGTTCCTC
>QIAN01000183.1 GCA_003225005.1 Acidobacteriota bacterium | reverse complement strand
ACCAGCGGCGAAGGCCATGCAGAATCACGACTTTGTCCCAAAATGTGCGCTCCGCTTCGACGGTCGTGATGCCGGATATACGAATGTCGACGCCCGGGAGATCGTCGTTCACATATGGCTTTATCGTCGTCGGAAGGTTCGGATCGAGAGCCGATTTTCCGCCGCCCTCGACCTTCACGGCGGATCGAACATACTGTCCAGCCGCCGCCGTAACCGTGGGGTACCAAAATAGGAGACTTTGTTGGTCTGGATCATCACGATCGACCTCGATACGATAAGCGTCCTCCGGAATTCGTGCTGTTGACACCAGTTGGCGCATGGCCGCGCGAAGGTCGTCGCGGAGAGGTCCCTTGATGACGGGAGATCGTCGTTCACATATGGCTTTATCGTCGTCGGAAGGTTCGGATCGAGAGCCGATTTTCCGCCGCCCTCGACCTTCACGGCGGATCGAACATACTGTCCAGCCGCCGCCGTAACCGTGGGGTACCAAAATAGGAGACTTTGTTCGTCTGGATCATCACGATCGACCTCGATACGATAAGCGTCCTCCGGAATTCGTGCTGTTGACACCAGTTGGCGCATGGCCGCGCGAAGGTCGTCGCGGAGAGGTCCCTTGATGAAGGCTTGGCACGCGGTCTTGATCGCGTCTAACTTAGCTTTACGCTTTTTGCCACTGAGTGCTTCAAGGTCTTCTACCGTCGCCGCTTGTGCCAGGTCTTTGCGGAACACCGTGATGTCGATATCTTCGGAGAACCGATTAATGAGCCCAAAGCTTTTGGACAACGATGTACCGCCCTTGAATAGCAGCCGTGGCGCGCCGGCTCGCAGTCCATGAAACAAGGCATCCAAGGTCCAGCAGACCCAGAAATCTTTTTCCACGTACTGGACGGCGGTTCCCATTCGACCCGCCGTCGTCACGAAGAGATCTCGACGCGCTTCGTCCCCTTCAGAAATCACATTGCAAAAGGCTTCATTCACCGCCGCCTCCGCACGTTTTTCCTTGAAGCCTTTTTAGTGCGACGCACTCTGCCGGTCTGCGGCGCATCACTGTCGCTTGGGGCTTGGTGACCCGTTGAGTTGCGAAGTGGTTGAGCTGTCTCATGGTCAAGCGACGGGGTTCTTGGACCACTGCTAGGAAGGGCATCGTTGTCACCGAGAAGCTCGCGCATGACTCGTTGCATCCACGCGGGCAATGTTTTCAGACCGGTGCGCAAATCTTCTCGGATTGCCAGGCCATGCGTGGGGTCCGCGAGAATCTCGGATAAACGTGCCAATATTCGATTGCGATCGTTCGCGAGGAGATCTTTGAGCCAGTACAGCGCCTGCACGATGCGCATCGCGGGACGCCCTGCCCAATAGAGTTTGCTGGGTGCGGTGACCTTGAATTCGATCGTCAAGTTATCGAGACGAATCGAGCGACGGCGCGCGTCCGTGTGGATCACGACGTGCGCGGGGACGGCAGTGGTCAAACCGAGATCATTGGCGGCCGACATTCCATCGATGAGCATGCGCACTTGGTCTCGGCGGGCGAGGGCTGCGATCAGCTGGCGGTAGTCTGGAGAGTTAGGGCGGTTGGTGAGAGGGTTTTGTTGGGGTCTGTCGTAGAGTCCGCGGTCGATGCGACGGAGGTGCTTCGCACGGACCAGCCGTTGGAGAGCCTTATCGACTGCATCGCGGCTTCCGAGATCGAGGAAATCGCTGGGAGTCCAAATCGTTCCCCGTGCACCATTCTCGATGCGGCTTACTATCTGGTTCTTGAGGTCAAATCTGGCCATTCTGTCCGATATTTGTACCACTTTTTCGGACGAAGTCAAGTCCGAAGTTTGCTTACAATTATCGGACAGTCGCCCATTAAGATGAGGCCGTAGCACTCTTGGTCTGCCCGCGTTCGGTGACACAGCGAAAAGCTACATTCAAATTAGCTCGGCTGCTCTGGCGATACCGCTTTTATTCACGCAAGCGATTTTTGGCGAAAACGCTGCAAAGCAGGGCTTACGATCTGTAGGCGTACCCTACACCGTCTATGGCGCATGGTTCTCCATGGTTCTGCTTTGTATTGGCGATTGTATTGGGCGTCCTTTATCGTTGGGCATCAGTCCGGCGAGTGTGGGATGACCTTCATGAGATGCAACGCACCACGAAAAATGCTGATAGGCCCGGATTCCGCGTGATGTGGTGGGTCATCCATTTCCCAAATTTCAACCTGTCGAGGCTTTACGGCGGCATGATGGTCTTTTTCTTCATGGGCATTTTCCTGTTTGCGGTGTTCGCCATTACAGTTCTGACCAAAATGGCCATAGGTTGAAGCGTTTATTTGGGCCGGATCGGCTTCACGCCACGCGAACATCCACGTGGTTTTCCAGCCCATCTCGCGTTCCGTTCAACGAATAAATCAAATGCAAGGGACCCTCATTAAAACCGATGTAGAGGTATACCTTGTTGAATGGACCGATACGTAGTTGACATTCGATGCAGTGTCTCCAACACTTCGATTTCAGTAACTTACAGGTGAGTCCCAAGATGGGGGATTTGTCCGGGGAATCCGGGCTAGAGACTCGCCCGCCACTGTTTATTGTCGGGAGCCTCCCGTGCTCCCGCTGAGACTCAATCCGCACTCGGAGACAACCGCCCGGTCGTCCTTCGATACTCCTACACCCCCCATCGCCCGCGTAATGGTCGAAGCCGAACACGACGCCGACGCCAAGCGCTACGGTCAATCCATCGCTAACGCCCTCCACTCCTCCATCGGCGCTTAGGTAGGACAGGCCTGCTTGTCGCGCCGCAATTTCCCGCAAATCTTACACCGCGACCGCGGGAACCTTTCTCTCGCTGCGGTTTCTATGTATTGGTATGCGCAATGCTTGCTTGTGTGGAAAGAACCATCCTTCCGCGCAGGAGGAAACCTATGCCCGAGACCACTACATCTTGGTTCCGTCCCCTCAAGAAAGTTCTGCTCGGCATTTCCATGCTCGCCGGACTCTACCTGTTCGCGTTCCAAGTGTCACGATTGGTCGTGAGCTCTCTGTTCATGGGTATCGAATCATCGCGAGCCACCGGCCTGAGCGCTATTGCTCCTGTCGCGTTCCACGCCTTGCCCGCTTACCAGTCGGCGGACGGTCTCTTGCAAGCCGGCGGGATTAATGTTGTTCGCGCCTTGAGCCTGGCGATCGAAGTGTCCCATTTCGAAGCCACTGAATCGCGCGTAAGGGAAATCATTCAACAGTCAGGCGGTTTCCTGGAAGAATTTAAAATCCACAGGCGATCGGAATCCTCGCCCTGGCTCGAAGCGAGGTTGCGCCTACCGGTTAATTCGCTTGATTCCGCGCTCACCACGATCCGAAATTTGGGCAGCGTCAGACAGGAAACCGAATCCAGCGAGAACACCAGCGCCGAGAAAGAATCGCTGAACACTCAACTCGAATCCAAACGGGCTGAGGTTTCGCGCTTGAACGATATTGTCCACCACCGCAGCGGCTCGCTCAGCGACACGGTGGCGGCGGAGGAGAAACTCTCCGAACGTCGGAATGAATTGAACGATCTCGATAAACGATGGAAGAAGCTGGAATTGCGCGTCGAATACGCTTTAGTCGAGCTTCAGATCGCGGAACAATATCAAGCCCATCTCGACTGGCGCACTGGGATCGTTCTTTCCGATCTTCGCAATTCCCTGATTGAAGGCCTGGATGCCTTGCTCTGGTCCTTTGGGGAAGTCCTCAGTTTTCTGCTTCGCTACGGTGTACTGATCTTTGTATGGGCCGGCATCCTATACTGGCCGTCTCGGATCGTCTTGCGCCGCTACCGCCGCTTGCATCCGCTTGCTTCAGCCAGCGCCTAAATCGGCTCGGAACGGCTGATGGAACTAAGCCGAGGACAAGCAATCAACTCGATCAATACCAAATCCGTGCCCGAAGCGGGTAATCCTTGTAGGATGGATTTGCACAGTCGCGCTTTAATCAGCGTCGAATGAATGAAGATGACGAGTCTTCTGAAAGACCTGAGCCACGCTCTGCGAAACCTTTGCAAAGCTCCAGCCTTTGCTGCAACTTGTGTTGTCTCCTTGGCCCTCGGTATCGGCGCCAACGTGACGATTTACAGCATCGTTCGCGAAATGGTTCTGGATGACATCAGCGCACGGCAGCCTGACCGGCTCGAGCGCGTCGCCGCTGAGATTCCTTACGGCCGCTATCGCGACCTGCGCGCAGCGGGCGTGTTCAAGGACCTGGCGTTCAATATCGGGCTCCAGGACGTTAGATGGGATACCGGCACCCAGGGCGAAGTTGCGTGGCAGATGATTACCAGCGCCAATTTCTTCGATGTCTTGGGCATCGGCCCGTCTTTTGGGCAACTCTACTCCCAACGCGATGAGGGACAGCCCGTGGCGGTTGTCAGCTACGGCTTTTGGCGAAGGCGGCTGGACGGCGACCCGCATATTGTGGGCCGCGCGCTGAGGCTGAACGGAAAGCTTTACACCGTCACTGGGGTCCTACCGCGCGATTACCGCAGCATCGTGGGCCGCGGCGTATCGCCGGAAATCTATGTGATCGCTCCGCGCGATTCTGACCGCTGCCATCCGTTCGGCCGCCTGCGCGACGGCCTTGCTCGCAGCCATACGCGGGAAGAGCTTCTGCTTGCTGCACGGAAGATCGGGGGCGAGGATTTCGCGCACAGCGTCTCCGTGCTACGCCCCATGGCGGGAGTTGCCGCTAATGCAAGCGGCCAAGGCGACGACCGCCGCTTTTTCCTGTTTTTCGTGATGCTGTTCGGTACCGCGGTCCTGCTGGCTCTGATTGCTTGTATGAACGTTGCAGGCTTGCTGTTGGCGCGCGGCGCTACACGGCAGAGGGAACTTGCGATTCGCAAAGCCCTTGGCGCCAATCGCAGCCATCTCATTTATCAACTTCTCGTCGAAGGTGCCTTGCTAGTGGCGCTGGGCGCGACCAGCGGACTAGTGCTCGACGCATTCTTACGGCGACACCTCAGTTATATCCGGTGGCCCTCGGCTTACAATCTTCCATTCGAATTCCATTTCCAGAGCGATCGTGGTCTGTTCTTTTATGCGTTCGGAGCGGCTCTGGTTACGCTGCTCGTATCCTCCTTGCTGCCCGCGATCCGCAGTTCGCGCGCTGATCTCGGTCTTGCTATGAAACAGGGCGAGCCAGTGTTGTCCATCCGGCGGTGGAATCTGCGTAACGGCTTTGTGACGTTGCAACTGACGCTCTCGGTCGTGTTGTTGAGCCTCGGCGTACTATTCGCTCGCAGCTTCACTCACTTGGCGGATACGAATCCCGGATTCAATATCTCGGGCACCGTTATTGCTCGCGTGTTCCAACCACCCGGGCAGCCGCGCGGCGAAGCGGGCTGGGCTTGGCGGGATCGCGTCGTTCAGGTGATCCGGCAAGTACCGGGCGTCACAGGCGTGACCTCCGTCAGCACTCTGCCGCTCATGGGCGAACTACAAGCCCAAGATTTGGTACGCCGCCGGAACCAGTCGATTTCCACCGCACGGGAGGCGTACGAACTCGGTGGCGGCGAGCAATTCTGCCGCGTCCTTGGCATTCCCATCTTGCGCGGCCGAGATTTCCGACTGGCCGACCGAACGCGGCGACCTGTTCCCGTAATTCTCAACCGAACACTTGCTCAAAGCCTCTTCGGCGAGACTGACCCGATTGGCGAGGAAATCGCCGTTGGCCGCGACCAGGCACGCACACTCGAGGTGGTCGGCGTCGCGGCTGACGCCAAACTGCGCACCCTCGGTGAGGACCACCCCGCTGTATTCTTTACGCCCTTTTCGTTCGCTCAGTTGCTGATTGCCACTGCTGGCGATGGTGCACGGTGGGTTCAGCCTCTACGCAATGCTCTCGCTCCGGTTGATCCCGGAGCCGCTGTGGATGTTCGCCCCTTGGCCGATGCCGCCGCGGGCGCGCTGTTCCCGATGCGGATCGCCGCCATGTTCGCGGGATCACTTGCGGGAATTGGTCTGGTGCTTGTACTGACCGGGCTCTACAGTTCGGTGTCATATGCCACTCGCCGCCGAACGCGGGAGATGGCGATTCGTGCAGCAATAGGCGCCCCACGCCCCATGAT
>QIAN01000185.1:1783-6928 GCA_003225005.1 Acidobacteriota bacterium | reverse complement strand
TGATTTAATCGGCATTTACGCGGCCGAGGCTCTCAGGAGGGAAAGATGACCGCTCCAGTGATACGCAATCTGCTTCTTACAGCGCTGTTGCTGCCGACTTTGGGGGCAGCGCAGAGCGCGGCGCAGAACGCCGTTCCCACGCAACACAACGAAGCTACAGTGGCCCAACTCCAGTCGGAGATGGCCTCGGGCAGGCTTACTTCGGAGGAATTGACCAAGGAATATCTCGCCCGCATCGTGGCTCTGGACCAGAACGGTCCTGGGGTCAACGCGGTGATTGAGCTGAATCCGGACGCGCTGGTCATGGCGCATAACGCAGACGCTTTGCGCAGGCGAGGCGTCGTACTGGGACCGTTGCATGGAATACCAGTCCTGCTGAAGGACAACATTGACACGGGCGACAAAATGCAGACTAGCGCGGGATCGTTCGCGCTCGTGGGCATGCCAGCGTTGCGGGACTCCACCGTGGCGGCAAACTTGCGAGCCGGCGGCGCCGTGATCCTGGGTAAGACCAACCTGTCGGAGTGGGCGAACTTCCGCTCCTTCGAATCGATCAGCGGCTGGTCAGGCCGCGGCGGGCAGACGCACAACCCGTACGGCATCGATCGCAACCCCTGCGGCTCGAGTTCCGGCTCGGGCGCGGCGGCGTCAGCGAACTTCGCCACGGTGTCGTTCGGTAGCGAGACGGATGGCAGCATCGTGTGTCCCGCAAATGCTAACGGCGTCGTCGGAATCAAGCCCACGGTTGGACTCACCAGCCGCGCCGGCGTCGTGCCCATTTCGCACACGCAAGACACTGTCGGTCCCCACGGACGGACAGTTGCCGATGCAGCGGCTGCGCTGAGCGTAATCCAGAGTCGCACCTTTGACGGGCGCGATCCGGCAACAGGCGGCGTGCCGCTAGGCTGGCAAGGAACGGGCAAGACCCGTCCCACGAATATCCCTACGGACTACACGAAGTTCGTGAACGCGCATGGGCTGCAAGGAGCAAAGCTCGGCGTGACGCGTGTGGGGTTGGGCGGATTCGACCCGTTCGTCCCGACGCCGCAGCCGGTCTTGGACGCGTTTGAGGCTGCCGTGGGGGAGCTCACGGCGGCAGGCGCCACGGTGATTGACCTGGATGCGGCGGGTTTCAATTTCGCGTCGGCCGATGGCGAGTTCCTCATACTGCTTTTCGAATTCCGCAACGACGTGGCGGCGTATTTCGGCACGCGCGTCGGCGTGCCGGTAGCAGGCGGAACTCTCCAAACCGCCATCGACTTCAACAACGCCCATGCGGATGTCGAGATGCCGTTCTTCAACCAGGACCTGTGGGATTTGGCCAATGCGCTCGCGCCGGGACCGAATGATCCGCAGCCTGTCTTCGGCGGGCTGACCTACAATCAGGCGCTCGCCATCGACCATAACGCGGGCGTAAACGGCATCGACGCGGCGATCAGCCAGTTCGGGCTCGACGCGGTGGTTTCAGCCACGGACAATCCGGCGTGGTCCACCGACCTGCTCTTCGGTGACCATTTCATCTTCGGAACGTCAGGATTGGCAGCGGGGCCGGGATACCCCATCGTACAAGTGCCCGCAGGTTTTCCCATGCTCTGCGCATCACCCACGCAGCCGACGAATTGCACGCAATACGGTGTTCCGCTCGGGATCAGCTTCTTCGGAACGGCGTTCAGTGAACCCACACTGATCAAGCTGGCATCTGGCTTTGAGGCGGAGACTCAAGTGCGCGCACACAACCTCCCGACGTTCGCGGCGACCGCGCCCTCTACGAATATCCAGGGCACAACGCTCACGGCTCCGCACCGGCATGCGGCTCCGCCAGCAAGTGCAAATGCTAAGAAGGTGCCGCACCACCTATAATCAGTTGTTCTTGCGCGCGATCTCCTTCAGGAACACCGCTCGCTGCTTCTGGTGCAGCTCAACGAGATGCGTGAAAACGTCGGCCGTGCCGACGATCGCCGATCAGCGTGCCGGGCCTCAATCCCTCGGCGAAGGGGTGACGTGGAGAACGCCATCGGTGGCGTTCGCAACATTATCCCCGGAAAGGGGGCACATTAGCAGAGCCACAGCAAGCAAGATGGCTTCAAGTTTCGAGGCCCAGTTTGGGTGTACATTCAAGACAGCCGCTCGCTACGGCCCAACCGTAGAAACAGGCCCGAATGAGAGTCTCGAAATCTAAGTTCATTGCGGGAGTTCAGTGCCTTAAGCGCCTGTACTTTCAGGTGCATCGGCCTGAAATGGCGGCTGGTTCGAGCGAGGCTACCGAAGCCATCATGGAACAAGGACACCAGGTTGGGCTGGTGGCGCAGAAGGCGTTTCCGGGCGGAGTGTTAGTCGCTGCCGATCATGAACACTTGGATGATGCTGTCCGTACCACCCGCGAGTTGGTCGTTAATGCAGAGGTGCCAGCAATTTTCGAAGCAACGTTCGAATACGGTGGGGTGCTCGTTCGAACAGACGTTCTGGAACGTCGTAGCCGGGCAGGTTATCGATTAATCGAAGTCAAATCTGCGACGAGCCCAAAACCTCACTACGCGTACGATATTGGGATTCAAAAGCGCGTGCTCTCGGGCGCTGGGGTCAATCTCGAGGGAACCCGCCTGATGTACTTGAACCGCGAATACGTTTTCGATGGCCAAGAGTATGACGTTTCCCGCTTGTTCACCATCGACGAACTCACCCGGGAACAAACCATAAGCGATGCACAGATCTCGAGCCGCGTGGACCAGCAGTTGCGCGTCTTGGGTCAACCCACACCGCCTGACGTGAAATCCGGGAAACAATGTATCGAGCCCGTGCTCTGTGAATTCTATGAGCACTGTAATCCTGACTTGCCCTCCGATCACGTCAGTCTGTTGCCCAGAATGCGTACAGAAAACGTGGACGATCTACTTGCTTCGGGCATCATGTCCGTGCATCAAATTCCCGATGATTTCCTTTTGACTGCGACACAACGAAGAGCCGTTGATGCGGTGAAGAGTGGAAAAATGTGGATCGGCCCTGAACTCACGGGCGAGCTCACCACTCTGCGGTTCCCAATTTGCTTCATGGACTTCGAAACGATATTTCCGGCTCTCCCGAGATTTGCAGGGATGCGGCCTTACGATCATGTCCCCTTTCAATGGTCTGTCCACCGGCAAGAGCGAACTGGCGCGCCGATGATGCGGTACGATTTTTTGGCGGAGAGCGCTTCTGATCCGCGAATCCCATTTCTAGAATCGCTGTGCCAAGCGGTCAAAGCGGCGGGCAGCATCGTAGTGTACAACCAGGGATTCGAAGCTTCTCGTCTTGATGATCTTGCGCGATGGCTGCCAGAGCATCGATCGGAGATCGCCGAAATAAAAGCCAGGCTATGGGATCTCCTCGCGGTGATACGACGAAATGTCTACCATCCGGCATTCGGAGGTTCCTTTTCTCTGAAAAGAGTTGCAGTGGCCATCCTACCTGACATGAACTATGACGGCCTTGGCGTGACTGATGGCAATCAGGCCGGGGCCGCATGGGGCCGGTTGGTTGATGCTGCAACGGGTGCAGAAGAGAAGACCCAGCTCAAGCGGGCACTCCTGCAATACTGCAGACAAGACACGATCGCGCTCGCTCGTATCGTCGAGGCACTGCGGGGGGGCGTCGGGTTAACTGGCGTCCCTACCGCGACCGTAAAAAGCGAAACGGCTTAGAGGGAGCATCCTCTAGGCCGTTTCTTATCAACTAACAAATGGTTGCGGGGGGTAGATGAACTGACGACCTTCGGGTTATGAGCGCAATTCCTGCCTACACGTGGTACAAAGCCGTGCAACGAAACGCAAGAAAACAAAGGGGAATCGCTCGCTTCTGTTGCTCTGTTTTGTTCGCTTTTGTACCCAGAATACGGACAAAAGACGGACACTTGCGAAAACTTGCCCTCTAATTTGTGTGGGTTCCGGAAATTCTGGCACGGCGGTCTGTACCGGCTGGCAAGATCTCCTCCAGGTTGAGATGATGCGTCCTCCCCGAGGGTCCGTCGAGATGGATGAAGCGTCCTCGCTCTAGGACCCGGTCGAGGGGAGTTGCCAGAATTACGGCATGCATCTTGCCAGAAAGGCGAACGTCCCAGAGCTTGACACGAGGTGCAACATCACTGCGCATCGTGCGCGGGCAACGATGGCGAGCGCTCTCTACAACGCACCGGATGGCCTCACCATCAGTGAACTAGGAGAATGGCTTGGCCACAAGGATCTTCGTTCAACGCAGCATTACGCCAAGATACAACCAACAAGGCTCGCCAAGTCCATCGCGCGAGCAAACAAAAACTCCCGGCTCATACAAGTTATGATCGATCCGGCCTCAGCAGCCAAAGGCCAGCCTGCGATTTTTTATTACCTCGGTGCCTCGGTGAAGGAGCGTTCTGCGCGAATCCGGCCTGGGCGTCGTGCCCCCACAGGATGGCATGCCTGAAGTGCCCAATGTATGTTCCTAAAGAAGCGGCACAGTTGCTAGATGCAAGGGATGGAATCCTTGGCCTCATGCAAGAGGTGCCCTTGACCGATGAAGAGAGATCAGTTGCGGAAGGTGATGTCGAGGCCTTGAATCGATACATCGAAAACCGAAAGCACACACCACCTCCGCCAGTGCCGAGTAAGCTCTACGTCTTCAAATTCTTAATCGCTCGGCGAAACCGATAAGGCCTTTCGGAACTGACCGAACCCCATCTGGGGCAGAGGGTCAGTTGGCGTCCAGCGTTTCTCGATCATTTGAAGGGACGTTAAATCTGATTGGGGGCCCGCAGGCACTTATCCGATGCGCCGTAGTGTATTCCTTTCCATGGAGTGGTAGAGACCTATCGGGTTTATTCCCCCCCCCTCAATTCAGGTGTTTCCCGGATTTACAAACTGCGGGTATCTGTCCTACAAGCCGGGCCAGTCCCCCAGGGCCACGCAAAGCCACTCACTTTCGTTGAGTTGGCTCTCCGTTGAATGTTCAAAAGATCGAGGAAAACATGCAAAACACTCGGTTCCTCAACAGGTTACACGGGCTTGGTGTGGCCGCAGCGATTCTGCTGGTAGTGGCGCTTGCGGTGTTCGCCGGGTCCCCATTGCAAACTGCCTCCTCGTCAATCGACAGCGTCGTCCAACTTACGCAGCAGCCGCACTTGCTGTTGCGTCCACC
>QIAN01000185.1:0-1765 GCA_003225005.1 Acidobacteriota bacterium | reverse complement strand
TCAAGTTCGAGTAAGCGCGGCCTACAATGGCCTGCCCTTGTACTTTGAAGCCAATCGGGGCCAGACCGACCCACAAGTCAAGTTTCTGTCCCGGGGTAGCGGCTACACGCTGTTTCTGACGCACCGCGGCGAAGCCGTGCTCGTGTTGCGCAAGCCCACGCCCAAGCGCGACCCGCTGCAGCCACCGGCGTTGGCGTCGGCGGGCGTCGCGCCTCAATCCGAACCAGCCGGCCCACCAGCCGTTGTGCGAATGAAACTGGTTGGCAGAAACGCAAGGTCACGAGTTGAGGGCCTCGACGAGTTGTCGGGCAAGGCCAACTACTTCATCGGCAACAACCCTAAGAAGTGGCGCACGAACGTTCCCATGTACGAGAAGGTGCGCTATCGCGAAGTGTACCCTGGCGTGGACCTCGTCTATTACGGCAACCAGCGCCAACTGCAGTACGACTTCGTGGTTCGCCCTGGAGCCGATCCTAAGAGCATCGTGCTTGGCTTTAAGGGCACTGACAAACTGGAAGTGGATGGCCAGGGCAACCTCGTGCTGCGGACGGCCAGAGGCCCGATCCGGCAACAGAAGCCGTCCATCTATCAGGAAGTCGATGGCGTGCGGCGGGAAATCGCGGGCGGTTATGCGCTCAAAAACACGCATCAGGTTGGCTTTCAAGTAGCCTCCTATGACGTCAGTCGACCGCTGGTCATCGACCCGGTGCTGTTCTATTCGACGTATCTCGGAGGTGCTTCTGGGGACATTGGGGACGGCGGTGTGACTGTCGATTCGTCGGGCAATGCCTACGTCTTTGGTTTTACGGATTCAGCAAACTTCCCCATAACTTCCGGAGCGTTCCAGACCAGTCTTCGCGGGTTTCGGGACACCTTCGTGACAAAGCTCACTCCGACAGGCTCCTCGCTTGTCTACTCCACCTATCTCGGGGGAAGCGGCGGCGAGGACGCGGGGAATATCGCCATCGACAGCGTCGGGAATGCGTACGTTGTTGGCGAGACGACTTCAAGCGATTTCCCGATTATACCGGGCGCATTCCAACCAGCAGCCGCGAGCGGGGACACTGGTTTTGTGGCAAAGCTAAATGCCTCAGGATCCGCCCTGATCTATTCCACCTATCTGGGCGGTAGCGGACGGGATGTGCCTTCGGGGATTGCCATTGACGGCTCTGGAAATGCGTACGTAGCTGGGGTCACCAGCTCAACCAACTTTCCGACAACTTCCGGTGCATTCCAGCCCACATACCCTGGTGGACCGAACGATTTCTTTGTGAGCAAGGTGAACGCAACTGGTTCCGCTCTCGTGTACTCCACCTACGGGTAGCACGACTTCGACGAGCTTCCCGACCACACTGGGTGCATTCCAAACCGTTTTTGGCGGTGGGACTGGCGATGGCTTTGTAGCGAAGCTCAACGCTGCGGGGTCTGCGCTCGTGTACTCGACCTATGTGGGCGGCAACGGCGCCGATGTCCTCCAAGGAATCGCGTTAGACAGTGCAGGGAACGTTTATAGCTCAGTAAACACAAGTTCCACCAACTTCCCTGTAACTCCTGGTGCATTCCAGACCACGTTCGGTGGGGGACCTGGGGATGCTGGTGTGATAAAGCTAAACCCATCTGGTTCCGCGCTGGTATACTCCACCTTTCTCGGTGGCAGCGGGTTTGATGCCGGTATAGGAATCGCGGTTGATTCTTTGGGGAACGCCTACGTAACAGGTATCACGAATTCAACCAACTTCCCGACCGTAATGTAACGAGCCTCGTT
>QIAN01000184.1 GCA_003225005.1 Acidobacteriota bacterium | reverse complement strand
ATCGAGATGCGAACTACGGCAACAAAAGAGAAAAGAAGGAATATGCAAGACCCGGACACTATGCGACTGCCGGGTTCCGGACCCTGCTCGTCCATAACATCCATTTTTGCGCCGCAAAGTAGCTAGTCCCGGTGGAACCTGTCGCAATCATCAGCAACACGCTTTTAGCCCAGAAACACTACGGAGGGCATCGAGGTAAAGCTGCTTGAGCAGTCCTCTTTGGAACCGAGAAGCCCGAACAGACGTTCACTCAGGAGGATTTTGAAGTAGCGCTAAAGAAGGCGCGCCGCAAGATCATGCCAAAAGGAAATGTCAGAAAGTGACAAGGTGGAGAAATCCGTGAGCTGAGACTTTATTGGGCTCTATATTGTTTCACCTGCCGTAGGCCTATTGCTGTGGAGAGAGCAACACGGGCTCAAGATGGCGACGGTGTACAGGTGGCGAATCCGGCAAACTGCCGGAACACTTCTCTGTCAAATGTTCCGATTGTAGCGATAACCATGATTACAAGAGCGATTCTATCTATCAGGAACTCTTCCCGGTCATGCTGAGTCGAGATACGAAACTCGTTCCTGTTACAGCTGTGCCTGACGAATCCGGCTCGCATGCCGACATCTGTCATTCGACCAAGCATTGGAATATCCCGGTGGGAAAATCAGTTGCCACCACAGCCGAAGCTGCGCCGATGGATAACCGCGAAAGACGGAACCCATTATGAGATGTATGGCAACTTCCGTACACCCGACCTGGACGATATTCGATGCCAAGTGGGGCGACACACATTAGTCTTTTGTGGCTTCTCTCACGAACCGGGCACCGGCTTGCCTGGCGTCTTCGCTGAACGGGGAAAGCGCACTGGCGGGAACTCTCATCCTGTGTTGCATTGGTTGCTGCTTGGACACGTTGAACAATTCGAATTCTGCCGTCCTCTGATCTTTGGAGAGACTACAGACCCGGAACGCGGCGTTGTATCCCTGTGCAGTTCCTAAATCGCCTACCTTAATCATGTCCACAGTTTCCCACAGGTCAGGCCGCTATGCTAGCCCTGTTATTTCCGCAGATCTGGGCACCGAGTCCGGGAAACCGCGATCTGCGGCAACTGCTCTGGCACCGGCATCGGCTGGTGCAGATGCGGACACGAGTCAGCCATCCGAGCCATTCACATTTATCCCCCAAGCCGTTAGGTTGGTTGTGAGCAGACTTCGGGGGAGGGCTGTTCAGACGAGCGCCCCAATGACTCGAAAAGAGTTGGGGCGTTTTTGTTTTTGCAACAGAATTCTCTACCTGCGAGGTGAGCGGAGGCGTGGTCGCTAAATGGTTAGGAAGCCTGAGCCTGCTTGACGGGATGTAAACGGCCACGGGCCATTTCTCTCATCTTCTCTACCGAATGAATCCTGCGGCCAAGATCAGCGACTTGGGCAAGTTCACGCTGAATTGCAAGCAGCCGTTCCTGTCTCTCACCGTGAGCGACTTGAGCCTCCGTTCTATTCCATTCTTGAAGTCGATATTCCTGATTCGACTCTTGAATGTGAGCGATCTCGGCGCGGAGACGCGCAATCTTTTCCCGAAGAACTTCTAGATGATCCATACCATCAGCATACCTCACCGCAGGGCTTCCGGCAGGTTGTGTAGTGGGCTACTTTGAATTACTGGAAGGCTTCGGACGTTTCCTAATTTTTCTATCGGCAGCGAGTTTGCTTCCGCTGCCGGGCTTTCCCTTTCGTACAGGGACATGCTATTGGGATAATCGAGAATGTTGGGAGAGCGGGGCAGACCAGCTTTCTTTTTCGCCGTAGTGGGTCAAAAATAGCCCCGCAAACTCATATCCGTCTGCCCCCTAGCGCACCTTCGTTACGCTGCTCTTTCCGCCCTCCGTTGCTGACGCGGTGAGGCTAAAAGCCATCTCATATATGCCTCAACAGAATTACGCAGCAGCCAAGGTAGAGCATCCCGAGAAAGTTCTCAGCGTATCGTTCGTAACGCACAACCAGCCTACGGAAGTTCTGCAACCAGGCAAATAATCTTTCAACTTTCCAGCGACGGCGATACCGCCGCAAAAGTCTTCAGATCTTGTGTTTTGTTTTTGCGGTTCGTGCGGTGTGGGGAGATCAGTTCGAACCCGTAGCTTCTGAGTCTTGTGTCCAATTTGTCGGAGTCGTAGGCGCTGTCACCGATGAGATTCTGTGGAGGTTCCGGGATCACCATCTGCACGAGTGTGGACTCGGCCAACTTCACTTCGTGAGGCGTAGCACTTTCAACTGACACAGCCACGGGAAGACCATGGCAGTCCGCTACTGCCATGATCTTCGTTTCCTTACCACGTTTCGTTTTGCCGACCTTCGATCCCCCTTTTTGGCCGGCGCAAAACTGCCATCGATGAAGGCGTCACGGACATCCAGCCGACCTTGAATCCGCAGATCTTCAGCTAGCGCTTCGAGGACACCTCGCATGATTCCTGACCGCACCCATTGCTGGAATCGACGATGGCAGGTCTGGTAAGAGGGATACCGTTCAGGCAGATCAGCCCAAGGAGCGCCGGTGCGGAGCACCCATAGAATGCCATTGAGGACGCTACGGTGACTCCAGGCGATCGCCGGTGCTGCAGGCGTTCACAAGATGATCGAAGGTGACCGGAGAGATGTCTGGTGGGCAACGCCCCACCAAATTGATGAAGTGAAAACGGGCCGAGCCATTTGGTTGGACACAAATCATCGACGCAAGATCGTTACTCTCTCGAAGGGAACCAGTGCGTGTGCGCTGACGTGAAAAGTGTGTTCGAAATCATAAAAAAACAACCGCAAGTACCTTGACACAGCCGACGTCGTTAGAGATGTTGTAACATCGCGTCTCATTGAGGGGTTTTGAGTGCATCGCCTGTTACAACAGTTAGCGCTGCACAGCAGGATGGGAATGTCGGGTTGGCGGTTGCCGGGGGGGCAGACTGCTCACTGCGGCAGTCGCATCCTGCGCAGTAAGGCGGCGTAGCGCGGATGGGAGCTCATAGTATTCCAGAATGGATCGGATTTCAGAAAAACTCCACTGGTGGGATGCGAGTACGCGCGATCGAGGGCTACAAAAGCCTGGCCCTTGTCTCCCAGGCCAACATAGACGATCGCGACATTGTACTGATCTACAAAGGCGTGCTTGTCGAGTTCCTTCAGCTGGGCCAATACCTTCAGAGCATCGCTTCGCCGGCCCGACAAGGCGTAGATCCAGCCCAATCCCGCAGCCAGGAGTTGGTTTTCTGCGGTGACGGCGGAAACTTCAGCGCCCATCTTCTCATTTTCTGCGATCGCCTGGGCGTATCCGCCCTGGCGAGCATAGGTCCAACCCAGTATGCCATGCAGCCAGAGACTCGTCGGATCCAGTTCCAGCGCTTTCTTGAATTGCGCGACGGAATCGTCATACAGGCCCGCCGCTTGGTCCACCATAACAGCAGACTTCAAGGCAGTCGAGCAAACAGAAGCAAACAGAAGCTATTGTTGAGCATTCAAGTTTTCTACGACCAGACCCTCGCTGTCCGTGACCACGTGGACGCCGTTCTGCACAATGTAATTCACCACTCCTTGGATGACCGCGCTGGATACGCTGATGGGGTTCGGGGCACCTGTGTTGGGGTCGATTTCGTCGACGCGGTGCCACAGGATGATCACCCACATCTTGCTCGCCACCGCCTGCTGTATCCATCCGGTCACCGTGGCCACGTTGTCCGTGCTAAGGTCGTACTCGGACGGCATACTGTCCAAAAGCAGCGGGAAGGTGGTGGAGTTGTTGTACCCGCCATAATCTGAGTCGCGAGCGCCGCGAACTCCACTCGCCTTGACGGCAGCCACCACAGCGCTAGTGGAACTCCCTCCGTAGTCGTCATAGGGGTAAGCGAGGGTCGTTGGGTTGTAGCCCCACCCTTGGAGGTCTTGCTGTGCACCGCTTGTCTCGCTTGTCAACTGAGTTGGGGAGACGGTTGACAAGAACGGGTGCGTGCGGGTGTGGTTGCCGATTTCGTGCCCGTTCTTGTACAGAGCTTGGAGTTGGCTTTGGGTCACATAGCCGTCAATAGTGTCTCCGACCAAAGTTGTGATGGTGTAGAAAGTGGACTTAATACCTGCGGCGTCGAGGATGGGCAGCCCCTTGCTGTAGGCGGAATAGTACCCATCGTCAAACGTGAGAGAAACAAACCCTTGGTCGGTGATATAGAAGGGCAACGATGCCGAGGGCGAGGTGCCTGGGTTGGTCACGCTGACCGACACCGTACGCACAGTGGAGAAGTCTGCGACTGGAACTGTCACAGTGACGGCAGTGGGAGTTACAGCGGTCGGGGTCAGAACATCCGATCCGAAGTTTACTACGGCGCCGCTGATGAAGCCTGTTCCGACGATGGTGAGGGACTTGTAATCACCGTTCATCCCGACCAGCCCGATGTTGGGGGAAAGGCGGGCGAGGGTGATGGGCGGAGGCGGGGCGACGGCACTTACTGTAAGAGGCGCCGTCTTGCTCGTTACGCTGCCGGAGTAGGCGCTGATGTATGCGGTGCCAACAGCTTCCCCGGTGGCAAGCCCGCTGGCGCTGGCGATCATCGCCACGGAGTAATTGCTGGATAAAAAGGTGAACGCAACGCCCGTCATCGTGTGGCCGTACTGATCATAAGCAGTCGCCGCAAATTGTTGTGTCGATCCCACATTGATCGAAGCCGATGATGGCGACAAGGCGATCTGCCTCAAAGTTGGCGGAAGACGGTTAACCGTGATGGCTGCGGTTGCCTTCTTTGTAGTGTCCGCGACACTGGTAGCTGTGACATAGGTCGTCGTAGTTGCAGCCACAACTGGAGCCGTGTACAAACCGCCGCTCGTGACAGTGCCAGCCGTGGTTGACCAAGTCACTGCGGTGTTGATTGTGCCCCTTACCGTCGCAGTGAACTGTTTCGTCGCCCCCGAATACAGCGTAGCCGTGGCAGGTGAAATGGCAACCGTAATGCGAGTGGGCTTGACGGCAAATGCCAGAACCGAACACAAAATTAACCCCAGCAACGAAGCGATGCGTTTCACAGTTTCTTCCGAATCCGGCAATTGCCGTCGTTCTAAATCGTGCTATTTTTCGGGTGGCAGGCCGAAGCGTTCCAGTCAACGAAGCCTTGCTACTTCTCTGCCGTCTCGACGGTGGACTGCGCCGCGTGCCCGACCAAAGTTCTGCTCGGAAGCCGTGTCAAGTGCGGGAAGAAGGGCGTCACCTCCAGCGGCATCTTCTCCGTTGCACTCAGGAGGGCGACGTGCTTCGGACTCATCAATTCGATCTGGTTGCTCCATGGATCAAGATTGATACGGGCCCCTAACGACAAGGCTGCGACCTGGTCAACCTTGTTCTCAAGCTGCGGGGCTGCGGCAGCGACGGGTGCCAGGCGTACGGCGCTCTTGCCGCCGAGCGGGTTGCCCAGATGCGGGCGAATCAAATTAGGCAGCACGGAGGCACGTTCCTGCACCTGCTTCAAGAACAGCCCGGCTACCACCAATTTGTCCTTGTACGGCGAGTTGTTCAGCAGTTCAAGTGCTTTCGCATCAGCCGCCTGTTCGTCCAGCGAGCTGCGTTCGAAACTCATGCGTTGAAATGTGTCCGGGTCTGGGAAGAAGAAGCGGTCAGTAAAAGCCAGCCTGGTGTCAATCTTGTGCCCTAGTGCGATGTGCGCCAACTCGTGCGAGAGGATCATAGCCAGAGAAGCCTCGTCGGGTAGAACATCGAGCAGCCCACGACTGACGACAATCGTGTGCCCAATCGTGAAAGACTCGATCGGTGTAGTCAAAAGCACGCGGCAGCGGACTTCCGGAGCGATCTCCAGCTTGTTCGTGATGATCAGATTGTTCACCACGGTCTGGAGAACTTTGTCCACTGGGCCAGGAAGCGCGAGTAGTCCGATCTTCTGCAAATGATCGGTAGCATTGTCTTCCGCCAGTCTCTCCCACAAGCGTTCGGCCTCTACAGGGACGGCTTGCGCACGGATAGCTTCGTCGTGATCTTCTGCGTTCTCTACTCGGACATCAACGAGTTCCGTCTGATGCTGAATGTGCACTTCGTCGTAGTCCCACAGCCGCGTCTGCGCCTTGAAGCGGGACATCTTGAACGGCGGACGTGAACGCTTACGGTCGGACTCCTCACTGTAGACGTAGGAAGGGAGCCAAGTGCCCGGCTGCATGTTCGCGCGCCAGCTATCGAAGTGGAGATACGAATCGTAGTTCGAACCATTGGTGTATGTGCCGTTGAACCGCACGACATTAAAGTCTTTGTCTTCCACCCACATGCGCCCGGTGAAGAGCCCCTTGGGAGCATGCTCACGCGGCTGCACGTCCACTACGATGCAGCGGATTTCCCCGAGGAATTCTTGGCGCACGAAGTTGAAGTAGTAGTTCTCTTTTTTCAGGTCGCGATCCATCACGACCATATTGGCGAAGCCTTGCGGTACATAACGCCGTGTGAAGGCGTTGCCCAGCATTGCGAATGGCGAAAGAAAACGATGCACATTTCCGGGTTTGTCTTTCTCGAACACCTGTTCCGCCGTGGTTTGGCTCAGGTCCAGGCGGCCAAGAAAGTACTGGTCACTGGTCGGTGCCACGTTGTGCGTTTTGTCTTCCTGCATGTTCTGGATGTAGGTCTCAGCCAGAGGATGCAAGCGCTTGATGTTATCGATGAAGGCATGCTCCCTCTGGATCACACGGTCCACCATACGATCGAAGGAGACGGGCGCGAGGATCGTGAGATCGGCGTGCTTCGTGACGCCGTAATTGCCGTAGATGCTTATTAGATTGTCCGCACCCCCTACGACCATCTTGCTTACGGGCGTGGTCACAGTAAACGCGGTGCTCGTCTCACCCGCCTTGACGGTAACACTGGCTGGAGCCTTGGCCACCGAGGGTGGGTCCACTGCGAGGGAGACTTCAAGGTCGAACGGTGCGGGCGCGTTCATGGTAACCCGGCCTTGAACCGTGTTTCCGCCGACTACGCTTGGCGCGCTGAGACTGATTGAATTCAGCATCGGCAGGGGAACCGACACCGTCACTTTGACGGGAACATCGGAGCTGGTCTTGGTTGCCGGGAAGTCTTTTCTGGCTATGGTGAATTTGTAATCGGTTGACTGACCGTGCGCCGAGACGGTCAATGCCAAAACCGCCACGCTCGAAATGAACCTAACTGATTTCATAAGGCACTTCTCCCCGAAAAGTTTACGAAGCTAGTTCGAAAATCATGTGTACGGTTGCTTCTGAATCGATCTGTTGCCCGTCGTGCTCCGCCGGCTTGAACTTGATCTTCTCGGCGGCATGCATTGCTTGTTCGTCCAATCCATGACCGAGCCCCTGCACCACCTTCAGCACCCGCACTTCTCCGCTTGTCAGAAATTGCACTCGAAGTAATACTTCGCCTTCTAGGCGCAACTGACGCGCTTCTTCCGTGTACCCAGGCGTGGGTTTGGAGATGATCTCCACGGATCTTCCAGTGTTCCTCTGTGGCGGATCTTGCACCGCTACTGCAGGGCGCGACGCTGCCGATTCATCGCCGAAGCCAGACGACTGCACAGCACCAGCCTTGCCGTGGGCACCACCAGTGCCGTTGCCATAGCCCGGTCCGTCAGGCATGCCGAATGAACCGAGCGTTGCCACTGTCAACTTGCTCTCACCATCGCCCTGGCCTCTGACGCCGTTAGAATCGCCAAAACCGCCAGTCTGCACTTGAGCGGCCGGTGCGGACTTGGGCATCGTGGGCTTTTCAGCCGTGGCCACAAATGCTCCGACCTGCACCGCAGGTTTCGGCAAAGGGACGGACACGATTGGTAAGACCGGAGCCTTGGCTTGCAATTCCACTTTTGGTGGCTCCATCACCGCAGCCGGGATGCGGAATGCCGTGGAGGGTTTGGACAGCACCAATTTCCCCACGACCGGAGGAGCGTAAGCCCTGATTCTTGGTTGAGGCACCACCGGTTCGGTTGGCTGGAGCAATGGCGTGTAAATCAAATTTTTCGCCCGCAACACGACCTTATCCGGTTTGATGACACCAAAATGAATCAGCGCAACCACCACCAGGCTCTGAGACGCAAATGCGGTGAGCAGGGCACGGTAGTTAGTCTTTCGCTCCGGCAACAGTTGCAGGGTCAATGTGGTCATTTCGTTCTAACCTTCGAAACCACGACTTTCTCGGAAGCGGGCTTGTGCAGCGCAAACGCGGGCGGTTTCGGACTTTGTAGGGAGGGTGGGGGAGGAATGGGCTTCACGAACGAAACCCCCAGCAACACTATCGCCAACGCCGCTGCGACGTATGGATGCTTCGCCGTTAAGTGAAGGACGCCCGAAATGCTGCCGACACCGGGGGTGTACATCAGTAGTGCTCCCCTCTCCCAAACAGATGCCACGTGTAGGAAACGTTCATGAAAACCTTGAGCCCATTAGCCGAGAGTCCCGTGTTGAAACGGGTCTCATGCACGACACCCGCCCCCAGGTCGGAATAGAGTTGCCCTCTCGAGATGGCAAGTTTGACACCGCCCCCGGAGATACTACGGTTCTCCCAATCGAAGCCCTGACTGTCGTGCCCGACCGTGAATTCACCGTAAGGCACGACGACTGCCCGGTTGAACCGATGCAATACAAAACCTTGTGTCACATACGCTTGCTCAATCAAATTGCCGTGCTCTACCGGAGAGAAGTGTCCGAGAATTGCCCAGGTGGATCCGGGGAAGCGAGACGTCTTGCTGGACAATGGCTGCCACCCGAACCAATCGAGAATGTAATCCGTGCGGCCGCTAGCCTTGGGCGCTTTCGAGTCGTTGAACCGGTCCTCGTACGCATACGCGGTGCCGACGCTAATGACGCCATAGCGGAAAAGCTTGTTCACCTTGATGCCGCCGCTCGGCTGAATCTTGTTATTCCACGAATAGCCTTTGGTGTCGGACACCATCCCAAAGCCTGCGTAGGGGGTGAGGGTCACGGAGTTGTTCCACGTGGAGTAGATCGAAGCCGTCTGCTCGAAGTACGACTGAGATAGGACGTTGCCCTTTTCCAATGGGCTGTAGGTGCCGTTGGTAGACCACATCTGCCCCCTGAGTCCGACTGCATCGAACACACTGCCTTTAACGGCGTGCGGCGGAGCTTCCTGGGCGGAGGCGTTCAGCACCGGCCCGAATAGAGCCAGTATCACAGCGAATTTGAGCACCGAATAGAAGCCGAAATTTTGTCGCCGTCCGGACAATGATTCCCCGTTTAGTATCGTTTCACTGCAAACCACGTATGAATCTGCTGCCGCTGCACCATCACCCGCCAGAACGCGGTAACGAAAATACCGCAATCGACGAAACGGAGCAGCGGGAAGGCTAAAGAACTCAACACCACATCTTTGCGCCTGTCGCACAATGCGCAAACCATGGACAACCCGAGCTGAAACAGGAACTCGCCGCCGACGAGCAGCCCCACGCGAAAAGGCCACAACAGGAGCCACAACGGAATTAGCAGGAATATCGTCGCGAAGATAATGCCCTCGCCCATCAGCAGTTTGTATTCGAAATCTACCCGGGTGATCCCGGAAGCCATGCGGTACTTCTTGCCAACCTGCCATGCACCTACGTCCCAGCGGTACATTTGCTTGATGTAGCTGCGAAGGTTGCTTGGGTCTTGCGTATAAACAAGCGCCTTCGGCTGGTAAATGATTTTGCCCAGCTTCCTGCGGTGGATTTGAATGGTGCAATCCATGTCTTCCACGATGGTGTCGGTGTTCCAGTCCAGTTGTGCGAACACATCCGCTCGAAAACTTGCGGCGCAGCCTGGGGCTACTGTGATGACCCCCATACTGCTCTGTCCGCCCTTGTAAATCGCGTGTGAAATCCAGTACGCCAGGGAGCGATAAGCAGTTAGCCAGTTGTGTGGGACGCTTAACGCGCGCCCACAGACCGCCGCGACTTTCGCGTCGAACCCTGCGACGCAGGCATGAAAGTAGTTCTCATTGACTTCGGTGTCGGCATCCATCAGGCAGATCACGTCGTAATTCGCAGTCAGAGACCAATGCCGGGCGGCACGTTGGATGGAACGGCCCTTGCCGATGTTCTTTTCGTTAACCAAGACATTCACTCCGTGAGACCGAGCGATATCACCCGTGCCATCGCTGGAGCCGTCGTCCATCACGTAAACATCCTCGGGCGGAGCCCCAGCGGCCAGAACGCTGGACAGCGTCTTGCCAATGCCGAGACGCTCGTCTTTCGCCGGAATGAGGACGCACATGCGCATTATTCGAATCCCAGACGCGGTCGGCGAATTTAACTTGTTGCCGAACTCCTTCATCACGGGTTGTGGGGAGGTTGTTCTTGGTACAGTGCAGGCGCGATACCAACGCCGGGTAATACGCCCGACCGCCAACCGGATCGTTCCGTTCTCGGCTCGCACATGTCGGAACTCTTGTTAATGACATGACTTGCGCTGGTTCTCGAACTCGCGCACAAGCGTGTTTCCGCGAATTTCTTTTCATCAGAACGTTACTTTCGAGGCGTTACGACGGTAACTTATAGCCCGCTAAGCATTTGCATTCGAGAGAAAACATCTTCCACACTCGATGGACCGGTCCCGCTCGATGGTGAGCTTACCTATGTACTTGTGAGTAGCAACCGTCTTGGGGCCGAGCATGTTGGAGCGGCATGCGTGCCGGCTGTTGGGCCTAGACTGCACTAACTGGTCCGGAGCGGCGAACTACGAAGACACCGAAGTCACGGGTTTCGACCAGACGGTCAGCCACGACTTCAAGATTGTTTGGAAGGCCGACGAGATAGCCTGGTACATTGGTACATCGACGGCCAACTCATGGTCACCCACACTCGTAATCTGCCCACCGTTCCGGCTCCCTTCCTGTTCAATATGTGGGGCACCAACAAGGTAACTTAGGGAAGTTTGGCGACACCGGGCGTCACCCCGGTACATCTACATCAGCAACTTCAGTTATAAGCCTTAGCCCTGTTGTCGCTTCACTATCCCCATCCCTCACCTGTGTCCGTGGGTCAATCATCGTAAATTGCAGATTCTTGTGACCAAGACCTTGTTGATCTCAGTGGATATGCATCTCCTTGCGCAGAGGCAGTGGCGCCTCTGTCACATGGTCTCTCTGGAATACGTAGGCAGGGGTGGGCACTCGCTCCGGATGCATCTGGACTTTGGCAACAGCCGCCACGGCACCTGAAACCTGCATCCAAGTCGCGAGGGAAGGCGTGCCAGCCCTGTTCACCAAGAAGAGCATGTAGTAGCCCGGAGGCGCGATGTTTGAGTTGGGTGGGCCTGTCACTGTGAGGCTGCTGGAACTCGCCGTGCCCTGCCCCATAACAAAAGACAAACCAACATACCGTTGATCCATGTCGAAGGAGTGTGTCACCGAGCCGGCCTTCATAAGAACCACGGACGCGATATCGGACGCATCTGGAGTTGGCATGTTAAATGGCTGACCGTAAGTGATCGAGCTAGGTGCATCAGTGCCGATGCGAGGCCTCGTAGCAGGACTGCCGTCCGAGTTGAAAAGGTACGACGGCTGGTAAATCTCGATATGGTTGTCAAAGAGACCCGGTACGGGGTTCCCGCCAGCGAGAGCGACTGACCCGTCGGGCAGAAGCAACTGGATATTGTGATAGAGCCTTGGGAGAGCATTCGACCCCGCGGACGAGAATGAGTTCGTGGCAGGATCGTAAATCTCTGCCTGCAAGCTCGCTGTCGTCCGGTCCTCGTCTTTTGCCGAGCCACTGCCCACCAGCACCTTCCCGTTTGGAAGGATCGTAGCTTCCATCTCGACACGCGCCTGAGCCATCTTTGGCCCCTGTACCCAGCACGGAACATAGTTCGGGCAGGCAGCAGAAATCTGAGCACCTGCCGGACTTAGATCAATGAGTTCGGTTGTGTTCGTGGCAGGATTGTCACCGCCCAGGGTGATGACCTTGGGACTGTAATTGTTCTGCGGCGTGAGCGGGAGTAATACGGACGTGCCATAGGTTCGCTCGCCATTCGGATCGTTTTGTCCGGGATAAATGGTCCAAGCAACCAGCGTCCAAGTCAGGCTGGAAGGGTCAAAGTCAAGCGTAGCGGATGATGGTGCGGAGTAGAAGACGTGGCCAGTGGGAAGCAGGTGCATTCTGGGATACAGCGGGAATTGGAATCCCGGAAAATCTGCGATGGTGGGATTCCCCGGAATTTCACTACCCCAATGCTGACCATCCCAGATTTCGGTGGTGTTGTTGTTGGTGCCGTCGGTATCGTTCAGTCCAGACGTGGTCATCATGCGACCGTCATTCAGTTCAGTGATGGTTGGATACCAGCGCCCATGCGCCGTGGGAGCCACATCGATGAACGTCTCAGTGGAAGGATCAAAAATCGAAGCGTTAGGAAGGCCAGTGAACGGAATGTCGGTTTGGGCTCCCACCACAGCGAGTGCTCCGTAGCTCTTGGTGCCGCCATTGATCAGGACTCTGCCATCTTGCATGATCGACATTCCGTTGCAGAACATGTCCCAACTTGTGGGCATCGTGGTGATGCTGTCGTTAGACAAGTCCAGCAGCGCTGCTCCCTGCAAATATTGTGGCCCTTGTGGGCAATGCGCTTGCTGTGGAGGACAGTTGCCCGAGCCGGAGAGAATGAGAATCTTGTTAGTGTGGAGGAGTGCCGCATGAATTGGATTGATTGGCATCGCTCGCGGCAGCGTTGACCAAAGGCCATTCGGGCGCGGAGTAGTGCTTAGACCAGGATCTAGTGTGGACGTCGTCGTTCTTCCACCGCATTGGATGAGTGGAAGCGAGATGAGCAGAACGAAAAGTGCGGCAACGACCTTCTTCATTAGAATGTACCCCAGCAATTTCGATCAGTTCCAAAACAATGCTCTTATATCTCAAAGAACAAACAATGCTTTGAACTGAGCGTGAGTCAAACCAGGCCAACCCACAGCATGAAACAAATGGATCACTTAGACGCCAGGGTCTCGTTCCGGAAAGCCGAGGGCCGAGTCAGATACCGACGATGCCCCCGAAACGGATCTGGCCGCACTTCTGCTGATTCTGGGGAGGTTGCCTCTGTACCGTGCAGGCGCGCTACCAATGCAGGTTGGTATGCCCGACCGCCAGCCGGATCGTTCCGTTCTCGAACCGCACATCTCGGAACTCTCGCTAATGACTCGACTTGCGCTGGTTCGTGAGCTCGCGCACAAGCGTGTTTCCGCGAACTTCTTTTCACCAATGCGTTACTTTCGAGGCGTTACGACGGTAGCTCATAGCCCGCAAACCGATTGCATTCGAGAGAAAAACATCTTCCACACTCGGTGTACCCGGTCCCGCTCGGCTCGTGAGCTTAACTATGTACTTCTGACTAGCCCGTGTTGGAGCCGAGCATGTTACAAAGGTGCGCCAGCAGCTGGGTGTATTGGAAGCTCAATGTCGAATTGTCGAGCATCACACCGCAACAATTGGAGGAATAAGGATGAAGAAGCCACTCACGAGTGTTCTGCTGATCCTGTTGAGCGCGACGGTATTGAATGCGCGGCCCACGCGCAATTTCCAGTTTTGGAGGTTTGGTTATCAATGGACCACGGACAGCGGCAAGGCACCCGGCCCCGGTTCGTTTTCTCCCTCGCACGTGTCACCGCTTAGTTCCGGCATCGGCCTGACATTGACGGAGACCTCCTCGGGCAGCAGTGTGGGCGGCGAGGCGCGAACCCTGAAGCGCTTTCTATACGGCACTTTCCAGTGGACAGAGTATGTTCCGGTACAGGCAAGTGGGCAGATAAGCGCTGGGTTCCTTTACTATGGCCAGAGCACGACGGAAATAGATGTCGAGCAGGAAGGCGATCTGCCGAACACATTCTGGGTGACAAATTGGGTTGGCACGAGTAATAAACAATCCAGCCCGATCTGCTGTTATACGGCGACCTCTCCGCACGTTATGAAAGTGATATGGAAACCGGGAGAGATCGATTACTACATCGATGGATCTCAAGTAGCGATCCATACGCAAGACGTCCCCAGCACGGCTGCCTATTTCATCTTCAATTTTTGGGGGACCGATTCGACGGCGTGGGGAGGACTCTCAACTCCGGGCACCCGTTCCTATGTCGTATCCGGTTTCAGTTACTCGCCGAGCTATTGAATCGCAGATTGCGCCTTTCAACCTCGTCTTGTCCTTTCGGATCGGCTGAACACGAGAACGACTGAATTAGTTCACCAAGGGCGTCGTCGGCATCCGGCCAGATAAGGCCGGGATTGTGTATGTTTGTTGGGCCGCCAGGCCGAAGACGGTCCGCTCCAAGTCGGGGACTCGCAACCGGTTCTGTTGCCTTGCGACCTGCGCACGCAAGCAGTTCTCATCTTGGCGGGAATCCTTCTCGGCAATAGATTGGAGGCCAATCGATGGCAAGCCGCCGCAGATTTTCGCGGGCACCGAATCCCCGCTGGCTTCAATACGCTCCGCTACGACCTCATGCCGAACGACGGCAATCATCTTGGGGCGGCTCCCAACCGCGATTTTCTCCTTGTTGTTCCCGCCGCCTCCGATGGCGATCCGGGTGCTACTTTCAAGTTTCAGGAATTGGTGACGATGAGTGCAAGAACGACGGGTACGAAGCATCCTAGCCCGCTGAGTCTGGTTCAGGCGGACGCTGAGCCGTCCACACCAGCAGTTTCCAAGGACGATCAAGACCATTGGACTTTTTCTGGCGGCATGAGACTCAGTTCGGGGGAGGAACTTCCCTTGGCACTGGTTGTGAAAGAAACAGCGCAACAGTAGTCGCCGGAGTTCGACTAGCGATCAATTGTTTCCAGATTTCTTCTATAACAAGTCGACGTCTGCGGGAACGCAGAATTCCGACTGATCCGTTGAGGTCGCAATTCACGACGAAGCATCGTGAAGTCCTTCGCCCTTCGGTGCTGGAAGTGTGCTTGCGGTTACTATGGCTTCTAGCATTTTCTAATATTGGTTGATCTCCCTAACCCTAGCGTTGATGCCTGGGACTATGGTTTACTAGTCGCGATGGCTCCCGTGTTTAAACTGCATGTGTTGCTGCTCGGCTTTCTTTTGTCCACTTTCCCAGTTGTAGTCTCTGCGCAAACTCTGGCGGATCGTTTGGGATATCCTCCCGGCACAAAGCTGATTATTGTTCACGCGGACGACCTAGGCGAAACCCACGCGGTGAATGCCGCGGCCATCAAAGCTCTCCAGCGCGGGACGATCAATTCCGCGAGCCTGATGGTGCCCTGCCCGTGGTTCCCTGAGATCGCCGACTACGCCAAATCTCATCCCGACGCAGACTTTGGACTGCACCTTACGTTGACGAGCGAGCGAGTTTATTATCGTTGGGGTCCCGTGGCGCCCGCAGACAAGGTGCCGAGTCTCGTCGATGAAAATGGATACCTCTATCATGACTGGGAACACAACGAACACGTCAACGCCAAGGAGGTGGAAGTCGAACTGCGCGCCCAGATCGAGCGCGCGCTAGCGTTGGGTGTTCGCCCTACACATCTCGACTCGCACCAGTACCGGCTGATCATGAGCGGCAAGGAACTGTTCGACGTGATGCTGCGAGTGGCTCACGAATACAAGTTGCCGGTTTTCGTTACGAGAGATTGGTTCGCTAACTACCCATATCTGCAGGAGAGCCTCGGTCCGGGCGATATCGTGCTAGACCATACGGTCACGATTGAACCCGAGGTTGCACCGGACAAATGGGCCGAGTTTTACCTGACAGCGCTGAAAAACTTGAAACCCGGCGTGAGCGAGTTCGTCATCCACCCCGGTTTCGACGATGAAGAACTGCGCGCGGCCACCAGGGAACGCTCCACGTGGGGTTCGGCCTGGAGGCAGCGCGACTACGATTTTTTTACCAGCGACCAGTTTCGCGACATTCTGGCTCAACAGAAGATTAAGCTGATCACGTGGCGGGAACTGGCGCGCATGGCCGCACCGAAATATCTCTCACGTGGTTTCGTCGACTAGAATGTCCGGCACCGATGGCGCTTGCTTCGGGCACGAAGCTCGGCCCTAGGCTTTCGCGCGAATCAGCTGTGTCCATTTTGTGTCCAACGGCATTCAATGCGCTTCGATTTCTTAAGCTTTTTCAACGTCTTGAAGAGCCATTCGTGCGGGCGTCAATTCTTCTAAGTTGTTCACAGCACCGGTGGCTGGGCAGTCACATAATCAGGAACGGCCCTCATAATCTTTTCGACGTCAACGGCTGAGCAGTTCGAACAGTCAGCCAGGAGAACCTGTTTCCCTTGATGGCTGATGGATTGAATTCGTTCATGCACGGGGCAATACCTCCTTACTCTTTACCTTCGCGCTTCTTAGCCGTTGCCGCAGCCTTCGAAGCTTTGGTCGCGATTGCCGTACGCTCTTTCACCGTGTCAGGGCCTTTGCGTGCGCCTCTGACCGTATCTTCCTGATCAACAAGCAAAGTTTCCCGAAGTGCCAGTTTAGTTCTTGGCGGCGCGGTGGGCGAAAGTGAAGGGTCAGAAGAAAGCAGCGTAAATGGTGGCGTAGGTATTCTATCTTTACTTCGCACATCCGCTAGACGTCTTGAAGTCGAAAACTTGATGTAAATGAGTCAAGTTTTAGGCGGCTAATTTTGCGTGTTGGATCCAAGATGTGACCTCCTGATCAAGTTTGTCGAAGCTGCGCCGGAGCGAGGAGTTGGGTGGCGAGAGCTCCGGCAGTACGGATCCGAGTCCAGGGCGGAGAATGCGGCTGTAGGTTCGAGTGCAGAACCACGCCGTTCGTAAGCCGAGGTCGGTAATGCGATAGCGGTGAGTTTGAGGAATGCGTTCGACGATGCCGTGGAGGCGCAGGCGGCGTAGGTGGTAGGTCATTTGACCATTTGACCTTGGGTGAGGCTGTCGGGTGGTTGCCCCAGTAAAGATGCGAAGTGCTGGCGGAGATGGCGGTTAGAAAAGCCTGTGGGCAGGAGTTGAAACAGCAAGAGGGCACGCCAGAGAGCTTGCACCTTGGGATCGGCGAAGCGCAGTGCGGAGGCGCGTTGGGATGTCAGCTGTACGGGACGATTGATTTTTTGAAAGGCTTCTTCGGCGAGGATGCAATCGTGGCTGATGCGCTGTACCTGAAGTCCTATCAAAGGGGATGTCAAGCGAAAAACACTTCTCCCTGAGCCGGAAGCCAGAAATATTTTCGCGACATCCAGCCCCTCCACGACATTTTCTCTTTAGCTGCTTGATCGTT
>QIAN01000180.1 GCA_003225005.1 Acidobacteriota bacterium | reverse complement strand
CCGCGAAGATCGGTAAAGAGGACGAGTACTTCCCTAACTATGTTGATTTTGCAAGTCAGGCGGGGTTGACCACTAGGACTGTGCTCACGGGACATGAAAGCAAGGACTTTCTTCTCTCCACGACGGGTGGCGGAATTGCTCTGTTCGACTATGACAATGACGGATGGCTGGACATATTTATCGTCAACAGCTGGGGATTGAGTAGGTTCCCGAAAGGTGAAGAGCCTACAAATCACCTTTACAGGAACAATCGTGACGGGACATTTACAGATGTGACTGCGAAGGCCAATCTCGTGCGCTCGGGTTGGGGCCAGGGAGTGTGCGTCGGGGATTACAACAATGATGGCCTCATGGATTTGTTCGTCACGTATTACGGCAAGAACGTGCTGTACCGCAACAACGGCGATGGTACCTTCACCGACGTCACGCGCGAATCCGGGCTGCTTCAAGTTGAGGACCACTGGAACTCCGGCGCTGCCTTCCTCGATTACGATCGTGACGGGTATCTCGATCTGTTCGTCAGCAACTATGTGGCATACGAAGCCGGCCTGGCACTGTACGATTCGGATCCCTCCCTGGTCGGCGTGCAATCGCCGGTGTTGTACGGACCGAAAGGGTTAGAGGGATCGAAGAACATTCTCTATCACAACAATGGCGATGGAAGCTTTACAGATGTATCGAGAGCCGCCGGTATTGCGAAGCCCGAGCGGACCTACGGCTTCACGCCGTGTGTTGCTGACTACGACAACGATGGCTGGCTCGATATTTACGTTGCGAACGATTCGACGCCGAGTCTGCTTTTCAAAAATAATCGAAATGGAACATTCACAGAAATAGGATTGCTCGCTGGGGTAGCTGTTGACGAAAACGGCAGCTCGCAAGGCGGGATGGGTGTTGACGCTGGTGATTATGACCGCGACGGTTTTCTAGATATCATAAAAACCAACTTTTCAGATCAGACCACGTCTCTATACCACAACCAGGGGAATGGGTTCTTTACAGACCGCACATTCCAAGCCGGCCTCAGTGGGCAGACTTCCGCAGTCAAGTGGGGCACTGCTTTCGTTGATTTTGACAACGACGGCCAGCTCGACCTTTTAATGGTCACCGGAGCGATTTACCCTCCGCGTCTGAGCGCGGGACGCACCAAGCCGAACGAAGATGAAGGCAAGAAAATCTTGTACCGCAATTTGGGAAACGGTCGCTTCCAGGATATCTCCGACCGTGGCGGACCTGGTTTACTACTTCCGCGTTGCAGTCGCGGGGCGGCTTTTGGCGACATTTTTCACACAGGGCAAATTGATGTGGCAATTAACAATCTGAATGACGTTCCTACTTTGCTTCGGAATCAGTCGGCTTCGCCCAACTCATGGATGCTTGTAAGACTTGTGGGAACGCGCACTAACCGTGCGGCGATCGGATCCAGAGTAATTGTCGAAGCCGAGGGCCGACGTCAAATTCAGGAAGTACGCAGTGGTGGCAGTTTCTGTTCGCAGAGCGATTTGCGATTGCATTTTGGCTTGGGCCGCGCGCGCGAAGCAACTCGTGTACAAGTCAAATGGCTGGGCGGTGGGCAGGAAATCGTGGAACACGTTCCTGTCGATCGCTTAGTTGTGATCCATGAAGGAAAGGGAATTGTCAGTCAGGAAAAGTTTTGAACTTGTTTCGGGCGCTATCCCGCTCGTTGTCCTCACTCTTCTCTCCGCCACGGCTCAGTGCGCCCAACGGAACATCCCGGGAAATCCCAGTCAAACCACGGCGTACGATAACGCTTTTCGTCTCCTGCAAACCGGACATGCTGATGAGGCGCTCACAGAAATAGATACCGGATTGGCAGCTAAACCGGACGATCCCTCTTTGAACAACCTTCGAGGGCTGGTGACGGCCAAGTTGGGTCGAACTGAGGATGCCGAGGCCAGTTTCAGGACAGTCATCCGACTACGTCCGCACGCGACCATGGGTTACAACAATCTTGCTGCGTTGCTTTGGCAACTGGGTCGTCGCGCCGAAGCCGTGAAATTATTCAGGCAGGCCCTGACCGAGGAGCCGAACAACTTTACAGCGCTGGTCGGTTTGGGAACGACTTTGGCAGAAACCAGGGAATGGGGGAAAGCTGAGCCATATCTGGAAAAAGCCTGGTCCGGCCATCCTGGAGACTTCCAGGCCGGTTATGAGCTCGCTCGGAGTCTACGAGAACTGAAGAGAAACGCCGAGGCTCAGAAAGTGCTCACGAGGTTGAGCCCTCCTGACGATAGTGCCAGTGCGACGAAGTTCTATGCGCTCTCAGCGGGAGTGGCTGAACAACTTGGAGACCAAGGGACCGCAACTCGATATTACAGTCGTGCGTACGAACTCAGCCCGCAATCGTTTGAGATTTACCTTGCGCTCGTGCGCAACACTCTGCCAGCACGAGACAAGCGGAAGCCGCAACTGCCTTCTGCACCGGCGGGCCTGTCCGCAGAGCAACACTTTGAGCTTGGACTCATGTTTGAATCCGGCGGCGACTATTCACAGGCAGTTTCTCATTTTGAGCAGGCCTTGCAGCTGCAGCCAACCAGTCAGCCGGCAAGTTATAACTTGGCCTTAGCCTATAAGCAGCAGGGGAGGACAGAGGCCGCTACTGAGTTGCTCGAACGTACTCTCAGGCAACAGCCGGACGCCGAGCTGTATAACGTGCTGGCAGCAATTGAAGAAGAGAGGGGGCGTTACGTCGAAGCGGTGCGACACTACCAGCAAGCTGTCGAGCTCGACCCGAGCAACGAGCAATACTATTTTGATCTCGGCGCGGAATATCTTACCCATCTCACGTTTGGTCCGGCGACTGAGGCGTTCAGGGTGGGCTCGCAGAGGTTTCCCAAATCTCCGCGCCTATATGTAGGAAGAGGCTTGGCTCAATTTGCTCTGCGTCAATACGCGGACGCAGCAGACGCGTTCATAGACGCACTGGAGGTTGATCCGGCATCGCCGGATGCGTTCCTCGCTTGGAATGCCTTACCGACGTTCGTGATGGTGGCTGAATGGGAAAGGATACAGCCACGACTGCAACGTTTGGTGGAACGATTTCCTGGAAATTCCCAGGCACTGTTCTGTTTGGGCGCTGCGCTCTTCCGGCAGAGCGTAGCCTCGAATCGAGCGGACCGTCTCGATCTGGCGCAATCCATGCTCGAAAAAGCCGTCCGTTCGAATCCACGACTGGCAGCAGCACACCTCGAATTAGCCACACTCTATGCTCATCGCAAACAAAACCAAAAGGCCGTGGGTGATTTTCGTGAGGCAATTCGGTTGGATCCGGACTCCGAAATGGCGCACTACAGGCTTGGGCAGACTTATCGAGACCTGAATCAATTGACGTTGGCTGAGCGGGAATTGGATTTTTATCGGAAGCTGTCTCGAAATCATCGGAACCGAATGGCGCAAACCCGGAGCGCTATCAGACAATTCGTGCTTGCAAAGCCCGGTTCCGAGGCGGCCTCCAGGGGCGAAAGCACTATGGTGAAGTAACTTCAGCTTCGCAGACGACGCAGTGTTAGCGCGTGTATCACAAGAGAAAGGAGCTACAAGGAAATGAACAGAATGCCATTGCGGCGCGGCGTTTGGGCCTGGCACCGTGTCGTCGTTCTTTGTATTGCTATTTCCGCAAGTTTTCCGAGCAGACTAACTGCCGCGGACATGCGGAAGCCCCTTCCCGATCATGTTCCTCCCAAGCGTTCCTCACAAATTGAAGATGGCTTTGGCATAAACTCTGATCTGCCGCGTGATCCTTATTTGCCCTGGAACCGCTGGTGGTGGACCCGGATGTTCGATGCTGGTTTCAAGTGGATTCGCATCGGCCAGTACGAGAACAGCTCTGACCGAACCAGTTGGGATTGGATCGAGCAGAAACGCGGTGTATATTCCAGCTCGCAGGAACTAGAGGACTACGTAGATTCACTGGTGGATAATGGCGTCAACATACAAGTGCAGCTACTGTATGGCAATCCCATGTACACGGCCGCTGCTGGCAAGATGCCGGACACCGTTACTCCCGAACCGGGTTCGTTTCATAATGCGGACAGAAGTCTGTATTCAGTATTCTGGCCTCCTAGAACTCCCGAGCAAATTGCCAACTTTAGCCGCTACGTGAAATGGATGGTGGAGCACTTCCAAACCCGTATCCATTACTGGGCGCTCTGGAACGAACAGGACATAAATTACTGGAACCCGGTAGCCAATCCAGAAGATTACGGACTGCTGCTCAAATCCTTCGTGCAGGTCGTTTACGATATTGATCGTGACGCCAAGGTGATCTACGGTGGCCAGGCCGATCCCTCACGCGATTTCACGAAACGTGCACTGGACACATGCCAGTGCGCCTCTGGCATCGACGTATACGCCTACCATACTTACCCCGGCTACGGTCAGAACCTGAACCCGGAAAGCATGGACTACGAAGCCTATTTGACGGAGTCACCGGGGCTATTGCGCGAACTAGTGCGGAATTACCCCGGAATTCGATCCGACATTCAGTTTTTTGACGACGAGTTCAACTCGATTCCGTCGTGGAAAGGATCGGATGAGTCTGTCCAGGCCAAGTACGTTCCACGCGGGATGGTGTATAACTTGGCGGCGGGCGTGAAGACGTTTGTCTGGCTGCTGGCCGCAGGGACCGATGGCAACGAATACGACGACTTCGGGCTGATCCATGGGCTGACTTTCCATGCTACTGACTTTACGGCGCGGCCCGTGTTCTGTGCGCTGCAGAATACGAACGCACTCTTTTCGGACACGAAGTTCGATGCTGCGATCGAAATCAGAGCTCCCGACTTGCCCGCACTGCGCCGGCAAGCAGGATTTCCTTTCATGGCCTACGGCTTCCGTTCGCGATCTGGAAAGGCCATCGTGGCGTACTGGCTTGCCGCCCACAGTCTGCCAGGAAAAGTGTTCCCTCCGCTTTACGCGGAGCTCTCGTTGAAGAACACGGGCATAAGCCACCCCGTTTTGGTTGACGTTGTTTCAGGAGATATCAAGCCCATTGAATGGAAGGATGGGACAACAGATACGTTACAAGCGTTGCCATTGAAGGACAGCGTCATGGCCATTGCGGACGAGAGTTATTTTGATTGGCCCCTGCTTCCAGAAGCGCCAAGTTCCCTAACGGTAGCGCTGAGAAGGAACTCTGCGAAACTGAGCTGGAGCCTCCATGGGGGAGAGCCTAAGGGTGTAGTGGTAGAGCGCCGGGTTGAAAGCCTTGCCGGGGACGGTTCCCGGTGGGAACGAATTGCAAAGCTGCAAAATACGGCAACCGAGTACACCGACTCTGGTGTCGCGAAAGGCCGGCAAGCTGCTTATCGCGTACGTGCGTACAATGACGCGGGAGAATCTGCCTATTCGAATATTGCCGGCGGGACTGTTCCGATTCGATAGAACTCTGAATTTCGGCTAGAAGATATATTTTAAGGCGAACTCAATCTGCCGATTGTCGGTCGAGGTGCTGGTAATGCTAGCTCCCCCGGGTTGATCCACGGTGTTGCCCGGCAGCCCAAAATTGGGATGGTTGAGCAGGTTGAAGAACTCGGATCGGAACTCAATCTGGTGAGCTTCACGTATCTTGAAGCTTTTTTGCAAAACGAAATCCATATTGACAAGCTTCGGGCCTCGCAGGTTGCCAATCCGCGAGTTACCGAACACGTGCGCGATTTGTTGTCCGGGGGCCAAAGGCGGTGCGGCAAACACGGCCTGGTTGTACCAGCACGACAGCGTTTGGTGACCTGGAACACAACCGAGGTTCGCTTGTTCAGCCTGCCCAATGGAGAAACTGTACGGATTCCCAACCTGATCAGGCCGATAACTGCCGCTACCGGTATTGCTGAGATCGCCGGACATGACGGCCGTAAATGCCTCCCCGCTCTGCGCGCTCGTTATGCCACCGATCTGCCATCCACCAATAATTCCATCGGAAACACCCCCTAGGTTAGGGAGGAAATGCCGGCCCCGACCGACCGGCAATTCGTAGATATAGCTCACTACGAAACGGTGGCGAAGGTCGGGCAGTACCGGGCCAAACTCCTTCTCCGGATGGTGGGCGTCCTGGATAGCTGCCCCGACGTTGCCGTCTGCATTACCCAGATTGTGCGCCAGAGTGTACGAGGCTAGCAGGTTAAATCCGCTGGAGAAACGCTTATTCACCGACGTCTGAAAGGCGTTGTAGAACATCTGCAATTGCGGAAAATCCAACGGCAACACGTTGCTCAGGTCGGGCAGGACGTTGAAGTACGGACGACCAAAGTTGCCTGTGGCATCCGAGAAGTTGGAATCCAGCGGTTGAAAAGGCTGGTTCAGGTCGCTGACCTCGTGATTCCACAAGTGGTATGCGCGTGTGCCGACGTATCCGACTTGTGCCATCCAGTTCTGCGAAAACTGGTGTTGAATCCCCAAATTCCACTCGATAATCCGAGGCATGCGGCGAACGGGACCGGTCGTGCGCACGACTCCAGAGGGGTGATTGGGATCAGCGAAGGGAATAATTGGCGAAAAGCCAGCAGATATGAATTGACTCGAGGAGGGGATCTGGCCCACGTTGAAGAAATGAGACGTAAACGCCAGCTGTGGTGGGTTCAGACCCAAGTCATCGAAGATGTTCCCCTCGCTTGAGTAGAATATGCCGAAGGCGCCATGGACCACGGTGTCCTTCTGCGGAGACCACGCCAAGCCGAGTCGCGGCGCCCAGTCGCTCTTGTCAAACTTAACCCCCGCGTGAGGCACAGCATTGGATCCATACGAATTCACTACGATGGCACGGTCCAGATCGAAGTTTCCAACGCGGCCATTGGCGGGCGAGGTCACCTCGTACCGCAAGCCGATGTTTAACGTAAGGTTTGGCAAAGCGTGGAAATCATCCTGAACGAACTCCGCCAGGTCCCAATAGCGTGTTGGATACATTCCAGTAAGAAAGTCCTGCCCGGACGAAGTTGGTATTCCCAGTATCAAGTCAGCAAGCCCGTTGCCGCCATTAGCGGTAGTCAGGTCGGCGGTGTACCCCCCTGGGAAGCTGAACTGTCCACGAGACGCAGTCAGCTGAAAGAAGTTCCGCTGCTGGCGACGGAAGTCAACGCCGAACTTGAAGGAGTGCTTGTTACGGACCCATGTGACGGTGTCTGCAACTTGATAAATGTTTTCAATGGCGTGCTCAGGCGTCCACAGCGAATCACCCATGGGGGTGAAGCTGGCGACATCCTCAAAAGACAATCCTGAAGAGTTGACATCGCCGCGATTGGCGAACGGAATCCCAACTTGCTCCGAAACATTCTTGCCGAACAGAAGCGGCAGGGCGTTCACCGCATAACGGAAGAAGCCCCCATGAGCATCATTGAGGAGGCGCCCCGAAAAAGTGTGGGTCCAACCAAGGTTACCGTGCTGCGATCGCGTCTTATCGCGACTGGGACAGCAGCTGGCCCCGCCTAAGTCTCCCAACGGCCCTGGCCGCACGCTGCGAATGTCATCGAAGCTGTAGCCCGCAAAGATCTGATCCGGTTCACGAAAGCGATGATCCAGGCGAATGTCGAACGAATCCTGATCGTTCACTCGACTCGGACTTGAAATGTAGTTATTAACCAAGCCTGGACCATTGGGCAGGGGATACAAATTGGCAACGTTCAATCCCGTCGCATTGAGCATTGAGGATGGGATTATGTTGTTGGAGCTGACGGGATCGCGGAGCAGAACCGTGCCGCTCCCATCCGCACACGCATGACTGTGAGTGCTAAAAGGGTCGAAGATCGTGCCGAGGTCGAATGACTCCCCCGGACCTGGAGCCGGACAAGGAGAAAAGGTAACTCCTGTCAGCCGGTCGCTGAAATCGCCACTGCGCTCCACGGCATTAGGCACGGTAGAAACGTAGCTCAAGGCCTCCCGGATCCTGGTTGCCTGGTAATCGCCGAAGATGAATGTCTTGTCTTTCCTGATCGGTCCCCCGAGAAAACCCCCAAATTGATTTCTCTTAAAGCCCGGCTTCGGCGCAGGTGGAGGAGAAGCGAAATAGTTTCTCGCGTCCAGTGCACTGTTGCGGATAAATTCAAAGAGCCCGCCGTGGATCTGATTCGTGCCGGACTTGACCACTACGTTCACCGCGGCCCCACCGCGGCCAAATTCTGCACTCATGGAGTTTTCTTCGGTGCGGAATTCCTGAATCGCATCCGGCGGCGGAAGGACGACGACACCACCGAGGCCGAACTCATTGTTGTCAACACCGTTCAGGAGAAAGTTGTTATTCGAGACGCGCAGTCCATTTACCGAAAGGGCTTCATTGGCCCTTTCGTTCTCAAAGACTCCGCCCGAAACGTTGGACCCCGTCATGCCGCTATTGGCACCTGGCCCTAGGTAGGCGAGCTGAATGAAATTGCGGCCGTTTAGTGGCAAGTCAGAAATCCGTTTCTCGGTTTCTATTGTTCCCAGCGAGGAGCTCTCTGTTTGCAGCAGGGGAACGACTCCGCTCACTTCCACTGATTCGGTCGTGGCGCCCACCTGCAGATTTAGATCCACTCGTACCACCTGGTTGACGCCCACCTCCACGCCCGGTTTCACCGCTCTTTTGAAACCTTGTTTTTCCACGGTCACAGAGTACGCACCAATGCGCAACAAGTTGGCTGCATATGCTCCGGAAGTGTCCGTTGTGACTTTGATGGATTGATCGGTGGCCGAATTCGTTATGGTTACGTCGGCCCCGGCTACCTTCGCGCCACTGGGATCGCTCACGATGCCCACAATACTGCCCCGATCGACTTGAGCGATTAACGAGGAAGCGTTGGTAACTAGTACCAAAGCAAGGGCCAGCTTCACAGCCCGGCTGGTCTCTGACGGTGCCTTCATGGTGCCCCCCTTTGGCCTGCGGGAGTCAGAGGTGAATTGTCTGAACCGCTTTAATACTCCACCGCAAGCACCAAGTCAAGCTGAACAATAGATGCTCGAAAGTCGCAGAAATTCCCAGCCAGGACTACAATGTGGCCCTGCATTGGAGTCTTGTCATGAACACGATTCGGCGCTCAAGCTTTGTGCTCGTGCTTTGCTTGGTCTGCTCAGTCGCATCGCCGCAATATCGCGGTCCAGTTGGGAACGGCCACGAGAGAAAAGGGTGGGCCGAGCTACCAGAACAGCGCACCGCAATGCATCTGACCAACGCGCCCGACCCGCGAGAGCTCAAAAAAGACGCCGATGAATTGGCACAACTGTCGCAGACTATACCTGCTGAGGTCGAGGGGATCAGCCGCGGTTTAGTCTCCAGCAACTTGAACGAGAGGCTCAAGCGTATTGAGAAGCTGTCCAAGAAACTGCGGGATGCCGTAGAGCGTAGCAGCCGGTGACGCGGGAAGCTGGTTTTCGAACCGTCGCCGCTAGCTCGGCGGGAGAAGCGTGGTCAAGACTGTCGGCGACCTTCATTAAAACCAGGTGGGCAACCTAAAGTACTTCTATTGACCACGTGCCAGGCTGCAGTTAAAGTGCTTTCCCTGAGAGGAGCGCAATGTCGGAACTCGCTTTATTCGGCGGTCGCAAGGCGAAGGGCAAACCATTTCCTGAATGGCCTATTTACGACGACAAAGAACGTCGCGTGCTGATGGAGGTCTTGGAGAGCCGCATCTGGTGGCGCACGCCGGGAACCAAGACCTTTGAATTTGAGCGTGAGTTCGCGGCCTTTCACGGCGCGCGGCACGGCGTCGCGGTGACCAACGGTACCGCCGCAATCGAAGTTGTCATGGCCGCTCTTAACGTTGGGCCAGGTGATGAGGTCATCGTTCCAGACTTCACCTTCATCGCCACTGCCAGTGCCGTGCTGTTTGCCGGAGCACTGCCGGTAATGGTGGACGTTCGGCCAGATACATACTGCATCGATCCCGATCTGGTCGAAGCGGCGATCACCCCGCGCACAAAAGCTATCATCGCGGTACACATGGGCGGGCATCCCGCTGATCTTGATCGCTTGACCAAAATCGCCCGGGACCATGACATTGCACTGGTGGAAGACAGTTCGCACGCGCATGGCAGCGAATGGCGAGGGCGGCGAATCGGCACGTTTGGAACAGCGGGAACATTCAGCTTTCAATCCAGCAAACTGATCACCGCCGGAGAAGGCGGCATCATCATTACAAATGACGATGCAGTCGAACGACTGGCCCGCTCCGTCCACGATTGCGGCCGCATGCCCGGCGAGTGGTTCTATAGCCATTTTATTTATGGTTCCAATTACCGGCTCAGTGAATGGCAGGGCGCCGTGCTTAGCGTGCAACTCACGCGTCTGGATGCGCAGACTGCGCACCGCCACAAGAATGCGCGGCTGCTCGATCGGCTGTTGGGAGAGATTGAGGGCATTACACCGCAGAAATTGGACGCTGGCTGCACTCGCAACGGACAGTATGCGTATATCTTTCATGTGGATCGCGACGCTTTTGCCGGCATCAGCACGGAAAGATTCATCGCAGCCATGAATGCCGAAGGCATTCCCAACCAGGCGAGTTATCCTCCGCTACACGATCTCGATGTGTTCAAAAGTGGCGAGTACCGCAAGAAACTCACCGGCGGGCAGGCGGAGGAAGCTAACGGGTTCTTAAAAGGAAAATTTCCTCACACTCACCGCGCCGCCTGGGAAACGGTGTGGATTCCGCAACCGGCATTGCTGGGCGACGAGAAAGACATGCATGAGATCGCCACAGCGCTGAAAAAGATTCAGGACCATGCAGGCGAGCTTGCCGCCGCGCCTGTCGCAGTTCGGGAAACCGCCTAGCAAGGGCATGGAACTGCTCGAGCGCCAGCGCTATGTTCCGTACACACGCGAACGAAACTACGCAAGCCGGATTACGGAATGCGTGTTTCGCGGTCTCCGCTGCGTAGTTCTCGAAAACCAGGTCATTCGCATCTCCGTGGCTGCGGACAAAGGAGCGGATATCTACGAGTTTCTCCATAAGCCCACAGACACCGAATTTCTCATGCGTACGCCGTTAGGATTACGCGCGCAACCTCCAGTACTACCCACCATCACTTGGGAGCGATGTTTGACCCTTGTTGATTGCCGCTCTTGAGTGGTAACAAGGGGCAAGCGGAAGACTCGGCCCCAAGGACATCTGCACAGCCTCACCATATTTGATGGGGCTGTTGCATTTTTGGAGTGGAGTTTTAGTACTCGGATGGGAGCCGCAAGCAAGTGGAACTGCCGATCTGCCTCTGTGATGATCCAAGACCGCTCGTTATTGGGGCAACGTGTACGAACTCAGGATGCGGAAGCCTCTGCGAACCGACAGTTCGTTCTCGCGTCGGTCGTGCTCGTCCAGATCACCCCAATCTCCGCACACGTGGCGAACTAAAGAAAAGCCGACGGATCCATTCCGTTAAGCACTGCTCCTGCTGCCCTGAAAAAGCTGCGCTCTCCCCGTTGCCACAGCCTAGAGGCTGCCCGTGAACCCAGCCGGTTAAACTGTCGGACAGTCTGCGCCGTCCGGCTAGGAAGATTCCCGCAATAATTGTGTGTCGCCTGTCTGTTGAATTTCGGGAAGTTTGATTGAGGCCTGCCAATACCCGCGCTTTTGCTGGCGCCCGGAGATGGGGGAACGAGGGTTCGTTGAGGGTTCGATAATTGTGTCTGGCGATTCCTTCAGGCGCTTCTGGTTGCCACCGGTGCCTGGAATGTCAATCGGTTACTTGTCGTGAGAGCGTTGACACGGTAGAGCGCAGGACCCAAATTTGTGCGATGTGTCTCGTTTCTGCGATCGCTTAGTGTTGCGATCCGTGAAAGTTCACTCGGAAGTCCATAAGATCGGGACTTCCCGCCGCTATTCGTCCATCACTCCGCCGATTTCAGGGTGGATGTCTTCTTAGAGAAAGTGCATATACCCTTCATATCACTGTGCACGAACTGTGCATGAATGCAACGTTTTAATGCCGTGAAGGTTAGCTTTGAGCGAGAAGCAGATTCCCCCACTTGTTGAAAACATTGGAAACGAAAGTAGGAGATGGAAGTCGTGGAAGGGAGGATCGTGCGCCCAAGGCAGGTGCGCTACCAGGCTGCGCTACGCCCCGACAAGACTAACAGGATTAATTCTAACGTACTTTCCAACTTTGTTTCCACTCCGAATCATGATTTCTGGCCTCGACCGTGCGAATATCGTGCTCACTGCACGCTGACCGTGCCAATTCGATCACCTGCTTTTTCAGCAGGCATCTCGTTGGCGCGGCGGTTGAGCTTCTCCAGAGCTTCGCGCTTCATCTGCAATTTCATCTGCGAATACTTCTTGAAGACTTGCGCGTCTCCCTGGCGAAGCATTTGTGTTACCCACTCGTCCGCTACCCCTCCGGCACTGAGCCGGGTGGCATAGGTCGAGCGAAGATCGTTAGCATGCGGCGCCCAGGCCGCCTGCACTGGTCGGGACATCCCGCCATGCGCGTCGTTCAATCTTAATGGTCAGGTTGCCGAGCTGGATAGGTTTTAGCCGCGCATCCGTGAGTACGACCGCGCGCTGGGGCACCGCGTCGGTGAGTCCCAGATCGTTTGCCGCCGTGATCCCGTCGACGACTATCCGCACTTGGTCGCGCCGTGCGAGGGCGTCGACGAATAGATATATTGCTAGGTGAGATTCGGTACGTTGACTCTGCCCTCGCTGCAAGGTTAACAGCTCCGCTGAAAACCGTTGTAAGTTGTTTGGCCGTTGATTGATTACGAGACAGAGATGCCTCGCGCATTCTGATATGGCAACGGTAACGGATCATCCGATAACCGATCTCCGGCGTGGTGGGAGGCCGCGAAGACTTGGTTCGCTCTTTCCCACCTTCCAATTTGGCCAGGTTCTGTGATTGTTCATTCGTTCCTCACGAAATAAATCGGCGGTTCTCGAATGCTCTTCCACTCAACAACCCACCCGTATTTCCGCATTTGTCAGTGACCGGACTCTGAGTGTTAACGCTGTCTTCGCCACCGGTACGGGTTGAGTGCAAAGTGGTAGCTATGACACGATTGAAGTCGGCCTCTCCAAAATTGATCATGCCTCTCATGCGGCACGGCTAATGCCCTGCCCTCCCAAAACTGTTTTTCAAAATCTTCGCAAATTAAGGTGCACTGCGACTCAGATGCCCGCATACCATGCGTAGCCACTGTTCGGGGACTTGGGATCGAGAGCCGGGACAAAGCCTTTGACTGAGTCAGTGACCATCACCCGGGTTACAAATTTGATGCTCTTGTAGCCAAGTTGGCGCGGCAGGCGTAACCGCAGTGGGCCGCCGAACGCGACCGGGAGATCTCCGTCGTTCATGGCCCAAGCCAGCAGAGTCTGGGGATGCTGAGCATCGGCCAGGTCGATGCTATCCCACCAGTCGGGATCGATGGAGAAGTACACGAGATATCGAGCCTGGGGCAGGATCCCGGAGGCCTTCAGGACTTCAGACAGAGGTGTTCCGATCCACTCGGCGACGTAGGACCATCCCTCCTCGCACACGACTTCGGTGATCTGGCTGCGGACCGGAAAGCCCCTGAGATCCGCTAAGGAATACGACTCCGGTCGCGCCACCATGCCATCGATGGAAAGCCGCCAGTCCGCAAAGGCGCCGCTCTGGAGTCGTTTGAAGGCATCGTTCAAAGGGGGCATGTCGTTGGCGAAAGGAACCTTTGAAATCATGCTGCGAGGAAACTCGCGAGCTAACGAGTGTCTGGTAAAAAGTCGCTGGGCGGCGTAGGTCAGCGTTTCGCCCGGCCCATAGATTCCACCGCTGTCAGGGGGGACGAGCCCAAAGCGCCTCCCCAAATTGGCGGCGACGGCCAGACCTGAGACGCCCGCGGTTGCGGCGAGGCCGGCGGTCACAAACTGGCGACGTGAGATTTTGCTCATGTGCGCTCCTGGGGCGCAGCGGCGAGACCGGTGATCATCTCCCGCATGCGACTTGCGAATCCCGTTAGAACAACCATGGCGACGTGGAGGACCAAAAAGAGCACGAGAGAGATAGAGACGAAGAAATGAAGAGTGCGCGCGGATTGTCGTCCTCCGAGGGAGTTAACGGCCCAAGGCACAGCGGCATTGAATCCCGGGGACATCGCGAGACCAGTCCAGATCACGAGCGGAACCAGGACAAAGATGACCAGCAAGTAAGTGACGCGCTGGAGCACGTTGTATGAGCGAGAGTCAGCTTCGTCCGCCGGCGCCAGGCGAAGGTGCTTGGCGATCACGCTGCGAAATGCGCGCCACGTCCTGTCTGCGGGGGCTGGAAACAGGTTCTTCCGGAAGTGGCGCGTCCACAAACCGGAGATGACGTAGACGAGGCCGGTCAGAACCAAGGCCCATGCCGCCTCAAAGTGGAGATAGCGGCTCCAGCCATTCTGGTCGGGCAGCACGTATCCGTAGCCAGTCGGGACTGTCGCCCGCGAAGAAGGGATCGGAATCTTGAACAGCGGAGGAGTCCGCGAATTGCCCACTTCGCCCCAATAGAAGCGCGGGTGAGAGATCAAGATCTCAACGCCAGTGACCAGCAGAGCAACGAAAGAAATTACTGTGATCCAGTGCGTCACCCGGACGAGCAGAGTATGCCGGGGAGGTCCCTGATTTCGCAGCGAGGGAGCGTGAGACACCCGGGAAGCATAGCACGGTCCGGCGCGGCGAGCCCGGTTTTAAGCTCGCTCGCATCTCGTCGGAAAGGGGTTTTAAGCTCGCTCGCATCTCGTCGGAAAGGGGGCCGTCGACCCGACGGCACCTCTCCAGATTGTGCCAGGATCACGGCAACCTGGAAGACTTAAAAGCAGGCGCACCATCCGTGCAGAGACCGTGCACTTATGAACGAAATTCGGGCCATTGGAGTTACCTCGAACGAAGAGCAGATTCCCCAAATTGTTGAAAAACAATAGAAACCAAGATCCGGGATGGAGTGGTTGGATGAACTTTTCCTGCGCCCAAGGCAGGTGCCGACATGATTAGCCAGATTAATTCTAAAGCACTTTTCAACTTTGTTATTACTCCAATCCAACTCTTGCTTCTCGGCTTCGACCGTGTTTGGGCGTGCGATAGACTGAGCCTTAACCTAAACTCTTCCCGATTCCTTTGGAGGCTTGGTTGGCCGATTTTCCCAAACTCACTGCCGCACTCAAGAAACGCGCTGCGCAAATCAAAGTGCTCCTCATGGACGTGGACGGGACACTGACGGCCGGCGGCGTTACTCTGCTCTCGCAAAACGACGGCACCGCC
>QIAN01000179.1 GCA_003225005.1 Acidobacteriota bacterium | reverse complement strand
CCGGGCACGTTCTACACAGACCAGTTCCATAACGCGGACGCGATTCGTGCGTACATGGGAATCGGCACAGAGCTGGTCGACCAGGCGGGCACCGGTCTGGCGGCGTTTTGCGGCGGAGTGGGCACGGCCGGGATGATCGTCGGCGTGTCGCGTGCGCTGAAGGAAGCCGGATGCAAAGCGCGCCTTGTGGCGCTCGAGCCGGCAACCTCGCCGGTGCTCACCACCGGGAAAGGAGGGCCGCACCGCGTCGAGGGGATCGCCGCCGGATTCCGGCCGCCGCACCTGAAGCCCGGCGAATGCGACGAAGTGCGCACGGTCGAGGAACCGGCCGCTCGCGAGATGGCGCGACGCCTGGCGAAGGAGGAAGGAATATTCGCAGGCACGTCTTCCGGCCTCAACGTCAGCGCCGCGCTGCAACTGGCACAGGAGCTCGGGCGCGGCAGCACCGTCGCCACCGTGGCCGTAGATACCGGTTTCAAATATCTCGCTGGAGATCTATATCAAACGTAGTCGTTTATCTCGGAAGCTCCGTCGCGGTCAGAAGAGAAGGCTGGGACAGGTCACCGCAGGAGGACTAGATGAGCCGGCTGCCTCTGGAGGTGGTCGATCTCATCCGCGCGGCGGGAGAAGCATTCATCGAACGAAGCCGCCATTGAATGCGCTGGAAGCATGTCAAAGTGCTACGGGCCATTGCGAGATCTTGGCGGGTCAACGCCGTGGCAGAGCTCCGGCCAAATTGAAGGCGGACGGTGCTGCGGGTGAACAGAGCACGCGAAAAGACCGATCTCGATGGGAGGCTTCTCTTTTCATCGACTGTTCTGGTAGTGTTTTACTTCTTGACGATACTGGTGAGTGAGGCTGCACGACCTGGTGCGTCAGGTGTCAAAGCGTCGCTTCGGAGAAAACATGTGGAACAAATGGCTAGCTTGCACTTGGAGTCTAGTGTTGGGTCTTTGCGTGGCCATCCCGCAGAGAGCAGCGGCGCAAGGGACTTCGACACCGGAAGAGCGAGCACGATGGGCTGAGATCACGCACAAGCTAGAGAGCAATCCTCTGGACGAGAGTGTGAACAAGGACGGCGAATCTGCACTGAACCGGCTCGGCAACGCGCACGACATTCACGTGCCGTTGTGCCCGGCGCTCCTAGGGGAATTTAAGGACGCAAAGTACAAGTATAGGCACGAAATCACCCGGCAGTACATGCTCGCCAGCGGCGCGTTCATCATCGAGAATCCCGAAAAAGCTGGCGACACGAATGCGATGAACCTAGCCGCCGTAGAAAGCGTTCTCAAGGTCTACGGCGCCATCCTCCAGCAGAAGCCGGATGCGAAGTGGAAGACGCTGGACGATCTACTCAAGAAGCAAAGCCAAGGGAAGCTGGACGACGCCTTGCGCAAACAGTGTAAGTGAGGCTGGATAGGCTTATGGGTTGTCGAGGATGGACAGCGTTCGCCGCCGTGCAACTGGTGGGTTTGATCTGTGTGTGGGCAGGACCGCACATCTAGACCGCGCCGGGGCCGATGCTGTTCGTTACTGGGCTGGTCTTGCTCGCACCCGGCGGACTGCTGAACCTGGTGATCGTGGAGAAGCTGCTGTGGAGCAGTCGGCTGACTCTGTCGGGGATGACCTGGGCCGAGTTGGTCCTGACGCTGACGATCAATGCCGCCCTATGGTGGTCGGTAGCGAGGGCGTGGAAGGCGATCCGTTCCCGCCTATCCGCTGGTGCCGAATCCTAACCGTCTGAGTGATAGCGCGCGGTGGCGTTGCGCTGGCTTTTGGAGCGACGATCAGCGGACAGTCGGGCGTCGGTTGTTGCCAGTTGATCTACGACGCCGGGATGGGGTAGACACGCCACCCCAAGTTGGGTGCTGCAGAGCAACCTTCGGTTGCCCAATAGGAACCATTAAGAAATCAGCGAGTTACGAAATTTCCAGCGCTGCAGAGCGCCGGAGCAGCGCTCTCCGTTAACTTACTGAGAATAAAAGAACGGCAAAAACCGTAGCAGTAAAATAAAAAAAACCGCGTCGTTCTCCGCACGATCCCTTTGTGCTATTTTGTAATCTTATTCTCTATACGACGTGGGTCATTCGAGATTTGTGGCGGTAATGAAGGGGTCCCGCCCGGCCTCACAGGAGCGCGAGCCATCTTTCCCATGATGTTGGGTCACTCCCCAAATCGCGTCCGGCCACCACGACGAGGAAACTGTGGGCCAAGTCGCGCTGTTCGTCGTGGTTTGCACCAAGATAGGCGACTACAAGTCGCGCACCGCCATGACCCAGGAGTGCGCCTGCAAGCGCAGTATCGATTTTGGTCTCGGTAAGCGTCTTCAACAGAAATTGAAATGCAAAGAGGTCAGTTCCATGGAGAAGAGCCACCAAGTCGGAGATAGCTGGCGCCCAGTCGACTTTCCGTGGATGATAGGTCGCCAGCGAGTTTAGGGCTTGCCAACAAGTCGCCTGTACAAGGCCGTTCGGGTCGCGTAGACCCGAGACCAAACTGCGCCACGCAGCGTCCTCGGACACGAAATTCATGAGCACGATGGCGGCTACCGCTCTGGCTTCCGAGTCGTCAGATTGTCCTAAGATTTGTTGCGCACGCTTTAAGTCGCTCTTTTTACGATAACTTCGCAGTACGGGCCACCAAGTTTGCGGCGTACCGTCTGATAGCCAAGGGAGGTCAGCAAGGGAACCCGGTAGGTTACGGCCATAGTCCAAGATTCCGCCCTCCAAGAAGCCCGGCTCCTTGGCAAACTTCTTGAGGCTCTCCCAGCCCACCGACAAAGCGGCGTGTTGCGATGGTTGGGACCTGTAGACCACCTCAGCTGCGCGGTCCGGCTCAATAACCGTCACCACGGCAATCCGATGTCCGTGTTCGGAGTATCCGACGACCGCCACTTCCGGAAAGCCGAGCTTCTTCTTTAGGTCAGCAGCACAATAATGAAGTTGGTCTGAGGATGCGTAGCCTAAGCGTTGTTGGATTTCTGCGGGCGTCCATTTCTCCAGGCCGAGAAATTCGACCGACCCTGCCGCAGTCCGAACAACCTGGGCGCCAATGGTTGAGCTGGCTAGGCTCGCGAGCGCGATAAACAGAACGCATAAGACCGCCCGCAGCATGATGAACGTGCTCCTATTCTAACGAATGCTATCTGAAATTGGTTAATTCACGCAAACAGTCTACCTATAATAGGTGGATTTGTGATGAGCGAACCAGTCGCGCAGTCCTCGGTTAACGTTACCGTCCATCTGCGTCCAACTTCAGGCTGAGACGTTGGGACCAATTCATTTCGTTGGGACCATCTTGGGACCAAAAACCCCTGTTTTATGGACCTTTTCAGTGAGGTTAGCGGCGTAAGGACAATAGAATCATCGTGATTTATGGAGCGGGCGATGGGAATCGAACCCATGTCCGAAGCTTGGGTACACTGAAAGCGCTCCAAATTGTAATTTCTGGAGGCGTCGGACCGTCCTTGTACATCGACGCGTCCATACCCACCCTTACTTTACTTTGCTCGCCTCGCCTCATGGCGTTGTAGCAGTTGTTGCTCCAACGAATGGGCGATAAAGAACCCGCTCGCTTTCAATCGTTGAAGAATCTGTGGGAAATCGCTCACGAACCCCATCCTATCCGCGCGTTCCAGGACACCCAGCGTCCCCGAGAGAGGGAGGTTCCGGCTCAGAGCAATAGTGCGTCCGATCTGCTCATCGACTAGAAGCACGTCAGCCCGCAGTGCTTCCGCTAACAGAATGGCTTCCCGTTCGCCCCGATGCAGCGTTACCGGAAACGTGGCCTCGTGACTCTGTCGCACGGCTCGTACCTCAAACCAGGCTGCGAGTGACAACACGCGGCGGCGCACGGCCTCCGGCGTTCTGGCGTCCGTCAATTCCTCATGGACACCCGTGGGCACGAACACTTTCTCAAATAGCTTTCCCAGGAGATCGTCTTGGCCAATGGCGATGAGATACCGGAGAGGTGTGGTATTGGAAACGGCGATCATGCCGTGAACTTGCTAACGAGTACGACGCGATCCCGCTTCGAATACTGCCGCCTCGCGATCCAAGTCCGCCTCGTTAATCTCGGATAGAGGGACATGACGTCGTCCCAAGAAGTCTTCCGTCTCGACTCGGGAAAGCCCCAGCATCTCCGAAATCTGGTAGAGGGTAAGAGTTTGGTCGCGATAGCCCTCTAGTGCGAGGGCTTCTAGGGCACGGCGGGACAGATCGCCACCGGCAGCCGAAAGCCGCTTGGCGACATCGTCGGGGATGCGCAGCGTGATTTCCATTGTTAAAGCTTAGCATGAGAGGCGTAGGTTTCCGCAAATGGAAGCCCGGTTTGGGTGTGCGACCTAGAGGGGGAAGATTGCGTGAGGGCGTGGTTTTTGGCACAATACTGAGTATATGTAGTAGCTCAGTATTGGAGGCACCTCATGTCAGATCAGCCTCGTGGAACAGCTTCCGCCTACAACCTGTGGGGCCAGAACTTCGTCACCATGCCTCTGGAACACGCGGCCATCCGGGGTCTTCTGTTCACGACAGACTGTCGCTACAGCCGCCCGAAGATCAGTGGAGACTCTCTGAGAATTTGCGTGAAGGAACTGGGTCTAATGAAGGGGCACCCTGCGAGAACCGATCCTGCAGCAAATCTCGTTTACATTCCCAGGTGTCACTTCCTTTTCGGTCAGGTAAGTTCCTCAGTTCGAACGTTGACGCCATACATCGGCGACCCAATGCTTGGAAAATTTGGACAGCGGTACGAGGAACAGGATGGTCCTTTCAGCGAAAAAGCCAATGCCCAAGAATATGCGTTTGAAGGGCGCTTGGAAGATCCGTATGCATGGACAGATCGTCAGAGCCGGATCGTTTACGTTGGAGATCCTCTAGGAGAGCGAGGTCAGTGACAATGCACTCTCGAAGTGAGACTTTCGTTTGGAAACCGGGGACAGACGGGACGTTTTCTGATATTTTAGCGGTTTACGGCTCGTTTGGCTCGTATTGTAATCGTTAATGTCCCGCACCACGTAACGCAGCGTGGTAACGCGCGGCAATTCCTTCTCGCTCCTGATGGCGAGCGCTTGGTTTACCTCGAGCTGTTACGCCATGACGTTCAACTTCACCACTTGTCGCTGCTGGGCTACTGCCTGATGTCCAACCATGTGCATTTAGCAGTGGTTCCGCGCAAGGCCGAAGCCTCGCGTTGGCAATGAAGCAGACGCACGGACGTTATGCCTCGTATTGGAATGCCTGGCAAGATACGGTTGCAGCCTGCGACCGTAACTGAAGGTAGTATGACGGTCCGTCTTTTCTCGTGGTTTCCGCTTGCATGTTTTGTTGCGCTGGTGGCGACAATGGCCACGGTGAACATCCTTCCTCCCGACCGCCACCTGGCCTATACGGTTGTCGAGTGGGTGGAAATGGTGGTCGGTACAGTCACCGCGGTTATAGCGTGCGTGGTTGTTTTCTTGTGGCCGCGTGTTGCTTCACCAGCGGTACAGGGTTGGAGCCGATACAAATGGCTTGCAATTTGTGGGCTGGGCATTTGGGCCATCTTTTGGCTCATAGCTCTTCTGGCGCGTCCGTGGACCGACTAGGGTTTTGAGGCGGTCTGGGGGCCTGTGGCGGGCGGTTAACGTAGAGCGCCCTGGATCGCCCGGCAGAGCGGCGCTGCTGCGCCGGGAGTAGGTAGACACGCCACCCCAGGATGGGTGCTGCAGAGCAACTTCGGTTTCCGGATAGGAACCATCAAGAAATCAGCGAGTTACAAAAATTCCGGCGCTGCTGAGCGCCGGAGCAGCGCTCTCCGTTAACTTGTACGATTATGCGACTACGTCCAAGTGAACCAGCCGAACGAAAAATTGAGCGGTCGAATCACCACAGGCGCAAGGAAAAATTGTAGCTATGAGATTCGAGACGGCCTGTCCAGACCTTGTACTGGCTGGCCTCCGGCGTCGTGGATACTTCGTAGACCGCCTTTAGCGTTATGGGCATCTCGTCGGTCTTGGGAAGTGCCGGGTGCGTTTCCCACCACTCATCCAGTTTTATGGGATAGATCTGGTGTTCGCCTGGCTCAACAACAAATGTGGATGGAAAGTTCACCGTAAACGCTTCCTGCTTCTTAGAAAGTACAAACTTCTTTCCGTCCGCCGTTGTCAGCTCGAATGAAATTGCTTGATACCCCCAACTGTTCCAATACTGCCAAATGGATTGGGGCACTCCAGAAACATTCGTGATGACAACGTAGAACTCGTCGGGTTTGTTTTTGGCAATTGTGATGCCGCCTATTCCCGGAACAATGGAGACCGAAAACGGAGACGATGAAGGCTCCTGCGCGTCAGCGACGGGGTCCAGAGTGGCAACAATGCTGTCAAGGTGTTCCTTTGCATGAAAGCGTTTTTCGAAAGGTTTGAATCCGGGTTTCGTAACTTCCAGGGTCAGCTCGGGATTGAAGGGCGAGTGGGTCATACCGACCTTGAAGACTCCGCGGTCGGATGACTTTACTTCCCGCTGCAGCTTTCCGGTCGTCAGCCTTACATCCGCATCGGCAATCGGTCTGTGGCCTGAGTCAAGGACTATTCCCTTGAGATGCGTCCCGCCATCGCATCCTGAAATGAATCCACCGATGCCGATAGCGTATATGAGCAGAAACGCGTAGGCGCAAAGAGATTTCTCAGGCACTGTGTATAAATTGGTTTTCATACGACATGATTATAGTGGCGACGCCGAGGCGTCGGATGAGGCTCCTGATTGCACAGCGGCGCAAGCATAACTCCTTCCATCTGGTAACGCGGTAACCGTCCGTGGAATCTACGACAATGTGCTAGCGTCCAATTGCCAGGACCGGCGGCCATCTGGCGTCCAACTTCGGGCTGAGAAGTTGGGACCAATTTATTTCGTTGGGACCAGCTTGGGACCAAAAACCCCTGTTTTATGGGCCTTTTCTGTGGGCTAGCGGCGTAAGGACAATAGAATCATCGCGATTTATGGAGCGGGCGATGGGAATCGAACCCACGCACGAAAGCTGGGAACTTGAGCCGCGTGCCGCCGACACAGGTCACCAATTCCACGACCTGAGAAACGAGGCCCTAAAAGAGAGCAGGGAAGCGATCCGCAGTGGAGGAGGCAAAATCTTGCGGGAACTTGAACCGTTCTGACTCCAATTGACTCCAATTGGAACCTGGCGGAAGCTGCAACGTCATCATTCGCCGTGAGTTGGGAGTCTAAAGTTTGGGTTCGACTCCCACACGCTTCCGCCATATCCTTTTGATGTGACGGATGTTACAAAAAAGCGAGGCAGCAAAAGGCAGCAATAAGGGATTTTGGATCGGTTCTTGTGCCATTTCAAGCGGCGGCACGGACGGTAACCGATCCCTCGATCTCGATGCGCGGTTTAAGTAAATACCAAGCGAGCTTCATAGCTAATCTACTTAGGATGAACCGGAGTCACTTGCGCTAGCATGATGGCCCAATCATCGCCTTGAGGAACAAGAACCACACTCATCCTGTGGATCCAGACCCGGTCTAGGCTAGCGAGGATGGCGTTTTTCCAAAGGACAATGACAATTAGCAGGTCGCTATTGTCCGCGAGGGTTTCTTCAATTATGTAAGTCGCATTTTTCTTGGCATAGGGGGCAAACAGGGCCTCAAATTCCTTTTGGATTTCCTCGCGATTCCATCGTTTTCCATAGACGTCCACGAATTGCGCGTTCTCGGCGAAAAAAGTCAACAGTTCCTCCGCGTTATGCCATTTAAGCCCAGCAAGGAAACTGTCCAGGGCAGCCGTGGCTCTCTTGCTTGATGTTGGCCGGACATTGATACCCTCAACCGAGACTTTTGCAACTTGCTCTCGAAGTGTTGCCGCTCTGACACCCCTTGCCTGGAGAATCTTGCCAGCAAGCGAATCCTCCGCGCGCATTAGACCAAGCAGTATGTGTTCAGTCCCGATGTGACGGTGTCCCAGTCTATCGGCCTCTTCAGCGGCCAGGTTCAGGATCTTCTTGGATTCGACTGCCAGAGGCACTTCCACCGAAGTAGAGATGCGTCCTCGTGACGCGATGTGCCCCTCGATTTCTGCACGAATTCCTTCTTGGGAGTTGACTTCACCTAGAATCCTATTTGCAAGAGCTCGGTCCTCTCGTAGAAGCCCCAACAACAGATGTTCGGTCTCGATATAGGGGCTGCCGTACTGACTCGCTTCATAGCGCGCGAAGAAGATCAAACGTCGCGCCTTCTCCGTGTACCGTTCAAACATGAGGTTACCCCGAGAGACTCGCTTGAGACGCTTGTCCCAAATCGTCCCATTCCCAGTGTACGGTTGATAGGAATCGCATCGCAATTGCTGCCGACATGCCGCGTACCCTTTTGCGCCGAATGCGTGGAAAGCTAAACGGGAGCTACGCGGGGAATGGGCGGTCGTAAGTGGATGCTTTCTCAGTTGGAGGCGCGCAAGTTATTGATTCCACGAATCAGCGAAACGGATAAAAACCATGGAAACGCCGAAGTGAGGAACAGCTGTCGGTCTAGGTACACGGAACAATCACGGACTCACACAAGAAAGAGCCCGGCTCGAAGTATCGACCTGGGCCTGTTCGCCCCCTAAAGAAAGTCTGTTCCTTTACTCACCGGGTTGCCGAACTTCTCCGCCTGGAGCCGACCACTTCCCCTTCTTAGCCTTTTCAGCCCTGAACTTCGCCCACCGCGCTTTTGTTGCCTTCCAAATCTTTGCTCTCGTCGCTGCAGATATTGTTCGCTTACGGCGGACTCCTTTACGACTGCGGGCTGCGCGCCAGATGGAGTGTGATGCGCAACAGTAAGCTCATGAGCGCCAAAGTCGAAGTGACGATACTCCTTGCCCTCCCGCAGTTTAAATGGTCTGTGCGGGTGAATCAGCTCAACGGTACTCGCTAGGGTTTGCGGGGGACTGCAACGCACCGAATACTACCGAATACGCCAGTTCTAGTCCTGCCTTATATAGATTTGATGGAGAGCAGTCGTCTCCGCTACTTGGTCTGACGGTAGCTTAAGTTGCATGGTGAGAACGACTACGACAGCAA
>QIAN01000181.1 GCA_003225005.1 Acidobacteriota bacterium | reverse complement strand
TTCTGGCGTTCACGAGTCCGTTTGCCGATATCTCGTCGGAGATGCTTTATCCGGTCTTGCCGATCTTCCTCACCCAAACCCTCTGTGCGAGGGGTAGTGTCGTCGGTCGGGTGGAGGGCGTTGCACAGGCAACCCAGAATATCGTGCAAGGCTTCTCGGGTCGGTTATCGGATAAGCTCCAAAAGAAAAAATCCCTTGCACTGGCCGGGTACCTTTTGTCCGTAGCCAACCTTCTGGCTTCTACCTAGCCATCTGGCGGATGCGCCTTCCGTTCCTATCCTCGATCCTGTGCTAACAGTTGAAGAAAGGGGTTTTGCTGACATGGCCAATTCAATACTAGAAACAATTTCAAGCGAGTTTGCGTCTACCGCGGAGAAGGTGGGCAGCAGTGTGGTTGCCGTTCACGCCCGACGCTGGATGCCGAGCAGTGGCATCGAATGGACGAAGGGTGTGGTCGTAACGGTTCATCACGGCGTGCAGCGCGACGAAGACATCAAAGTGCTGCTCGCTGGTGGTCGCGTAGTTTCCGCGAAACTGGCAGGACGGGATCCCAGTACAGACGTAGCCGTCTTAAGGATCGAGGAAGGATCTTCGGGCGCGCCCCAACTCGGCGATTCGACAAGCCTGAGGCTCGGCCATCTTGTTCTCGCCCTCGGCCGCACACGGTGCGGGGATCTGGTGGCGAGTAGCGGGATCATTGGCGGCATCAGCGGCGAGTGGAGGAACCGGCGTGGGGGACAACTCGATCAGCACATCCGGCTCGACCTCGCCCTGTATCCGGGATTTTCCGGAGGACCACTGCTCAATGCCAGAGGCGAGGTCGTTGGCATTAACACGCGGGGCCTAGGCCATGGACGGGCCGTGACGGTGCCGGTGGCAACCGTCAATCGGGTGGTCGAAGAACTCCTGAAAAAGGGGCACATCGCTCGGCCCTATTTAGGCATTGCGATGCAGCCAGTGGAGGTGCCGGAGAATATGCGCTCGAAGTTGCTAACTGAAACTCGAGCCGGGCTGCTCGTCGTGCACATCGAAAATGGTGGGCCCGCAGAAAAGGCCGGAGTGTTGCTAGGAGACGTTGTTTTCGAAATGGGCGGAAAGCCAGTCGAACACGTGGATGCGATCCAAGACTCGCTTGCCACCGCAAAAATTGGCGATGTTCTGCAGGTCAGGGTGATTCGAGCCGGCGAGATCAAGCCAGTTTCAATTACTTTGGGGGAGAGGTCGCGATAACGAATGTCAAAGCGAAGCGGCGGAGGCGCGATCCGAATTGCGGTGGCGACGACCTCCGCCGTTCTCCGGGCTCGGCTCGAAAGCATCGTCCGGAGCCACGCTGAGTTCCATCTGGCGGGAAGTTTTGGGGCGATGGCGAGCCTGGTGTCATTTGCCCATAGCGCCGAACTGGATGTAATTGTCATCGACTCGGAGTCGATCCGCGTTTTATTACTTGGGCCGATATCGGATGCCGCGATTGTTCTGCTTACGGAGATCAGCGACGCGCGCTCAATTTCGCGCTTATTGCGGAGCGGGGTGCGCGCGATTCTTTCCGGAGAAAGCGACCCAGACGACATTCTGTCCGCCATTTACGCCGCCTATGATGGACTGGTGTTGCTGAGCACACCGATCGCAGAGAGCTTGACTGCAGTCTACGGCGATCAGTCGCTGGAGGTTGAGGATGAATTGTCCGAAGAGATCACCTCCCGCGAAACCGAAGTGCTTAGAATGTTAGCGGAAGGGGCCGTGAACAAAGAGATCGCGGCGCGTCTGGGTATCTCCGAGCACACGGTCAAGTTCCACATCAGCTCGATTCTCGACAAACTGGGTGCTTCCACCCGCACAGAAGCGGTTACCCCTGGGAATCCGACGGGGGCTAATTCCGATCTGAACTCTTTGGCTTCAAGTGAGATCCACTCCATCGATAACGTCCGGGTTCCCCGTCAGAACGAAGCCGCTGGCGCGGCGGACGCTGCCGCGTGTATCGGTGCGAGCGTATCTGCGCTTGAAAGAAGAACAGCCGCGGCGTACCATCACCGGGTTGAACGCCGGGAGCAGTGCATTGACGAGCATCAATAACCAAGCTTTTCGCGCAACTCCCTTGTTTGCAATGCCTTCCAGCTCCAAATCGATTGAATTCCCATAGACCGCGTCCGCCGCAAACGCAAGCGGCTTCCTTCTAACGGTTTTATCGAAAGCGCGCAGAGCATTGTCGTCACTGGCACTCCTTCTCACCTGCGCGCTTCCGATAAAACACTTCTAGCGTCACCCGGGAACAATTCCGGCGAATTCACAAGGCGAACAGTTCAGCCGACAAACGCTCGCGCGCTCCTCGGAATACACAGCATCAGCAGCCCTCCAGCCAGTGCTGAGACCATCATCAAGACCAGGCCGTACGAAAATGATCCCGTTCGGTTGTTCATGTAACCGAACAGATGAGGGCCAGCAAAGCCCGCCGCGCTGCCAACAGAGTTGACCATGCCGACAGCGGCTGCCGCGGCCGACTGGCTCAGGATCTCGGTTGGGATCGCCCAGAACGTCGGGAGATAGGCAAAGGCGATACACACCATGGTGAAGAACACGAGTGAGATTGGAATTGAGCGGGGTTGACTGAGGAGGCCCAGCAATCCGGTTGCCGCGATGAACATCGGGACTGCGGAGTGCCAGCGTCTTTCACAGTTCCTGTCGGAGTGCCAACCGTTGACCTGCATTGCGATGAAGGTCGCCAGGTAAGGCACAGCGCCGAGCAAGCCGACCCTCATGTCCGAGAGTCCCGACTGACGTTTCAGCATGGTCGGGAACCAGAAAGCAAAGCTGTAAAGCACAAGGTAATTCAGAAAGGTTAGGCCAGCCAGCAGCAGAATTGTGCGGGACTTGAGCGCGTGAGGCACCGTGATCGCTTGTTCGCTGACATGCTTTTCTTGGTGCAGCTCTTGTACAATCCACCGCCGTTGCTCGGGACCGAGCCAGGCCGCTTCGCCCGGCCAATCCGTCAGAAGGAAAAACGCAGCAGTGCCTAGCAGGATGGCCGGCATTCCCTCCAGGACGAACAGCCAGCGCCAGCCCTCGACGGCAAACCATTTGTGGCCGAGAATCCAGCCCGCGATTGGCGATCCGATGACGAACGACATTGGAATTGCCGCCATGAAGTTGCTCGTCGCCTTCGCGCGGTCCTCGCGCTTGAACCAGTGGCTCAGATAGACGATCACGCCGGGGAAAAAACCGGCCTCCGCTGCGCCTAATACGAAGCGTGCAAAATAAAGCTGCCCTGGGGTGTGCACCAGTGCCGTCAGCGCCGTCAGTAATCCCCATGCAATCATGGTCGCGGAGATCATCCGCCGCGCGCTCCAGCGCTCGACCAGCAGGGCGCCGGGAATCTGTAGAGCCACATAGCTGATGAAGAAGACGCCCATTCCCATGCCCAGTACACGGTCGCTGAATCCTAAGTCGCGTGACATGCCGAGCGCGGCATAGGCCACGCTGGTGCGGTCAAGATAATTGGCGATGTAAAGGATGAACAGAAATGGAAGCAACCGCATGGCAATGCGGTGCCGCGTGTGGTCTGCTAACTCAACCGCAACGGGAGCGGCCGCGCTTAATGGAACAACGCTCACTCAGGTCTCTCCGGCGGAGCAAGTTTGGACGGGCGGAGTATACCGGAATCGCCACAATTAGTGAATTGAAAGCGCTGCCCAAGCTGCCCAATCTGGTCAATCCCTTCTGGATGCTGCCACTACTGGGCATATTGAAACTGAAGGCCCTGGACAACTCGGTAGTCGAGCCAATCGCTCTTGGATTGTCCGGCAAACCTTACCTTACCGGATTATGGAAGAGCTTTTAGAAGCGGGGCATCCTCCCGACATCTGGATTCAGGATTTGACTCGGGGATCCTTCTCGCGCCTGACCCGCGGCCCAGCCAGCAATTTCAACCCGATCTGGGCCCCGATGGCAAGCACCTTTTATATACGTCCGGTGACACCGGTTCGTGTGCGAGTACTTCGCCACCACCAGAGTGAACACGCCCGGCACGATGTCGCTGAATTCTGACCCCAACAGGAGGCGGTTTTTCCAAGTCCGCAGCCGCTTGCTGGCATAAAGAATAAAATTGGAAAATCATGGCTGCTTCCGCGATTCCCGCCCAGTCTGTACCGGCGCCTCGCATTCAGTCGGTGGATGCTCTGCGTGGGGCCATCATGATGTTGATGGCGATCGATCACATTCGCGACTACCTGGCCCGAAGTGCGCAGCAATTCTTGCCTACTGACCTGACACGCACGACTCCTGCTATCTTCTTTACCCAGTGGATCACGCATTTTTGCGCGCCGGTTTTCATGCTCACAGCCGGCTTGGGCGCATATTTCTGGATGACCCGCGGTCATCACTCGAAAGGCGAGCTGTCGCGGCTGCTGATCAGTCGTGGTATTTGGCTGATTGTCCTTGAGGTCACGATACTGCGGCTGATCTTTTTTTCGCAGATAAGCTTCACGGCGAATCCTGTGATCCTGATCATCCTTTGGGCGATTGGGATTTCCATGATCGGGCTTGCCGGGCTGATTTATCTTCCGATGCGCGTTATTGCGGTGGTCAGCATCGCGATTATTGCCCTGCACAATCTGCTCGATCATGTCTCGGCCAGCGCTTCGGCCGTGCGGCGTGGATTTGGGACATCATGCACCAGCAAAATGTTTTCGCTTTCCGTGGAATCAACTTCGTGACCGCGTATCCGGTACTGCCCTGGATCGGGGTGATGGCTGTTGGCTATTGCCTCGGGACGATCTTTGAATGGGATGAGCATCGCCGGCGGAGTTTTCTGGTGCGTATGGGACTGGCGCTTGCTACGGCATCCGTTGTGGTGCGCGCCGCTAATATCTATGGCGATCCCCTACGTTGGAGTCATCAAGCGTCGCCAGTTTTCACGGTGCTCTCTTTTCTTAATGTCAGAAAATATCCGCCTTCACTCGACTTTTTGTTGATGACACTCGGCCCAGCAATGGTCGTCATGGCGTGGCTGGAAAAATTTCACTTTCATTTCACCAATCCGCTGATTGTTTTCGGGCGTGTGCCGTTCTTCTACTACGGGGCGCACTTGCTTTTGGCTCATCTGATTGAGATTGGGATGAACTTCGTGCGCTACGGTGCAAAGCCATTCCTGCTGATTGCGCCGCCTTCGATGGGAGGCTCCAGCGAACTTTTTCCGGTTGATTACGGGTTCCCGCTGTGGACGGCGTATGCGGTCTGGGTTGTGGTACTACTGCTTCTCTATCCGGCATGCCTTTGGTTTGCGCGACTCAAACAGCGTCGGCATGATTGGTGGCTGACCTACTTGTGATTCTTGTGGAGAAACGGGGTAAGCCCTGCAGGTGTCCGCACCCTCTGGGTCTCGAGCGAGTACCCGGATGACGACGATGGGCCAGCGATTGGAGCCGATCTTGCTCTTCTTCGGTCAAACTCAATGCCTGTTTGGGCCGTCCGGTTCGCATCTAAGCCTCCTACATCTTAGACGCAACCCCCCGCACGATTTAGTTCACTTATTTCTGGGACAGGAGACTAGGCAGCTCAGTTCGTAGCAGACAATACTACGGAGGGTTGAAACGTTGTACGATTACTGTATGAAATCAAAACACGCTTCTAATTAATTGATTCTAAATGAGTTTCTGGTGCGGAAGGGGGGATTTGAACCCCCACGCCTTTCGGCGCCACCCCCTCAAGATGGTGTGTCTGCCAGTTCCACCACTTCCGCATTACTTGTATTCAATAATGTAGGGTCATTCGTCGAAGAGGGGATTTCCCACTGCACCCGATTCTGCAACACCCCGACCGGATCTACCTCTGGCGCCGGCCGTTCCAGCCCGCCCAATCGCACAAACAACTTCCGCACCGCCTCTTCCTGCGGATGGACGTAGCGCATCGTGCTCTTAATCGTATCGTGCCCCGCCACGTATTGCAATGTGAAGGGTCGGTGGGGTCGGTGTACTGCCCGGCCTCGGTCAGAAAGCAGACCGTGTCGAACGGGTGGGGCGGAGGTTGTTTTTATCCTTTGCTTTCCTTGCTAGCAATGATAGCATTGACAGCATGGCGACATTAACCATTCGACAACTGGACGAGAGGACCAAGACCCGGTTAAGGGTCCGCGCGGCCCATCACGGGCGTTCTATGGAAGAAGAGGCCAGGGAGATCTTGCGCCTGGCTCTCACCGTGCCCTCCCCAGCCAAGGGGAATTTGGCGGAGAGCATCCGTCGACGATTTCGGGCGTTGGGCGGGGTCGAACTGCAAGTGCCGCAACGCGACGCCATGCGCGAGCCCCCGAGATTTGGCGAATGATCATCCTGGACACCAATGTCCTCTCAGAATTCATGAGACCCAAGCCTGCTCCTGTGGTCCTGACGTGGGCAGCAAAGTATCCAGCCACCGATCTTTTCACGACCGCAATCACCGAAGCAGAAATCTTTCTTGGAATTGAACTGCTGAGCAAAGGCAAGCGCCGCGAGGGACTGCTGGCGGCCGCGGAAGCCATGTTTGCCGAAGACTTAGCCGGCCGCGTCTTGGGTTTCGACAGTGAAGCTGCGCGCGTTTATTCCAGGATCGCTGCCGAGCGTCGCTCCCTCGGCAAACCGATTAGTCACGCAGAGGCACAGATCGCAGCCATCGCGCGCGTGCGAGGAGCGAAGCTTGCCACGCGCAATGTTTCCGACTTCGTCGACTGCAGTCTTGAAATCGTTGATCCCTGGAACGAACCGTAACCTTCCGAGTGTTTCAGGCTGCGTCCGCATCATCGAACAATCGGACGTAGGAGCGAATTGCTTTCAGCTTGTCTTCCCTCAGGCCGCTCAGCTCTTCCATGCGGAGGCGGCCCCGGCGGACAAGATTTCCAAAAACGAGCGGTAGAACCGAATACCGGTAGTCGTATTGGCGGTCGATCTCCTTGCGGCTATCGGTGAGGTAGCCCTCGAGCTCCCAGAGGTCCGCTGGTTGCTCGATATTCTTGGCGATCTCCTTCGTTTTTGTGATGGTCTCCCGAAATTCCCGATCTAGTGCCCGGCGAAACGCTTCGCGGGCGATAACTTTCTCTGCGTGCGACCAAGTCAAGTCGCGCATCATCGTGCCGTCGCGTTGCTGTACAGAGGGGGATAAGCTGTCCATGTTCAGGCCCTCCTGCGCTGGGCATTTTATGCGAGACGTGCCCTAACTTCCCAGAATTATCGGAACCGAGATCATCAGCGTCCACCGACCCCGCCGACAATGTGGCAATCCTCGAACTGCGGCCTCACGCGAATCCTGTGTGCTTCCATGGTGCAGCCAAATTTAGGCTGCCAGCCGGAAATCCGGTCGTAGCAAGACAGGGTGGCAATCGTCGCATTAGGGCCGCGGTGGTCCGCGGAAGTGAACGAAGAGGCCTTAAACATGCACCTTGCGATGGCTCTGGGTTTGCTTATTCTCTCCAAGTTTCTCATTGCAGCGCTAGTCTTGTATCTTTCACACCAATCGGTTACGCAGATCTCTTGCAAAACGGTCCGTAACCCGCGGCCAGCGCCGGAACCGTGCCACCGTTGCAAAATCGGGTGCAGTTTCTTGTTTGCTTCACTCACTCCCAAAAAGGTCTGCATATGCCCCGGAGCACCCGTTGCAGGTGCGCCGACCTTAGGCGTTCCACCTTTTGCATCCGAATCAACTCCTACACCGGCACGTAGAGCAACTTCAAGCGGGTTTATGATCCGGACTGGACGGGCTTGTACGCCGAACTGGGCGTGGATATAATCCGAGACAGACGTTAATATAATCCGGGATGGACGGAGCAGTGATCCGAATTGGACGAATCGAACGCCAAGCTATTTCCTAGGTTCTCCGTCGATCAGGTGAAGGCCGCCCTCATCGATACGCCCGTCGTCATGGTTACCGGGCCGCGCCAGTGTGGTAAGACTACCCTGGTACGGGGATTTACCAGTCATGGGTACATCACCCTGGACGACGATACAGTGCTGGAAGCTGCTCGGGGCGATCCGAGCGGATTCGTACGTGGACTTGATCAAGCCATTGTCGATGAAGTGCAACGCGCTCCAGATCTACTGCGTGCCATCAAGAAAACCATCGACGTCGACCGCCGACCAGGCCGCTTCCTTCTGACGGGTTCCGCCAACGTGCTCACCCTGCCTCAAGTCTCCGAAAGCCTTGCTGGACGAATGCAGGTCGTGAATCTTTTGCCGCTCTCAAGAGCTGAGATCGGAGAGAAGAAACCTACTTTCTTGCAGAAAGCGATGGCAGGCAGAGTCGCCAAAACAACCGAGTACTTGATTGGGGATGATCTGGTAGACGCAGTGTTCACCGGCGGTTACCCAGAGATGATTCAACGAAGAGATCGACAACGGCGCCGAGCGTGGGCTCGCGGTTACGTCAACGCAATCGTGCAGCGCGACGTGCCCGATATCGCCGAGCTAGAGAAGATGGACCAGATGCCGCGCCTACTTAAAGCTCTTGCTCACCACTCCGGTCAACTGACCAACTTCACGCAGATCGGCGGTCAAATTGGTCTCGATGACAAAACGACAAGAAAGTACGTAGCCGTCCTCGAGCAACTGTTCTTGGTTCGTCGCCTAGAACCTTGGTTCCGCAATCGGTTCAAGCGACTGGTGAAGACTCCCAAGCTGCACTTTCTTGATTCGGGTTTGCTGGCTGCGATCTTGGGTACCACCGAGGAACGAATCGGTAAGGATCGATCGGTCTTTGGCCCGCTGCTGGAGACTTTCGCTTTCGCGGAGGTCATGAAACAGGTGGATTGGCTGGCCGAGACGTGCAGGCTTTATCACTACCGAGATAAGGATCAGGACGAAGTGGACATCATCGTGGAAGGTGAGGGTGGAGATGTAGTTGGTATTGAGGTCAAAGCGGCCGCGACCGTCACTGCGAGCGATTTCAAGGGGCTTCGAAAGCTGTCCGCGGCCAGCGGCAAGGATTTCAAACTCGGTGTCGTTCTCTACGACGCTGAGCAGACGGTGCCTTTCAGCGAGCGCATGTTCGCGGTACCTATCTCCTGCCTGTGGGCGTAAATGGCACACCTAACTTGAGACGTGCCCATCGCAACAGGGCAGCACAAAGGGGAAGGGAAGGAAGCAGCGAATCACACGGAGTCATCAAGCGGGAGCGTAGTTCAGCTGGTTAGACGGTGGTTTGCCTTTGATGTTCACCATGTACATAAATATGGAATATGTGTACATTGGGTGGTATCCTCTCTGGATAGGGGAAAGGGGTACTTTCATGGCTACGGCAAGGAGTCGATCGCACAAGCACTTTCAGTTGGATTCCATGAAAATCAAGCGCGCCCAAAAAGCTTTGCGAGCGAAAACCGAGACTGAGACCATTGAGCGTGCACTGGATTTGGCGATTGCTGAACACGAGAGCAACCGATTGGCTCTCGAAGCTACCGAGCGCTTTGTCAAGAGTGGCATTGACATCAAGGACGTATACGGCAGGTTGGGTGGTTAGATGCAACCCGCCCTGTTCGACTCTTCCATTTACATTACCGCACTGCGGCGAGGAGACGGTGCGGTCCTGGCGCTGCGCCGGTTCACTACTGGTGCGCCCCTTTGGCTCAGTGCAGTGGTTCTCGAAGAACTCTATGCCGGCACAGCCGACCGCGATTGTCACGTTGTAGAACGCCTAGAGCGAGATTTAGACAGGGCTAAGCGAATCCTGGCGCCGAATCTCAGCGACTGGATTCAAGCCGGCCGAGTGCTCGCTCGCTTGGCGGCCAACTATCACTACGAACAGATCGGACAGGGCCGATTGACCAATGACGCACTGATCGCGATGAGCGCGGGGCGACTGGGCATCAGAGTGATTACAGCCAACGAACGAGACTTCAGCAGGCTCGCCGAGTTTCGCACCTTCCAGTGGCAAGTGACCGCACTTTAGCACACGTCAGGCGTCAGGAATTGTTGCCTGACTGCTCTGTGCCCAATCCGCTGACCGCTCCGAGGTAGGCGTTCCCAGCGTAGGTGCTGGAGGAAACGGCTGAACTCTTGCGTACGTAAAGAGTCGATGAACAGTACCTGGAGTTGTTTCTCCGTATAATTGCAACGGTCATGGACCCTGGCCCTGCGTCTGCGATCGGTTGGCTCTTTGATCGGCAAGAGGGAGCTCCAGACCGCCTGATTCCGCGCTGGCTATTCCTTCGCGCACTCGGCGCGATCTACTTTTCCGCATTTTTTTCGCTAATCTTTCAGATTTGCGGTCTCATTGGCCCGGAAGGGATTCTGCCCGCCAGCCGCTATCTTCACGCCATAGAGCAATCGCTCGGCCATTGGCAACGAGTGTGGTATGCGCCGACGCTGTTGTGGTTCTCGAGCGGGTCAGTCATGCTGAGCGCACTGTGCTGGGCGGGGATGTTGGCCTCGCTCCTGCTTGTCCTGAATCTGTGGCCGCGCGGCATGCTGGTCATTTGCTTTGTGTGCTTTCTGTCGTTCGTCAGCGCCGCGCAAGACTTCTCCGGTTACCAATCAGATGGCATGCTGCTGGAGGCTGGTTTCATCACATTCTTTTTTGCCCCGCCCGGATTCCGCCCAGGACTAGGCCGCCTACATCCTGCCTCGCGCGCCAGCTTGGTCTTGCTGCAGTGGGAGTGGTTTCGCATCTACTTCGAGTCTGGCGTGGGGAAGCTTCTAAGCGGGGACCCCGAGTGGCGCCATTTCACGGCAATGGATGAGTACTACCAGAACGGACCTTTGCCCACTTGGGTTGGCTGGTACGTGCAGCACCTGCCGCACTGGTTTCATGCTGGGACCGTGTATGCCACGCTGGCTCTGGAGTTGGGCCTGGTTTGCATGCTTTTTCTGCCGCGGCGTTGGAGAACCGTATGCTTTTTTATTGTGACACCGTGGCAGGTCGGTGTAATCCTGACGGCGAACTACACCTTTTTGAACTATCTGGTCCTCGCGATGGGTGTACTGTTGCTCGATGATCGCTTTGTGCTGGGCGTCATGCCGGAGAAGTGGAGAGTGCGGCTCACCTCTGGCATCCGTCGCTCAGAAAGGCCGTCGACGCCAGAACTGAGAAGCCGGAAGGAGAGTATCGGTCGCTATTGGCGTCTCCTGAAGCTTTCCCTCAGCGCCGTTATGTTGACGTGGATCTTCTACGTGACGACGGCAGAACTCGTCTGGATGTTTGCCAAACTTCCTTTACCCGCTTCTCTGGTGGACGCACTTGAGCCGTTCCGGATCGCCAATCGTTACGGACTGTTTGCGATGATGACTCGCGGACGATATGAAATTGAGTTCCAGGGTTCCGCAGACGGACAGACTTGGGTCGCATATCCGTTTCGCTACAAGCCACAGGAACCGCATGAGCCACCTAGAATCTATGCGCCATATCAGCCGCGCTTTGATTGGAACTTGTGGTTTGCTTCTCTGGGGTCGTGGCGCGAGTATCCAATCGTGCCCAACACGGAAGTGCGCTTGCTCGCGAACGAAAAGGATGTACTGGCACTGTTTGCCGGTAACCCTTTTTCACAGGAGCCGCCACATCAAATCCGCGCAGTGCTCTGGCAATACTGGTTCACCACAACGTCAGAAAAACGCGTCACCGGGATGTGGTGGCGGAGGCAACTGTTGGGCCTGTATGCGCCCACGCTGGAGCGCGGACCGGATGGAGGCATCAAAGTTGTCGAGTGGCCGAAGATGCAGCCGAGGGAATAGCCTAGGGGTGGCGTATTCGCAAATGAGCAGAACCGCGAGCAGAACAAGGTTGGTTGGAGATTTGCGTTGAGTCGCAAGGCATGCGTTGTGGGCTCTGGTCCGAATGGGCTGGCAGCGGCCATCGTACTGGCCCAGGCAGGCTTGGAAGTAGATGTGCTCGAGGCCGAGCCGGCAGCGGGCGGCGCAGCGCGCACCATGGAATTGACGCTGCCGGGCTTCTTGCACGACTTCGGATCAGCGGTGCATCCGATGGCTGCCGGGTCGCCTTTCTTCTCTTCGCTGCCGCTCGAAGATTATGGACTGGAGTGGATTCATTCTCCGGCTCCGCTCGCCCATCCGCTCGACGACGGAACGGCAGTCCTACTGGAACGCGACCTGGGCGATGCCAAGACGTCTCTTGGTGCGGACGGCAATGCCTGGGGCAAGCTCATGCAGCCGTTTGTCGAACGCTGGAGTGAATTCGCCCCCGAGGTGCTTCGCCCGGTTCGCTCGATTCCGAAACATCCCTGGCTCATGGTGCGTTTTGGGATGAACGCACGCCTTTCCGCCAGGACGATTGTTCGCCGCTTTCAGAACGAGCGCACGCGCGCGCTGTTCGCGGGCCTTGCTGCGCATTCCGTCCTCAGTCTCGACGAACCCGTGAGTGGCGCCTTTGGGATGTTGATGGCAGTGGCGGCGCATGCCGTGGGCTGGCCGATTCCGCGCGGCGGCTCGCAGTCACTTACCAACGCGCTATGTCGTTATCTGTCGACGTTCGAGAGCAAGGTAGAAACTTCGTCGCGTGTCGAGTCTCTCGCGTCGTTATCGCACTATGACCTGATTCTCTGTGATGTGACCCCGCGGCAACTTCTCAGAATTGCCGGCCAACGCTTATCGTACAGCTACAAGCGTCAGCTAGAGAGGTTTCGTTACGGCCCCGGCGTTTTCAAAGTCGATTACGCATTGGGTGGCCCCATCCCCTGGAAAGCTTCCGAGTGCTTGCGCGCGGCGACCGTGCACTTGGGCGGGAGCTTTGAGGAGATTGCTCGATCGGAACAGGCGGCGCGAAATGGGCGGCACGCGCCTTCCCCGTTTGTCTTGCTCGCTCAGCCAAGTCTATTTGATTCCTCGCGCGCCCCTGCGACCAAACACACGGCGTGGGCGTATTGCCACGTTCCTAACGGGTCGAAGGTGGATATGCTGAAGGAGCTGGAAGATCAGGTTGAGCGCTTCGCTCCTGGGTTCCGCGAGTGCATTTTGGCGCGCCGGGTCTTTTCTCCAACGGAGCTTGAATCCATGGACGCCAACTTGGTAGGCGGTGACATCGGAGGCGGCGCGATGGATCTTCGCCAAATCATATTTCGGCCGACATGGCGATGCTATGCGACCTCAGCAAGAGACCTATACATCTGTTCGTCATCAACCCCGCCCGGGGGCGGCGTGCACGGCATGTGTGGTTATCACGCTGCCAAGATGGCTCTCGCCAGATTTCAAGCACCTGTGAATGTTCCTGTGCAAAAGGGGAACAATCGTTCTCTGCATTTAACAAAACATTGAGAATTCAACAGGTTGCAACAGTCGGTTTAGGCTGTTCGGCGCGCGGCATTGCATTGAAAAGAGGCACCGAAAAGAGGCATTGACATAGTTCCCATAAATTCGTTTTCTGAACGACTGCCCCTACCCGCCATTTGAAGATTGGCGGAGAGATGCGGACGCCTACGTAGAGCTCGTCAGCGACCTGTTGTGACGGCCAGGGCACGCGCAACCACCATCGTGGAAACTGTAATCCCACACACCCCACGCTGGCCGCCGAGACGGCCTTTTGTCCACACCCTTCACGAATTGTGGGCTTCCTTGGCCAGCTCAACCCAGTTCGCCTTGCCAGCACCCCACGACGACCCACTCTTTTCATCTTCCCTCATGGTGCGGGGTCGAACCTAATAAGGTTGACAAGCGTTACGTAAAAATCGCGCAAATAATCCCAAAAAGATGCAGAACTTGTCGATCCGACCGTTCTTCGTTCGTCATATAAGTAGCAGCTAGCTTTGGGCGGTCGAAGCCGAGTGCGGTTCCGAAACCAAAATCTCGAGGAATGAGCTAAGGAGATGATGATGTTGAAAATAACTGTTCAGAAATTGGGAGACGCCAGTGTCCTCCGGTGTAAAGGCCAAATTGTGGTCGGCGACGCCTGTTCGATATTGCGCAACGCAATACTCAGTCAACGACACACCAGGAGGCTAGTGCTTGACCTGGCGTCGGTTGACCGCATCGATGCAGGCGGCTTGGGGGTGTTGTTGGACATGCGGGAGTGGGCTCGTTCCGGCGCAAGCGTGTTTAAGCTGATGAATGTCACAAAGAAGGTCGAGGAGATCTTTGAGCTGACCCATTTGCAAAATGTCTTTGAATTCTGCTGCTCCGTGCGGGACTTTTTTTGTCTGCTGCACCGGGCAGCCTCTATACCATCTATGCCATCCTGGTCCACCGATCAATCCCATGGAGCGGATGAATACGACAGCTGCAACTGTTCCGTGAAATGGCAAGAAGTGGTCCGGTCCAGGGGAAACCTCTCACTGCAGCGGCGTCTTGAGAAGAATCTTGA